>DATDBI010000235.1:0-13480 GCA_036524915.1 Lysobacter sp. | reverse complement strand
TGCAATGACCACCAGCTCCAATCCCCGCGTCGCCATCGTCGGTTACGGCAGCCAGGGCCGCGCCCATGCACTGAACCTGCGCGACTCCGGCTTCGACGTCACCATCGGTCTGCGCCCGGGTGGCCCGACCGAGATCAAGGCCAGGGCGGACGGTTTCACCGTCACCACGCCGGCCGAGGCGGTCAAGGGCGCGCAGCTCGTTGCCGTGCTAACACCGGACATGGTCCAGCCGCAGCTCTATGGCGAAGTGATCGAGCCGAACATCGCGCCCGGCGCCTGCCTGCTGTTCGCGCACGGCTTCAACGTCCACTACGGCCAGATCACCCCGCGCGATGACCTCGACGTCGTGCTGGTCGCGCCAAAGGGTCCGGGCGCGCTGGTGCGTCGCGAGTATGAGATCGGTCGCGGCGTGCCGTCGGTCTACGCCGTGCACCAGGATCGCAGCGGCAATGCCGAGCAGCTCGCGCTGACCTACTGCGCGGGCATCGGCGGCGCGCGCCAGAACGCGATCAAGACCACCTTCAAGGAAGAGACCGAGACCGACCTGTTCGGCGAGCAGGCCGTGCTCTGCGGCGGCGCCACCAAGCTGGTCCAGGCCGGCTGGGAAACGCTGGTCGAGGCCGGCTATCAGCCGGAAGTGGCCTACTACGAGTGCCTGCACGAACTGAAGCTGATCGTCGACCTGTTCTATGAGGGCGGCATCACCCGCATGCACGAGTTCATCAGCGAGACCGCGCAGTACGGCGCGCTCACTCGCGGCACCTACGTCGTCGACGACAACACCCGCGCGCAGATGAAGAAGGTGCTGACCGAGATCCAGGACGGCACGTTCGCGCGCCAGTGGATCGCCGAGTACGCCGCCGGCAACGCCAACTACAAGGCGCTCAAGCAGGCCGATCTCGACCATCCGATCGAGGCCGTCGGCAAGAAGCTGCGCGCCAACATGAAGTGGCTGGCATCGCCACAACAGCCGGCAGCGGCCACCACCGCGCGCCCGGCGCAGACCGAGGCTGCGTGATGAACGGTGCCCGCTGGCTGGTGCAGGCTCTGGTGACCGAGGGCGTCGACACGCTCTTCGGCTATCCGGGCGGCGCGATCATGCCCTTCTACGATGCCCTGCATGGGTCGGACCTGCGCCACGTGCTGGTCCGCCACGAACAGGGCGCGGCATTCGCGGCCAATGGCTACGCACGAGCAAGCGGGCGCGTCGGTGTATGCGTCGCCACCTCCGGTCCTGGCGCCTCGAACCTGGTGACGGGCATCGCCGATGCGATGCTCGACTCGGTGCCGATGGTGGTCATCACCGGCCAGGTGCCGACCGCGCTGATGGGCACGGATGCCTTCCAGGAACTGGACGTGTTCGGCATGACCATGCCGATCGTCAAGCACAGCTTCCTGCCGCGTCGGGTCGAGGACCTGCCGCGGATGGTCGCCGAAGCCTTCCGCATCGCCCGCTCCGGTCGCCCGGGCCCGGTGCTGATCGACCTGCCCAAGGACGTGCAGTTCGGTGACGCCTCGCAGTTACCGGCGCACGTTCCGGCGCAGATCGACGACGTCGAGGCGCCGATCGATGCTTCGCTGCATGCGGCCCTGGCGCTGATTTCCCAGGCGCAGCGACCGCTGGTCTACGGCGGTGGCGGCATCGTCCTGGGCGATGCGGTGTCGGCGTTCCGCACGTTCGTCGATGCCACCCAGATCCCGACCGTGCTGACGCTCAAAGGCCTGGGCGCGCTGCCGTCCGGGCACGCGCTCAACCTCGGCATGCTCGGCATGCACGGCAGCCGCGCCGCCAACGTGGCGGTGCAGGAAGCCGACCTGCTGATCGTCGTCGGCGCGCGTTTCGACGACCGCGCCACCGGCAAGCTGGCCGAGTTCGCGCCGAATGCACGCGTCGTCCACATGGACCTGGATGCCTGCGAGATCGGCAAGCTGCGCCACGCCGATGCAGGCGTGCGCGGCGACATCCGCACTACCCTGACCGCGCTGACCCTGCCCTGCGCCGCGCACCTGCACGGTCGCAACGGCGTCGCCCGCCGTGCCTGGCGCGCGACCTGCCAGCAGCGCGCGCGTGACCACGCTGCGCGCTACGACGCACCGGGCGAAAGCGTGTACGCACCGGCGCTGCTCAAGCGCCTGTCGGAGCTGGCACCGCGGGCCATCGTCGCCTGCGATGTCGGCCAGCACCAGATGTGGGTCGCCCAGCACTGGCGCATGAAAGAGCCGCGCCAGCACCTGACCAGCGGCGCGCTCGGTGCCATGGGTTTCGGCCTGCCCGCCGCGATTGGCGCGCAGATGCAGGACCCGTCGGCGCAGGTCGTCTGCGTCAGCGGCGACGGCTCATTCCTGATGAACGTGCAGGAACTGGCCACGCTGCGGCGCTACGGACTGCCGGTGAAGATCGTGCTGCTCGACAACCAGGCGCTGGGCATGGTCCGGCAGTGGCAGGAGCTGTTCTTCGAGCGCCGCTATTCCGAGATCGACCTGTCTGACAACCCCGACTTCGTCGCCGTCGCCACCGCCTTCGGCGTGCAGGCGCTGCACGTCGATCGTGCCGATGGCGTCGAGGACGCGTTGCAGCAGCTGCTGGCCGCACCCGGCCCGGCCCTGCTCCACGTTGCCATCGACCAGGCCGCGAACGTGTGGCCGCTGGTGCCGCCCAACCACAACAACGCGCAGATGCTTGATCCCGAAGCCGACGCGCGCGACGCCATTGCCACCCCCACCGCCGAGGACCCCCGCCATGCGATACCAGCTTGATCTCACCCTGCGTCAGGCCGAAGGTGCGCTGGCGCGTGTACTGGGCGCCGCCGAACGCCGCGGCTTCCGCCCGCTCGCAGTCGATGGCGAAGCGCAGCCCGACGGCGACCGCTGGTACCTGCGCCTGACTGTGGAAGGCGACCGTGCCGACACCAGCCTGCAGAGCCAGCTCGCCAAGCTCTACGACTGCCTCTCGGTGGAGGTGTCGCCGTGTCAATGACCGCCACCCCGCCGCAACAGGGCACCGGCCAGCAGGCCTCGCGTTCGCGCGGCACGGCGATGCCGCTGTCGATGCTCGATGACGCGCGTCGTCGCGACACTCCCAGCGAGGCGCCGATGCTGTGGTTCGACGGCGAGCTGGCCAGCGCCGATTCGCTGCAGGCACCGCTGACCACCCACGCGATGCATTACGGCACCGGTGTGTTCGAGGGCATCCGCAGCTACGCCACGCGCAACGGTGCCGCGGTGTTCCGCCTGACCGAACACCTGCAGCGCATGCGCAAGGGCGCCGACCTGATTGGCCTGGATTTCGACATCGACCGCGCCTTCGAAGCCACGCTGGAGACGCTGCGCGCCAACGACCATCGCGATGCCTACATCCGCCCGCTGGCGTGGTTCGGCACCGGTTCGATCGGCCTGGACGTGTCGCAGCTGACCCAGCACTTCATGGTCGCGACGATGGCCCAGCGCGTGCACCTGGCCGGCGACCGCACCCGCCTGACGGTGTCGCCATGGCGCCGCAATCCGGCCAGCGCGCTGCCACCGCTGAAGCTGTGTGGCGGCTACGTCAACTCGATCCTGGCCAAGCGCGAGGCCAAGTCGCGCGGTTTCGACGAGGCGCTGTTCGTTGACGATGAAGGCAATGTCGTCGAGTGCACCGGCGCCAATGTGTTCATGGTCCGCAATGGCCAGGTCACCGCCGTGGAGCATCGCGATGCGCTGCCCGGCATCACCCGCGACACGTTGATCAAGCTGGGCGGCGCGCAGTCGCGCGCGGTGACCCATCACGAGCTGCTCGATGCCGACGAGGTGTTCGTCTGCGGCACGGCCGCAGAGACGGCGCCCATCAGCGTGCTCGACCGTCGCGAGTTTGGGGACAACCCGGTGACGCGCGAGCTGTCGGCGCTGTATGCGCGCGTGGTGCGCGGCGAAGAGCCGGCGCATGCCGGCTGGCTGACGGCGGTCTGATGCGATGGACGGCGACGTAAGTTCCCACGTAACCGGTTCCGTCGACGTCAGTGACGTACTGGCGGCGCAGGCCCGCCTGCGCCGTTACCTGCCGCCGACCCCGCTCCACTACGCCGAGCGCTTCGGTTGCTGGCTCAAGCTCGAGAACCTGCAGCGCACCGGCTCGTACAAGGTTCGCGGTGCGCTCAATGCCCTGCTCGCCGCGCGCGAGCGTGGCGACCACCGCACGGTCATCGCCGCCTCCGCCGGCAACCACGCGCAGGGTCTGGCCTGGGCCGCCTACCGGCTTGGCGTCCAGGCCATCACCGTGATGCCGCGCTGTGCACCGCAGACCAAGATTGCCGGCGTCGCCCACTGGGGCGCCACCGTGCGCCTGCACGGCGACAGTTACGACGAAGCCAAGGCATTCGCCGCCGAGCTGGCCCTGCAGAACGACTACCGCGTGCTGTCGGCATTCGACGACCCCGACGTGATCGCCGGCCAAGGCACGGTCGGCCTGGAACTGGCGGCGCTGGCACCGGACGTGGTGCTGGTGCCGATCGGCGGCGGCGGGCTCGCGTCCGGCGTGGTCCTGGCGCTCAAGTCGCAGGGCGTGCGCGTGATCGGCGCGCAGGTCGAAGGCGTCGATTCGATGCTGCGCGCCCTGCGCGGCGACCACTCCCTGCGCGAACCGGCGGCAACGCTGGCCGACGGTGTCCGCGTCAAGGAACCCGGCCACCTGACCCGCCAGCTGCTGGCGCAACTGCTCGACGACGTCGTCGTGGTGCGGGAGGCGGAGCTGCGCGAGACGCTGGTGCGGCTGGCGCTGGAAGAACACGTCATTGCCGAAGGCGCCGGTGCGCTGGCCCTCGCCGCCGGCCGTCGCGTCGCCGGCAAACGCAAGTGCGCGGTGGTCTCCGGCGGAAACCTCGATGCCGGCGTGCTTGCCCAGCTGCTGTCCGAAGTGCGGCCACGTGCACCCAGGCGCCCGCGCCGCCGTCATCGCGAGCAGCCGGCGCAGGCCTCACTGGAGCCGGCCATCACCACGCTTCGACCCGCCACCGCTTCCAACCCACCCATTCGCGCCGCTGCCGTGCGCACCCGCAACGAGGAGCTCACCGCATGAACGACCCCGCTTCCCGAGTACGTATCTTCGACACCAGCCTGCGCGATGGCGAGCAGTCGCCCGGATGCAGCATGACGCCGCCGCAGAAGCTGCGCTTCGCCCATGCCCTGGCCGAGCTGGGCGTCGATGTGATCGAGGCCGGCTTCCCGGCCAGCTCGGAGACCGACATGGGCGCCGTGCGCGCCATCGCCCGCGAAGTACGGGGCGCCACCGTTGCAACGCTGGCGCGCTGCCACGAGGGCGACATCGAGGCCTGCGCGCGCGCACTGGAAGGCACGGTCCATCCGCGCATCCATGTGTTCATCTCCACCAGCCCGCTGCACCGCGAGCACAAGCTCGGCCTGAGCCGCGAGCAGGTGCTGGAGCGCGCGGTGATGGGCGTCGAGCTGGCACGGCGTCATGCCGACGATGTGGAGTTCTCGGCTGAAGACGCGCTGCGCACCGAGCCGGAGTTCCTGGCGCAGATCTGCAGCGCTGCGGTGGCCGCCGGCGCGCGCACCCTGAACATCCCCGACACCGTCGGCTACACCACGCCGAGCGAGATCCGCGCGCTGTTTGAGTACCTGCGCGCCAACGTGGTCGGCGCGGAGCGGGCCATATTCTCCGCGCACTGCCACAACGACCTCGGCCTGGCCGTGGCGAACTCGCTGGCCGCGATCGAAGGCGGCGCCCGCCAGGTCGAATGCACCATCAACGGCATTGGCGAGCGCGCCGGCAACTGCGCGCTCGAAGAGCTGGTGATGGCCCTGCGCGTGCGCGGCGAGTACTACGGCGCGCACACCCGCATCGACAGCCGCCGGCTGGTGCCGACCTCGCGGTTGCTGTCGCGCATTACCGGCATGGCCGTGCAGCGCAACAAGGCGGTGGTCGGACAGAACGCGTTCGCGCACGAGTCGGGCATCCACCAGCACGGCATGCTCAAGCACCGTGGCACCTACGAGATCATGCGCCCGGAGGATGTCGGCTGGGCGCAGTCGCAGATGGTGATGGGTCGCCACAGTGGCCGCGCCGCGCTGAGCGACCGCCTGCAGACGCTGGGCTTCGCCCTCGACGAGGCGCAGCTCAACTCCGTGTTCGCCGGCTTCAAGGCGCTGGCCGAGAAGAAGCGCGAAGTGTTCGATGCCGACCTGGAGGCACTGGTGCTGGGAGCCGACGCCCGCGCCGCGCGCGGCCATCGCCTCGCCCGCCTGCACGTCAGCACGGGCGTGAACCAGGACAGCCTGCCGACCGCCAGCGTGCAGCTTGTAGACGCCGATGGCGCCGTTGTCAGCGAAGCGGCAGTCGGTGACGGCCCGGTGCACGCGCTGTTCGCGGCACTGGCCCGCGCCACCGGCCTGGCGCTAGAGATCGACAGCTACCAGGTGTCGAGCGTCACCACCGGCGACGACGCACAGGGCCAGGCGAGCCTGGTCGCGCGCATCGACGGCGTCGAGGTCACCGGTTCCGGCACCAGCACCGACATCCTCGAAGCCAGCGCGCTGGCGTGGCTGGACATAGCCAACCGGGTGATGCGGACGCGTGCTGCCAGCGCGGTCGAACCCGAGCGCCGAGCGGCCGCGATCGCCTAGACCACCTACCTCCCAACCCGTCGTCGCATTCGCAGACGGGCGTCAAAGATCAACCACAAGCCAGCCAATGACCAGCCACGCACCCAGAACCCTCTTCGACAAATTGTGGGACGCCCACGTCGTCACGCCCGAAAGCGAGACTGCGCCCGCCACCCTCTACGTCGACCTGCACCTGATCCACGAAGTGACGTCACCGCAGGCATTCTCCGAACTCCAGGAGCGCGGCCTGCCGGTGCGGCGCCCCGAGCGGACCAAAGGCACGCTCGACCACTCCACGCCGACCCTGCCTGCCGGCATCGACGGCCAGCACCCGTACGTCAACGACGAGGCACGCGCACAGGTCGACAGGTTGCGTGAGAACTGCGCTCGCTTTGGCGTCGAGCTGTTCGACTACGACAGCCCGCAGCGCGGCATCGTCCACGTCATGGGACCGGAACTGGGGCTGACCCAGCCGGGCCAGACCATCGTCTGCGGTGACAGCCACACCGCCACCCACGGCGCCTTCGGTGCGCTCGCGTTCGGCATCGGCACCAGCGAGGTCGGCCACGTGCTCGCGACGCAGTGCCTGCTGCAGCGAAAGGCGAAGACGCTGGCGATCACCATCGACGGCACGCTCGCTCCGGGCGTCAGCGCCAAGGACCTGATCCTGCACGTGATCGGCGTGATCGGCGTCAATGGCGGCACCGGCCATGTCATCGAGTACCGGGGCTCCACCATCCGCGCGCTGTCGATGGAGCAGCGCATGACCGTGTGCAACATGTCGATCGAGGCCGGCGCGCGAGCGGGCCTGGTCGCGCCCGACGAGGTCACCTTCGACTACCTGCGCGGGCGCCCGCGCGCGCCGCAAGGTGCCGATTTCGACACGGCGGTCGCGCAGTGGCAGCAGTTCCATACCGACGATGGCGCCCGGTTCGACCGCGAGGTCCGCATCGATGCGGCCGACATCCAGCCCACGGTGACCTGGGGCACGCACCCCGGCCAGGTCGCCGCGATTGCTTCGCAGGTGCCTGCCGGCAGCGGCAGCGACGAAGCCAAGGCGCGTGACTACATGGGCTGGCAGGCCGGGGCCGCGCTGGCCGGCCGGCCGGTCGACGTGGTTTTCGTCGGCAGCTGCACCAACTCGCGCCTGTCGGATCTGCGCGAAACCGCCAGCGTGCTGCGCGGGCGCCGCGTGCACCCGCGCGTGCGCATGCTGGTCGTACCGGGCTCGGAGCAGGTGAAGCGCGAGGCCGAGGCGGAAGGCATCGACGTGGTAGTGCGTGCCGCCGGTGCGGAGTGGCGCGAACCCGGATGCTCGATGTGCATCGCCATGAACGGTGATCTGGTGGGACCGGGCCAGCTGGCGGTGTCCACCAGCAACCGCAACTTCGAGGGTCGCCAGGGCAAGGGCGCGCGCACGGTGCTTGCCTCGCCTCTCACAGCGGCTGCCTGCGCGGTGGCAGGAGAAATCACCGATCCGCGGCCGTACCTGACCCCCGCGCCGACGCAACCGGCCGACGTACTGGAGGTCGCATGATGCGTCCCTTTACCGAACTCACCTCGCGCACGGTCGTGCTGCGCGAGCGCAACATCGACACCGACCAGATCATCCCGGCGCGGTTCCTCACCACCACGCAGCGCAAGGGCCTGGGCCAGTTCGCGTTCAATGACTGGCGGCGCCTGGCCGATGGCTCGCTCAATCCGGACTTCGCCTTCAACCGCGCGGAGAACGCCGGCGCCAGCATCCTCGTCGCCGGCCGCAACTTCGGTTGCGGGTCGTCGCGCGAGCATGCGCCGTGGGCCTTGGCCGACCTCGGCCTGCGGGCGGTGATCAGCGCCGAGATCGCCGACATCTTCCGCAGCAACGCGCTCAAGAACGGCCTGTTGCCGATCGTGCTGGACGAATCGGTCGTCGACGAGCTGCTCGACCGCCCGGGCATCGAGCTGCGCATCGACGTTGCCGCACGGTGCGTGATCCTGCCCGGTGGCAGCCGTGTCGAGTTTCCGCTGGACGCATTCGCCCGTACCTGCCTGCTCGAAGGCGTCGACCAGCTCGGTTACCTGCTCCGCCAGGACGAATCGATCGCCAGCTTCGAGTCGGCGCGCCAACGCCTCGCCAACCCGCAATCCAACCAGGAGCCCGTCCATGCAAGCTGACATCGTCGTTCTTCCCGGCGACGGCATCGGCCCGGAGGTTACCGCCGCCGCAGTCGAGGTGCTGCGCGCGGTCGCGCAACGTTACGGCCACGTCTTCCGCTTCGAGCAGCACCTCATTGGCGGCGCCGCCATCGATGCGACCGGCACGCCGCTGCCGCCGCAGACGCTGGCCGCTGCGCGGCGCGCCGATGCCGTCCTGCTCGGGGCCGTCGGCGGCCCGAAGTGGTCGGACCCGAAGGCCGCGGTCCGGCCCGAACAGGGCCTGCTGGCAATCCGCAAGGCCATGGGGCTGTACGCCAACCTGCGCCCGGTGAAGCCGCACCCGGCCGCGCTCGGTGCATCGCCGATCAAGCCGCACCTGCTCAACGGTGTCGACCTGGTGGTCGTGCGCGAGCTCACCGGCGGCATCTACTTCGGCGCCAAGCAGCGTGGCGAGGCCTCGGCCAGCGACCTGTGCGAGTACACCGTGGCCGAGATCGAACGCGTGGTCCGCCGCGCCTGCACGCTGGCGCGCGAGCGTCGCGGCCACGTCACCTCGGTCGACAAGGCCAACGTCCTCGAGACCTCACGGCTGTGGCGAGAGGTCACGACGCGTGTGGTGCGGGAGGAGTTCCCCGACATCACCCTCGAACACCAGCTGGTCGATTCGATGGCCATGCACCTGCTCGCCAAGCCGCGCGAGTACGACGTGATCGTCACCGAGAACATGTTCGGCGACATCCTCACCGACGAGGCCTCGATGCTGGCCGGTTCGCTCGGGCTGCTGCCTTCGGCGTCGCTGGGCGAGGGCCGGGTCGGGCTCTATGAGCCGATCCATGGTTCGGCACCGGACATCGCCGGCCTGGGCAGCGCCAATCCTTACGCGACCATCCTCAGCGCGGCCCTGCTGCTGCGTCATTCGCTGGGCCTGGAAAGCGAAGCGAGCTGCATCGAAAAGGCGGTGGCTGCGGCGCTCGACGCCGGCGTGTTCACCGCCGACATCGCCGCGGCCGGGCGAGGCGTCGGCACCCAGGCAGCGACGGCCGCGGTGCTGGCGCAGCTGGAGATCGAATGTGAGCCGGTGGTGATGCGCGACTGAAGGTTCCGTTGCCGCCGGCCCGGCCCAGCCGGCCCGGCGGCCCAGCTTGATACCGCAGTCACGGCGGCGCGGATAGGGTGCGCGCATGACGCGTACCCTCCGCCTTGCTGCACTCGCCTTCACCGCCCTGCTGCTTCTGCCGGCATGCCGGTCCGCGCCTTCCGCGGACGATGAGCCGATGCCGGCGGCCAACCGCGGGCAGCCTGCCGACCTTTTCTTCGCCAACCTCCAGGCGCTGTGCGGCAAAGCGTTTGCCGGCCGGATCGTGATCGATGATCCACCGACGCCGGGCGACCCGTATGCCGGCAAGGCGCTGATCATGCATGTGCGCCAGTGCGAGCACGACCGCATTGCCATCCCCTTCCACGTAGGCGATGACCATTCGCGCACGCTGCTGCTGACGCGCACCAGCTCCGGCCTCACCCTCGACCACGACCGTCGCCAGCGCGATGGCAGCCTGGAGCTGCTGTCGATGTACGGCGGCAGCACGGTCGATCGCGGCAGTGCCACCCGCCAGACGTTTCCGGCCGATGCCCAGTCCAAGGCGATGTTCGCGCGCAACGAGCGCAGCGACTCGATCAGCAACGTGTGGACGCTGGAGATCGAACCGGGCCGGATTGCCGCCTACGAACGCTCGCGTCCGGGCCGCCGCTTCCGCATCGAGTTCGACCTGACCCGCCCGGTGCCGGCACCGCCGGCACCCTGGGGCTGGTAGCTACTCAGCTCGTCGGCGCCTTCACCCTGAACCACGCGGCGTACAGCGCCGGCAGGAACAGCAGCGTCAGGAACGTCGCCACCGTCAGACCGCCCATGATCGCCACCGCCATCGGCCCGAAGAACGCGCTGCGCGACAGCGGGATCATCGCCAGGATCGCCGCCAGCGCGGTCAGCACGATCGGCCGGAAGCGGCGCACGGTCGCTTCGACGATCGCCTGCCAGTGCTCCGCTCCCGCCCCGATGTCGTGCTCGATCTGGTCGACCAGGATCACCGAGTTGCGCATGATCATGCCCGACAGCGCGATCGTGCCCAGCATCGCGACGAAGCCGAATGGCACGCGGAACACCAGCAGGAACAAGGTGACGCCGATCAGCCCCAGCGGCGCGGTCAGCAGCACCATGAAGCTGCGCGAGAAACTGCGCAGCTGCATCATCAGCAGGGTGAACACCGCGAACAGGAACAGCGGCACGCCGGCGACGATCGAGTTCTGCCCGCGCGCGGAATCCTCGACGCTGCCACCGACGTCGATCGAGTAGCCGTACGGCAGCTTGGCGCGCAGTTCGTCCAGCGTCGGCGAGATCTGCGCGGTCACGGTGGCCGGCTGCGTGCCATCGTAGATGTCGGCGCGCACGGTCATGGTCGGGCTGCGGTCGCGGTGCCAGATGATGCCGTCCTCGAAACCGTATTCGAGGGTGGCGATCTGCGTCAGCGGCACGCTCTGGCCGCTCTGCGTCGGCACCATCAGGCTGCTGAGCATCTCCAGGCGCAGGCGTTCCTCGGCCGGGCCGCGCAACAGCATCTCGACCAGTTCATTGCCTTCGCGGTAGGTGCTGACGTGCGAGCCGGACAGCGAGCTCGACAGGAACTGCGCCAGTCGCGCCGAGCTGACGCCCAGCGCGCGGGCGCGTTCCTGGTCGACGACCAGGCGCACGACCTTGTTGGGCTCGTCCCAGTCGAAGTTGACGTTGACCACATGCGGGTTGGCGCGGATCTTCTGCTGCACCTGGGCGGCGATCTTGCGGACCTGGTCGATGTGCTCGCCGGACACGCGGAACTGCACCGGGTAACCGACCGGCGGGCCGTTTTCCAGGCGCGTTACCCGCATCTGCAATTCGGGGAAGCGCTTGAACACATCCTCGATCAGCCAGTGGCGGATATCCTCGCGCGCCTCCAGGCTCTTCGGGGTCAGCACGAACTGGGCGAAGTTGGCCGCCGGCAACTGCTGGTCCAGCGGCAGGTAGTAGCGCGGCGAGCCGGTGCCGACCCAGGACACGTAGCTTGCGAGATCCTTGCGGCCGGCCAGGACCTTCTCCAACCGCTCGGACTGCTCGGCGGTCGCGCGCAGCGAGCTGCCTTCGGCCAGTTCGATGTCGACCATCAGTTCCGGGCGCGTGGAGTCGGGGAAAAACTGCTGCGGCACGAAGCGGAAGGCGAACACCGACGCGACGAACGCGGCAATGGTGATCGCGATAACCAGCCAGCGGCGGCGCACGCAGAAGGTCACCCAGCCGCGGAAGCGCGTATAGAACTTGCTGGCGTACGGGTCGTGCACGTGGCCGTCGATCGGCGGCTTCGGCGCGAGGTAGTCGTGGAACGCGGGGAAGCGGTCAGCCAGGCGCTCGCGGAAGGCGTGCCAGCGCGCGGGCAGCGAACCGGGCTTCGGCGGCGGCGCGGCGTGACCGTAGTCGGGCAGCAGCTTGTCGCCCAGGTACGGAATGAAGGCAACCGCGGCGACCCACGAGACCACCAGCGCGATGGTCACCACCTCGAACAGCGAGCGGGTGTATTCGCCGGTGCTCGAGCGTGCGGTGGCGATCGGCAGGAAGCCGGCGGCGGTAATGAGGGTGCCAGTCAGCATCGGGAATGCCGTACTTTCCCACGCGAACGCCGCGGCCTTCAGGCGACTGAAGCCCTGCTCCATCTTGATGGCCATCATCTCCACCGCGATGATCGCGTCGTCGACGAGCAGGCCCAACGCCAGCACCAGCGCGCCCAGTGAAATCTTGTGCAGGCCGACGCCGAAGAACGACATCACCGCGAAGGTCATCGCCAGCACCAGCGGGATCGACAGCGCCACCACCAGGCCGGTGCGCAGGCCGAGCGAGAAGAAGCTCACCAGCAGCACGATGGCGACGGCCTCGGTCAGCACCTTGATGAACTCGCCGACCGACTCCTCCACCGCGGCCGGCTGGTCGGCGACCTTGCGCAGCTGCATGCCTGCCGGCAGCGTCTTCTGCAGTTGTGCGAACTCGCCTTCCAGAGTCTTGCCGAGCTTGAGGATGTCGCCACCCTCCTTCATCGCCACGCCAATGCCGATCGCGTCCTCGCCCATGAAGCGCATGCGCGGTGCCGGCGGATCGGAGAAGCCGCGGCGCACGTCGGCGACGTCGGCCAGGCGGAAGGTGCGGTCGCCGACGCGGATCGGGAACTCGCGGATCTGTTCGACCGACTTGAACTTGCCGCCGACGCGCAGCGGGACACGGGTGCTGCCGGTCTCGAAGAAACCGGCCGGCACCATCGCGTTCTGTTCGTCGAGCGCCTGCTGCACCGCCGATGCCGGAATGCCGAGCGTGGCCAGCTTGACGTTGGACAGCTCGATCCAGACCTTCTCGTCCTGCACGCCGAACAGCTCGATCTTGCCGACGTCGGGTTGCGACTGCAGTGCCAGCTGCACGCGCTCGGCGTAGTCCTTCAGCACGGCGTAGTCGAAGCCCTTGCCGGTGAGCGCATAGATGTTGCCGAAGGTGTCGCCGAACTCGTCGTTGAAGAACGGCCCGACGACGTCACTGGGCAAGGTCGGGCGGATGTCGCCGATCTTCTTGCGCACCTGGTACCACAGCGGGCCGATGTCCTTGGAGCGCAGCGAGTCCTTGGCGATGAACATCACCTGCGATTCGCCGGCGCGCGAGTACGAGCGGATGAACTCGTAC
>DATDBI010000234.1:0-30835 GCA_036524915.1 Lysobacter sp. | reverse complement strand
AGATAGCCGCGACCGCCCCTGGCTGGACGCATCCCGCCCTGGCGTCCCGCAACCCAACCCACCGACGATGACCCTGCCTGTCGACCTGAGCCACCTCGACCGCCTCGAAGCCGAGAGCATCCACATCCTGCGGGAGGTGGCCGCCGAATTCCGCAATCCGGTACTGCTGTACTCGATCGGCAAGGACAGCTCGGTGCTGCTGCACCTGCTGCTGAAGGCGTTCGCGCCGGCGCGCAAGCCGCCCATCCCGTTGCTGCACGTCGACACTGGCTGGAAGTTCCGGGAGATGATCGCCTTCCGCGATCGCCGGGCCGACGAGACCGGCGTCGAGCTGCGCGTTCACACCAATCCCGACGGCGTGGCGCAGGGGATCGGACCGATCAGCCACGGCGCCACCGTGCACACCGACGTCATGAAGACGCAGGCGCTGAAGCAGGCGCTGGACCACCACGGCTTCGATGCCGCCATCGGCGGCGCGCGTCGCGACGAGGAGAAGTCGCGGGCCAAGGAGCGGATCTTCTCGTTCCGCAGCGCGCAGCACCGCTGGGACCCGAAGAGCCAGCGCCCGGAACTGTGGAGCCTCTACAACACCCGAATCCACAAGGGCGAGTCGGTGCGTGTGTTCCCGCTGTCCAACTGGACCGAGCTGGACATCTGGCTCTACATCTATCGCGAGAAGATCCCGGTGCCGACGCTGTACTTCGCCGCGCAGCGACCGGTGGTCGACCGCGACGGCGCGTGGATCCTCGTCGACGACGAGCGTCTGCCGCTGCGCGAGGGTGAGTCCCCGCAGTTGCGCCAGGTGCGTTTCCGCACCCTGGGCTGCTATCCGCTGACCGGCGCGATCGAATCGCAGGCCGACACGCTGGAGAAGATCATTGCCGAAATGCTGGTGGCCACGACGTCCGAACGCCAGGGTCGCGTGATCGACCACGATCCGACCGCGTCGATGGAGAAGAAGAAGCAGGAGGGCTACTTCTGATGGGCATCACGAACGCCTCCGACCTCGCCGTCCCGGATTCCGCTGCCTCCGAAGCCGCCGCCGCCGAAGTCGCCGCCTACCTCCAGCGCCACGAAACCAAGGGCCTGCTGCGCTTCATCACGTGCGGCAGCGTCGATGACGGCAAGAGCACGCTGATCGGGCGCCTGCTGTACGAAAGCCGCGCGCTGTTCGACGACCAGCTGTCGGCGCTGGAATCCGACAGCCGCCGCCACGGCACGCGCAACGGCGAGATCGACTACGCCCTGCTGCTGGACGGCCTGTCCGCCGAGCGCGAGCAGGGCATCACGATCGACGTTGCCTACCGTTTCTTCAGCACCGACAAGCGCAAGTTCATCGTCGCCGATTGCCCGGGCCACGAGCAGTACACGCGCAACATGGCCACCGGCGCATCCACCGCGGACGTTGCCGTGGTCCTGGTCGATGCGCGCAAGGGCCTGCTGGCGCAGACACGCCGGCACACCTACATCGCCTCGCTGCTGGGCATCCGTCACGTGTTGCTGGCGGTTAACAAGATGGACCTGGTGGGCTTCGACTTCGCCGTGTTCGACGAGATCGTCGCCGGCTATCGCGCGCTGGCCGATCACCTGGGTATCGCCAACGTGCAGGCGGTGCCGCTGTCGGCGCTGCAGGGCGACAACCTGATCGAGCGCTCGGCGAACACGCCGTGGTATGACGGCCCCAGCGTTCTCGAGTATCTGGAAAACGTCGACGCCAGCCGCAGTGATGCCGACATCGGCTTCCGCCTGCCGGTGCAGTGGGTCAACCGGCCCGACCAGGATTTCCGCGGCTTTGCCGGCACCATTGCGGCCGGTGCGGTGCGACCAGGCGACGAGATCGTGGTGCTGCCGTCGGGCCGTCGCTCGAAGGTCGCGCGGATCGTCACTGCGACCGGCGACCTCGCGCTTGCCGGTGAAGGCCAGGCGGTGACGCTGACGCTCCAGGACGAGCTCGACATCAGCCGCGGCGACATCATTGCCGACGCGCACAAGCCGCCGCAGGTCGCCGATCAGTTTGCCGCGCACATGCTGTGGATGGGCGAGCAGGCGTTGCTGCCGGGCCGGCCGTACTGGCTGAAGATCGGCACGCGCACCGTCAGCGCCAGCGTCACCGAGATCAAGCACAAGATCGACGTGAACACGCAGGAGCCGTTGGCCGCCAAGCACCTGGAACTCAACGAGGTCGGCTACTGCAACCTCTACCTCGACCAGCCCGTGCCGTTCGAGGCTTACGCCGACAGCCGCACGCTGGGCGGTTTCATCCTGATCGACCGGCAGAGCAATGCGACGGTCGCCGCGGGCACGCTCGAGTTCGCGCTTCGCCGCGCCGGCAACATCCACTGGCAGCACCTGGACGTCGACAAGACGGCACGTGCCCGCATCAAGGGCCAGAAGCCGCGCGTGCTGTGGTTCACCGGCCTGTCGGGCTCGGGCAAGTCGACCATCGCCAACCTGGTCGACAAGCGCCTGCACACGTTGGGCTACCACACCTTCATCTTGGACGGTGACAACGTCCGCCACGGCCTCAACAAGGACCTTGGCTTCACCGATGAGGACCGCGTCGAGAACATCCGCCGCGTCGCCGAGGTGGCCAAGTTGATGGCCGACTCCGGGCTGATCGTCCTGGTCAGTTTCATTTCGCCGTTCCGCGCCGAACGCCGCATGGCGCGCGAGCTGTTCGACAGCGGCGAGTTCGTCGAAGTGTTCATCGACACCCCGCTGGCGGTGGCCGAGAAGCGCGACGTGAAGGGCCTCTACGCCAAAGCGCGCGCCGGCCAGCTGCTCAACTTCACCGGTATCGATTCGCCTTATGAAGTCCCGGAGGCAGCCGAGCTGAAGCTGGACACGGTGAACGACACCGCGGAGGACCTGGCGCAGCGTGTCATCGATTACCTGCTGGATTGAACGTACAAGAAAAAACCCCGGCCAGTGCCGGGGTTTTTTTTGCGCGAATCAGGCCACCGGTTTGGCGGTCTTGCTGCGGATGAACTCGTAGATGAAGAGCAGCAGTACGGCGCAGATGATCGAGACGATGAAGCCGATGAAGCCGGCGCCGGAATACAACAGGCTGCCGATGTAGGCGCCGGTGATGCCGAGCAGGATCGTGAGGATCCATCCCATCGGATCCGCGCCAGGCTTGAAGAAACGTGCAAGGACACCAATGACCGCACCAATGATGATCGTATAGACGATGCTGCCCATATCGCTCCCTCCTGATTGGTTGGTGACGCGAGCGCATCCTAGCACTGCGGTTCTCCCTCCCCGTTGAGGGGAGGGACAGTCCGCCCGGTGTGGTCCGGGATGGTGATCAGGCCCGTCAGCAGCAACCGTGGTCGCCACGCTCCTGCCCACCGGCCACCGCGGCCACGCCGGTCGTCTCGCCACGCTGGCTGGCCAGGTGGTGCTCGGCGATCACGCGCGACACGCAGGCGGTAACCCGCTTGCCCATCGGGATGTGCAGGAACTCGTTGGGGCCGTGCGCATTGCTGTGCGGGCCGAGAACGCCGGTGATCATGAACTGCGCGCCCGGGAACTTCTCGCCGAGCATGCCCATGAAGGGAATCGAGCCACCTTCGCCCATGTACATCGCCGGCTGGCCGAAGAACTCGCGGCTCGACGCGTCGATGGCCTTGGTCAGCCACGGCGACTGGGCCGGCGCATTCCAGCCGCTGGACGACTTTTCCAGGTCGAGGGTGACCTGGGCGCCATTGGGCGGATCACGCAGCAGCACGTCCTTGAGCAGTTCGCCCGCGCGCTTGCCATCCAGGGTCGGCGGAAGACGCAGCGACAGCTTCACCGCGGTGTGCGGGCGCAACACGTTGCCCGCCGACGCCAGCGGCGGCATGCCATCGACACCGGTCACCGAGAGTGCCGGACGCCAGGTGCGGTTGAGCACCAGCTCGGTCAGGTCGCTGGCCATCGGCTTCATGCCGGGCAGCAGCGGGAACTTGTCGAAGATCGCGGTGCCGAGCACCTTCGCCGCTTCGCGCGCCTGCGCCATGCGCTCGGCGGGAACCTCGACGTACAGGTCTTCGATGCGGATCTTGCCGTTGTTCTCGTCTTCCAGGCGCGACAGCAGCTGGCGCAGCAGGCGGAAACTCGACGGCACGATGCCCGAAGCGTCGCCGGAATGGACGCCTTCGCTGAGCACCTTGACCGTGAAGTTGCCGCCGGCCAGGCCGCGCAGCGAGGTCGTGCACCACAGCTGCTCGTAGTTGCCACAGCCCGAGTCCAGGCATACCACCAGTGACGGCTTGCCGATGCGGGCGGCCAGATGGTCGACGTAGGCGGGCAGGTCGTAGCTTCCCGATTCCTCGCACGCCTCGATCAGGATCACGCAGCGCGAGTGCGGCAGCTGCTGCTCTTGCAGCGCCAGCACGGCGGTGAGCGAACCGAAGATCGCATAGCCGTCATCCGCGCCGCCGCGGCCATACAGGCGGTCGCCCTTGATGACCGGCGTCCACGGGCCGAACTGCGGATCCCAGCCGGTCATTTCCGGCTGCTTGTCGAGGTGGCCGTACAGGAGCACGCAGTCGTCGTTGCTGCCGCCATGGGCGGCCGGAATGTCGATGAAGATCAGCGGCGTGCGGCCTTCCAGGCGCACCACCTCGACCTGCATGCCGGCGATCGGCTGCGCCCGCGCCCAACGCTCCATCAGCGTGACCGCATCCTCCATGAAGCCGTGCTTGACCCAGTCGGCGTCGAACATCGGCGACTTGTTCGGGATGCGGATGTACTCGACGAGCTGGGGAACGATCTCGTCATCCCATTTGGCGCTGACGAATCGATCTACCTTGCTGCTGTCCATGGAGGGGGCCTCGGAACGGGGGAAAACGCCAGTTTACGCTTCCCCGGTGGCCGAACCGCCGCGCCCAAGGGCGGCGGGACGCTTCATTTCCCCGCAAACCCGGCCAGTAGGCCATTCCCGACCGCTTGCAGAGGGATGGGCCGGGCCGGCTGCGATGCCCGTGGTGATAGGCCGGCCCCGGGCACCTGCCGAGACTGAATGCCCGCGCTATCGCGTGCCACGACAGCGCGGCCAGGAACGGAATCCCACCTCAACCCATGGAGCTTCACCATGCAAACACCCGCCAGAAGGGTCCTGCCGCTGCTGCTTTCTTTACTGCTGTCACTGCTGGTCGCGGCCACGGTCAACGCCGCCGAGAAGGTCAACATCAATACCGCCGACGCCGCCACCATCGACCGGGTGATGGTCAACATCGGGCGCGGCAAGGCCGAGGCAATCGTGGCCTATCGCAAGGCGAACGGGCCGTTCCGCAGCGCCGAGCAGCTGGCGAAGGTCAAGGGCGTCGGCCTCAAGACCGTCGAGAAGAACCTCGATCGCATCGTGCTATCCGGCGCCGCTGCGGTCCCGGTGAAGCCGGTGACCGCCGGCAAGCCAGCGCCGGCAAAGCCCGCGGCCGTCAGGCCCGTGCCAAAACCGGCGGCGCCCAAACCGGCAGCGCCCAAGCAGCCGGTGCCTGCCAGGACGGCGAGCCGCTGAAAGTCTCCTGCCGGGATCGTTCGCGCGGACGGTGACGGCAGGTGGGCTGGCATGGATGCCCGAAGGGACTCAGGGGAGATCCCTGGACAAGGAAGTACTGCCACCCCGCTGCAACGGACTGCGACGGGGTGGCGCCTTGTTCTGTGCACCACAACGCGATTGCGGGCCGCCTGCCGCCGCACTCCCTCTGCCGGCGCCGCTAGACTGTCGGTCACAAGTTCCCGTACAGGCGACATCACCAGTGATGGCACCCGAACGCAGCAGCCGGTCGTGGGTGATCCCGGCCAACGAGTACCGGCGCGAGCGCTGGCGAAACCAGATGGGATGGACGCGCGAGATCCATGCGCATGTCCCGGCAGCAGACGCCCCGTGGGACTGGCGCCTGTCGATCGCCGAGATCGAACGTGACGCGCCGTTCTCCTCGTTTCCCGGCATCGACCGCGAGCTGGTGCTGCTGGCGGGCAATGGCTTGCGACTGCGGTTCGACGACGGCGAAGAGAAAGCGCTGCTGCCGCCCCACGATCGCCTGCGATTTGCCGGTGAGCGCTCCGTCACCGGCGAGCTGGTCGATGGCCCCACGCACGACTTCAACCTGATGTGGCGTCGTGAGCGGGTGCGCGCGGACCTGTGGCATCGGCCACTGGTTGGGCCGATGGTGCTGTTCGCCGAGCCCGACAGCACGTGGGTCGTGCATTTGATCGCCGGGCAGGCAAGGTTTGCCGACGACTCCGGCCTGCCGGCGCTGGCAGCAGCGGACACCGCGATCATTGCCGCCGGATCGCAGCGCGTGCGGCATGTGCTGGACGGTGGCGGTGAAGCCCTGTTGATCCGGATCGAGTCGCTGCGGGCATAGGGCTGCACGCCGGCAACTCACGCCGGCACCTCACGCGGACTAGTACACGTCGCGGCAGTAGCGGCCGTTGGCGGCCATGGTTTCCAGCGCGTCCAGGCCAATCGCTTCGCGCAACACCGCATCGACTTCCGGTGCCATGCCTTCCAGGCTGCCGCAGACGTAGACGGATGCGCCCTGTGCGATCCACGCACGCAGCTGCTCGATCTTCCCGAGCAGCAGGTGTTGCACATACGTGCGACGTGAAGGGTCATCGCGGGAGAACGCCAGGTCGAGTTCCTGCAAGCGTCCCTCCCGCAACCAGGCCTCGATTTCGTCGCGGTAGTGAAGGTCATGCGCGGCTTGGCGCTCGCCGAAGAGCAGCCAGTTGCGGTGATGGCCGGCTGCGATTCGCGCCTTCAGCAAGGCGCGCAGGCCGGCCAGCCCGGTGCCGTTCCCGATCAGCACCACCGGTAGGTCATCGGCAGGTGGATGGAAGGAGGGGTTGCGGCGAATGCGCAGATCGATGGGCCCGCCTGGCGCGGCGTAGTCCGTCAACCAGCCGCTGCCCGTGCCGAGGCGGCCATCGGGATGACGCATCTGTCGGACCAGCAACTGCAGGCTGCCGTCGGCGGGCAGCGAGGCGATCGAGTATTCGCGATGCGGAAGCGGTTGCAGGCCGTCGACCACCGTTTGCGCGCCTTGGCCCATCACATCGCGCAGCGTCGGAAGGCGCGACCTCGACAGTACGTTCGCCAGCGTCTCGCTCGCATCACCCACCTTGACCGTGGCACCGCCATCGAGCCCGCAACCGGCAAGCCAGCCGGCGACCAGGTCGGTCGGATGACGCGGGCCAATCTCGGCGATGTCACCTGCGCTCCAGTCGAGGTTGGCGCGGTCTTCCGGCACCAACGGCACGTGGTAGACCGGGCCGCCGATGCTGCCCTGATTGAGCCAGCGGCGCTCGCCGAGGCGCCAGGATTGATAGGCCGGCGCGCTCCAGTCGCTGAAGTCGGCGTGACCGCTGAGCTGTCCCAGCCGGTGCTGCCAATGCCGCAGGGCACCCGCGTCGCCGGCGTCGACATCGATGCGGTCGAACAACGGTCTGGCACCGTGGTGGTGGAGCCACTGGTCGAGGCGACGTCCAAAGCCGCAGAACTGCTCGTAGGCGCGATCGCCGAGCGCGAGCACGGCGTACTCGAGCCCGTCCAGCGGAATCGACTTGTCCAGCACGTGCCGGGTGAATCCGAGCACGTGGTCCGGCGGGTCACCCTCGCCGGTCGTGCTGGCAATGAACAGTGCGCGCCGGTGGCTGCGCAGGACGTTGGCATCGACACGGTGCAGCGGCATCGAGCGGACAAGCATGCCCGCGCCGCGCAATGCCTCGGCCGTGTGTGCGGCCAACTGCTGCGCAAACCCGGTCTGGCTGGCCCACGCCAGAAGGACGGCATCGCTGCCGGCGCCGTCATCGCCCGCGAGAGACTGCGATCGCGCCTGCGTACGTGCCTTCGCGATGAAGGACGCGCAGATGCCCAGGTAAGCCAGCAGCACGATCGCGGCCAGCAGCCAGCGCCCAAGCCTGGGTGATGCCAGCCACCATGCATCGGTTTGCCAGCGCCCGAACGCGAGCGCGAGCACCAGCAGGGCGACCAGCGCCAGCGCGTTGCCGAGCCATGCCCGGGAAGTGGCGGTCACCGTGCTCAAGACTGCAGCAGTTCCGCGAACGCCGGCGTCATGCGCTCATGGGGGGCACCGGCCGCGGCGACGACGAATCGCGCCGCCAGCCCGCGCTCACAGGCCAGTGCGTGCCCGGCTTCCACGCCCATCACCGTCAATGCCGTGGCCCAGCCGTCGGCGAGCATTGCACTGGCGGCCGCCACAGTGACCGCTGCGGGACCCTCTTGTGCCGGACGGCCGCTGCGCGGATCGATGGTGTGGCTGAAGCGCTGACCGTCGCGCTCCACGACGTTCCAGCGATCGCCGGAGGTGGCGACCGCCAGGCCATCGAGCGCGAGGACGCGTGCTTCGTTCGCATCCTCCTCGTCGCCAGCGCAGGCTTCGACGATCACGCGCCATGGGCTGCCGTCCGGCTTGCGGCCGCGACCGAACAGCTCGCCGCCGACTTCGACCAGCGCGCTGTCGATACCGTCGGCCTGCAGCTGCGCGGCAACCGCATCCACGGCGAAGCCCTTGGCGATCGCACACAGATCCAGCTGCGTACCGCCGGGTTGCTGGACGCGCCTGCTTGCCGCGTCCACGACGATGCGCTGCCAGCCCATCGCAGCGAGCACCTCGGCGGACACCTGGCGCGGCGTGACATGACGACCGGAGGGGCCGAACCCCCATGCATCCGCGATGGCGCCGATGGTCGGGTCATATGCGCCATCGCTGGCACGCGCGATGTCGAGCGCGCACGACAGCACCGCCCAGAAGTCGTCCGGCAGCGCGTGCCAGGTGCCGGCGGCAGCGGCGTTGAAGCGGCTCAGGTCGGAGTGGGTCGTCCAGTTGCTCATCTGCGCGACCACGCCATCCAGGCGCGCCTGGACGCGCGAGTGCAGCACGTGCAGGTCGGTGTGGCGCTGGGCCACCAGCTTCACCGACCAGGTCGTGCCCATGGTGGCGCCGCCAAGAACATCAACGGCACCACGGTTCTGGATGGCAGCTTGCATTGTTGTGCTTCGACGGATTACTGCGGCAGCACTTCCAGCGTGGCGACATAGCCCAGGCGGCGCTGCTTGGCCTTGGGCACCGTGGTCTTCTTGTCCTCGCTGGTGGCTTCGAGCCAGTACATGCCGGCTTCCGGCCAGGTCACTGCGAACTCGCCCTTGGCGTCGGTCTTGACCTTGATCTCGTCCTGCGCGTTGCGGTAACGCGTGTTGCCGCGCACGACCTCGACCTCGATGCCGGCAGCCGGCTTGCCGTCAACCTGCAGGCGGAACTTCGCTTCCTCACCAACGAACAGGTCGTTCGGATGGGTCACCGGCACCAGTTCGAGGCCGCTGCCGCTGGGCTTGAGCGCGGTCTGGTTGGGCGAGCCGTTGGTGACGAAGGTCTCCACGCGGCTGATCGACTGCGAAACCTGCAGGTTCTTCGCACCCTTGGGCACTTCGGTCGCGAACGCCGCAGCGGTACCGCGCCAGCGCTTGGGCTTGCCGTCCTCGTCCCACTGGCCGATGACGTAGTCGTTGACCACGCCGATCCGATAGGTTCCGGTCTGCTTGAGCTCGACGTCGAACACCGTGCGGTACTTGCCGGTGGCGCTGTTCTGCGCGGCGACCTGGCTGCCGTCAGGCGCGGTGATGCTCAGGTTGTCGGTCTTCAGCGGCACGTGGTTGAAATAGAACAGGTCGTTGGACACGGCGGCATCGACCGTCACCCACGGGTTGTTGCCGGCCAGCACCGTCTGCGACGGCTCCAGCCAGGCCTTGTGGGCCTGCGCGGCGAGCGGCAGGGACAGCGCGAGTGCGAGTGCTGCGAACTTGAAGGTCAGCTTCATGCGGAGTGCTCCAGAGACGGAAAGGGGGAGTGTTGCCGGGCAATCAGGGCTTGCTGGCCAGCGTGACCAGGCCGAGCTCGCTGCTGCCCTGAGCGCTGCCATCGCTGGCGCCGCGCCACTTGAACGGAATCTTGAGCAGCTCGCGCCCGCCGACCTCGCGGGCGGCTTCCACCACCAGCGTGTAGTCGCCGGCTGGCAGCGACGCCAGTTCGGGATGCTGATCGGTGAACTGCAGCGCGTGCTTGCCGACCGGGCGCGTCGGGCCGGTCACACCATCCACCGGCACCTTCAGCGTGCGTCCGCTGCGCCGCCACCACTGCCGCAGGTCCGGCAGCCACTTGGTGCCGGCACCTTCGCTCGTCGCCTTCTGCTGGTACCAGACCGCCAGGTTGGCCGCCGCCTTCTGGTCCGGACCTTCCACCCAGATCGCCACGTACGGGCGGTGGTACTCGGCGACGTTGAGCTGCGGGATCTGCAGGTTGAGATTGATCTCCGCCGAGTAGGCAGGCAGGGCGAGCAGGCCGCTCAGCGCAATGGTCAGTTGGACACGCATGGGATCTCCGGGGGAGTGGTTCGTACGGCGTCAGTGGATGAAAAGCAGCGCCAGCAGCAGCGGCAGCACCAGTCCCAGCACCACGTAGGGCCAGGTCGAAGGGCGCTGGCGCGCATGCATCTGCAACAGGAACAGCCCGGTGATGCAGAACACCAGGCAGGCGATGGCGAAGATGTCGATGAACCAGCGCCAGGCGGCGCCGGCGTTGCGACCCTTGTGCAGGTCATTGAAATAGGCGATCCATCCGCGCGTGGTGCGCTCGTATTCGACCGCGCCCGTGGCCCGGTCGATGCTCAGCCAGGCGTCGCCACCCGGGCGGGGCAACGACAGATACACCTCTTGCGCCGACCACTCCGCCGGTTGCGCGTCGATCGCCACCGGCAGTACATCGTTGAGCCATTCGCCGACGCTGCCAGGCAACGGTGCCGTGCCTTCCTCGCGCGTGCCCAGTGCCTTCAGCAACGATGCCGGCATGTCCACGGTGCGGTTGAGTGTCTGCGGCTTGGCCTCGATCACGCTGGAATGGTTGAGCGTGATGCCGGTGATGGAGAACAGCACCATGGCCACCAGGCAGATCGCCGAGCTGATCCAGTGCCACTGGTGCAGCGTGCGCAGCCAGAAGCCGCGGCGCTGCTGGCGGGCGGCGATGTCGGGTGCGGCGGAGGAGGTGCTCACGCTGTCAGGTCTCCGCCCAGCGCCGCAGCAGGTTGTGGTAGACGCCGGTCAGCTGCACGAGTGCGGGGTGATCGGGCACGTCCTGGGTCAGGCGTCGGATCGAGACGTCGAGGTCGAACATCAGCCGCCGCTGCGCATCCTCGCGCAGCAGGCTCTGTATCCAGAAAAACGAGGCGATGCGCTCACCGCGAGTGACCGGGGTGACCTTGTGCAGGCTGGTGCCGGGATACAGCACCAGGTCGCCGGCCTGCAGCTTCACGCGCTGCACGCCGTAGGTGTCTTCAATCACCAGTTCGCCGCCGTCGTAGTCCTCCGGCGCGCTCAGGAACAGCGTCGCCGACAGGTCCGTGCGGATCGCCTCCGCGCCGCCGCTGCTGCGGTCGTAGCGCACCGCATTGTCGACATGGAAACCGAACGACTGGCCGCCGCCGTAGCGGTTGAACAGCGGCGGGTAGATGCGCTGAGGCAGTGCCGCGGAAAAGAACGTGGAGTTGCGTGCCAGCGCTTCGAGCACGAGCGCGCCCAGTTCGCGCGCGACCGGGTCGTTCTCCGGCAGCTGCGCATTGTCCTTGGCCTGTGCCGACTGGTAGCCGGCGGTGATGCGGCCATCGGCCCAGCCGGCCTGCGCCAGCCGCGTGCGGCAATGCGCAACCTGATCGGCGGTGAGGACTTGCGGCACCTGCAGCAACATCTTCGTGCTCCTTCAATGCGACCGCCCGGCCAGGGCCGGGCGGCGCGGGATCCGGTAGGTCCGGATTAGAACCTGTAGGCGGCACTCAATACCACCGAGCGGGTATCGCCCGGGGTCGACCAGCCGTTGTTGCGGACGCGGATGTAGTACTCCTTGTCGAACAGGTTGCTGGCATTGAGCTGCAGGCTTAGGCGCTCGTTGATGTCATAGCCGACCATCGCGCGGTGGGTGGTGTAGCCCTTGATGTCGCCCGCGTTGGCGCCGACGCCGGTGTAGTACTCGTAGCCGCTCTGGTAGGTGACGCCGTAACCGAACGTCCACTGGTTCAGGTCGTACGTGGTCCACAGGCTGCCCGAACGCTCCGGCGTGCCGCTGATCGGCCGGCCCTTGACCGGGTCGGGATTGGCTGCGGTGTTACCGCAGGCGGTGCTCGGGTTCGCGATGCAGTTGTCGGACACGCCCTGCAGCACTTCGCTGTCGAGGTAGGTGACGTTGGCGAAGATCGACCAGTCGTGGGTGATCTGGCCGGCAACGCCGAGGGTGACGCCATCCACGCGCGCTTCGCCGTCGAGCTGCTGCTCGCCGCTCGGATTGAGCGGGTTGCCCGGGTCTGCGACCTTGTACTGGTCGCGGTCGTTGCGGAACACCGAAGCGGTCAGCGCCAGGCGGTTGGCGATGTCCCACTTGGTGCCGATCTCGTAGTTGACGGCCGTCTCCGGATTGACGTTGCAGTTGGCGGTGCCGGTGGTGCTGGTCAGCGTGCACGAACCGTTGACCGACGCCTTCGACGGCGTCTTGCTGTTGGAGTACGAGACGTAGATGGTGCCGTTCGCGGCGGGCTTGAAGACCAGGCCGGCGCGGTAGGAGAACAGGTCGTCCTCGTTGGCAGCAACCGGGGCGCGGCTGAGCACGGTGCCGATGTTGGTGTTGTCGGGACGCGGGTTGGCGGCCGTCGGCGCGGTGTAGGTCTTGATGTTCCAGCTGACGCTGTCGCCCTCGTTGTGCTCGTAGCGGGCACCGAGGTTGAGCATCCACTGCTCGTTGAACTCGAGCGTGTCGAACACGTAGACGGCCTGGTTGTCCTGGGTGCCTTCGCTGCGGCCGACCAGGAACGGATTGATCGGGCCGGTCCAGAGCGAGTCCGGGTTGGTCAGGCTCATGATCGGCAGCACGGCCGGCGTGCCGTCCGGGTTGCGCAGCAGGTTGACCGTGTCCAGGTCGAAGCTCTCGTGCGAGAACGAGACGCCGGCGACCAGTGCGTGCTGGACCGAGCCGGTGGCGAAGCGCGAGGTCAGGTCGGTCTGGCTGATGGCAATGCCGTTGCGGGTGTCGCGCGAATGGCCGCGCGGACCGCTGGGCTGGTAGGTGTTGGGCGTGAGCGGGCGCGGGCAGGCCAGGCCGGTGGCCGCATTGATGCCGCCCGCCAGGCACCACGTGCCCTGCGGCGCGTCGACGACGCTGAGCTGGTCGACCTGCTGGTAGCGGGCGAGGCTGCGCAGCGTCATCTGCTCGCTGAAGTCGTGCTCGAACACGCCGGTGAGCATGTCGACATCGATCTCCTGCTTGTCGATGTTGCGGTAGCCGTAGTAGTTCGACGGGTCGACGCCCGGCAGGGGGCCGCCGTAAGCGCTGAAGTACGGCACGCCGTACTGGGGAATGTTGTCGTCGCTCTGGTGGAAGTAGCTCAGGGTGAAGCGCGTGTCGCTGCCCAGCCCGAACGCCAGCGACGGGGCGATGCCCCAGCGCTCGAAGGTCTCGACGTCGCGGCCGGGCGCGTCGTTCTGGTGGACCATCGCGTTGATGCGGAAGGCGGTGCCGTTGTCGAAGTCGGTATTGCTGTCGACGGTGATGCGGCCGTAGCTGTCGGTGCCCGCACCGGCCTGCAGCACGGTGAAGTCGCCCTCGCGCGCGGCCTTGCTGACCAGGTTGATGTTGCCGCCGACCGAGCCGGCGCCGGAGTAGACCGAGTTGGAGCCGTTGATCAGTTCGATCGCGTCGAGGTTGAAGCTGTCCGTGCGGCTGTACTGGGCGCTTTCGCGCACGTTGTCGGTGGTGATGTCGCTGTTGGCGTTGAATCCACGCAGGATGATGCTGTCGCCGTAACCGCCGCCGCCTTCGCCGGCACCGAAGGTGATGCCGGGCAGGGTGCTGAGCACGTCGCGCAGGCCGATCAGGTTCTGCTGGTCCATCACTTCCTTGGTGACGACGGTGATCGTCTGCGGCGTGTCGAGCAGCGGCTCGGTGTACTTCACCGACGAGGGCTTGTCGACGTACTGGCCGTGCACTTCGATCTTGTCGAGGTCCTTGGCCTGCGGCTCACCGGCCGGATCGGCCAGGGCGGGGCCAGCGACGGCCAGCGCCGTGATGGCAACGGCAAGGGCGCCGGCAAGCGGCGAGACGACAAACTTCCTGTTGGACATTGGGGGCATCCCTGGGCGAGGTGCGGCGTGGGCCGCTCAAACCGCAATGGTAATGAGAGCGATTCCCATTTGCAACGGTAGATGAATGTGGTATCGGCCAGGCGACGCGCGCGGTCAACCGGCCCGACGAGCGGGCGGCAGATTCATCAGGAGGGCGTCAGGTGTGCCCGAACGCAGGCGGAGGTTCGCCTGGGGGCCCGGTCAGCAGGGAATCAATCGCGGTCGTCGCGGGTCCAGACCCCGCCGTCCTCGACCTTGACCGGGAACTTCGTCACCGGTTCATAGGCCGGCGCGCACAACGGCCGGCCGTCGCGAACGTCGAACTTCGCCCCGTGAAGCACGCATTCGACGGTGGCTTCCTCGCCGTCGAACGTGCCGGCGGAGAGCTCGAAGTCCTCGTGCGAGCACTTGTCCTGGAGTGCGTAGAAGTCACCGTCGTAATTCACCACCAGGATCGGCGTGTCGCCGTCCCAGGCGACGGTCGATTCGCCGGGCAACAGTTGCGAGGTGGCGCAGACGAAGACCCAGTCGCTCATGGGTTGAGGGGCTTTTCCAGGATTTCGAAACGCAGGTCGTCACGCTTGGGTTCGCCGAAGCGCGCATCGCCGTACGGGAACGGCTTCTTGATGCCCGTGCGGTGATAGCCACGGCGCTCGTAGAAGGCGATCAGCTCGTCGCGCACGTCGATGACGGTCATGCGCATGGCCGCAAGGCCCCAGTCCTCGCGGACGATGCGCTCGGCCTCGTTGATGACGACCTTGCCGATGCCGCCGCCCTGCAGGGTCGGGTTCACCGAGAACATGCCGAAGTAACCGGCGTCGTCCTCAACCGCGACATGGGCGCACGCCAGGAGCTCGCGGCGGCCATCGGCGGCCTCGCGCTCGGCCACCAGGATCACGCTCTGCGGGCGATCGATGCAGCCGCGGATGTCGTCGGCGCCGGTGCGGCGTCCGCCGAGCAGGTCGGCCTCGGTGGTCCAGCCCTGCTTGCTGGCGTCGCCGCGGTAAGCGGACTCGACCAGCGCGACCAGCATGTCGATGTCGGCATGGGTGGCGTTGCGGAACAGCAGGGCGGGCGCTTCAAGTGTCGCGGCGGCGGAAGTATTCATGCGAGCAGTTTACGTACCTTGCGCAGCGCCGCAACGAAGGCGTCGACCTCGTCGTGGGTGTTGTAAAAGGCCAGCGAGGCGCGGCAGGTCGCGGCGACGCCGAAGTGGTGCATCAGCGGGTGCGCGCAGTGGTGGCCGGAACGGATTGCCACGCCTTCCAGGTCGAGCAGGGTGGCCAGGTCGTGCGCGTGTGCGCCTTCGACCAGGAAGCTGATCACCGCCGCCTTCTCGCGTGCCTCGCCAAAAATGCGAAGGCCATCGACCTTCGACAGTTCCTCGGTGGCATGGGCGAGCAGCGCCTGTTCGCGCGCTTCGATGTGGTGCATGCCCAGCGCCGACAGGTAGTCGACGGCTGCTCCGAGGCCGATGAACCCGGCGATGTTCGGCGTGCCGGCCTCGAACTTGTGCGGCGGGTCGTTGAAGACCGTGCCTTCGAAGCGCACTTCCTTGATCATCTCGCCGCCACCGATGAACGGCGGCATCGCGGCCAGGTGCTCGCGTCGCGCCCACAGCGCGCCGGTGCCGGTCGGGCCGGACATCTTGTGGCCGGTGAAGGCGTAGAAGTCACAACCAATCGAGGTGATGTCGAGCGCGCGGTGCGGCGCCGCCTGCGAGCCGTCGACCACCGTGACGATGCCGCGCTTGCGCGCCTCGCGGCAGATCTCGCGCACCGGATTCACCGTGCCGAGCACGTTGGACACGTGGGTCAGCGAGAGCAGCTTCGCGTCCGGGGTGAGCAGGGCGTACAGCCGCTCGAGGTCGAGTTCGCCGCGTTCGTTGAGCTCGGCGACCTTGATCACGGCGCCGGTGCGCTGCGCGACCAGCTGCCAAGGCACGATGTTGGCGTGGTGCTCCATCCGCGTGAGCACGATCGCGTCGCCCGGCTGCAGCCGCGGCAGCGCCCACGAGTAGGCGACCAGGTTCAGCGCGAACGTCGTGCCGCTGCACAGCACCAGTTCGTCGGGACGGACGTTGACAAACGCCGCGAGCTTCTTGCGCGCGCCCTCGTAGGCATCCGTGGCCTCGGTGCCGAGCGCGTGCACGGCGCGGCTGACGTTGGCGTTGTGGTGGCGGTAGAAGTCGTCGACCGCGGCAATGACCGATTCGGGCTTCTGCCCGGTGTTGGCCGAGTCGAAGTAGATCAGCGGCTTGCCATGGACCTGGCGCGTCAGCAGCGGGAAGTCGGCACGGACGCGGGCCCAGTCGATGGTGCTGTCGAGCGAGGCGTTCATGCAGTCTCCAGCTTGGCCAGGGCGGCATCGAGGCGGGCGGTGAGCGTCTCGCGCAGGCCTGGCTCGTGGAATACGGCGAGGGTCTCGCGGCAGAACGCAGCGGTCAGCAGTGCCCGCGCCTGCTCAACGGGTACGCCGCGTGTCCGCAGGTAGAACAGGGCGGTCGGGTCGAGCTGGCCGACGGTGGCGCCGTGCGCGGCCTGCACTTCGTCGGCGTGGATCTCAAGCACCGGCTGGGTGTCGATCTCGGCGCCTTCGCTCAGCAACAGGTTCTTGTTGGACAGGTTGGCGGCCGTGCCGTCGGCGCCTTCGCGGATCAGAATGCCGCCGTGGAAAGCGGCCTTGCTGCGACCTGCGCCGAGCCCGCGCCAGGTCAGATCGCAGCTGCCGTCGCGGCCGACATGGTCGATGCCCAGGCGGGTATCGAGGTGGCGCTTGCCGGTGGCGAGCAGGACGCCGTTGGCGTGCAGCCGGGCGCCATCGCCGTGCAGGGCGACGTTGAGTTCGTGCCGCGACAGGCCGCCACCGAGCTCGAGGTCGAGCCGACGATACTCGGACGACTTCGCCATGACGGCGTCGGTGCGCGAGATCAGCGTGGCGGTGGCGCGCTCATCCTGCACGCGGGCATGGTTGAGTGTCGCCGAAGGGCCGAGGTGCACATGGGTCACCGCATTGGCCAGGTGGCTGTGTGCGTCTGCGCCGACGTGATGCTCGACCACGGTCAGCGACGCGCCTTCGCGCAACTCGATCAGATGGCGCAGGTGCCAGGCGCGATCGCCGTCGCTGGCAGCGCCGATGAACACCAGGTGCAGCGGCAGCGCGGCGCGGGCGCCGGCGTCGGCGCGCAACACCACGCCGTCATCGGCGAGTGCCGAATTGAGGCGGGCGAAGATCTCATCGGCGCGGTCGAAACGGCGGGCGAGGAAGTTCGCCTCGCGCGGTTCGCCTTCGCGCAGCACCTGCGACAGCGGCTGCAGCGAGATGCCGTCACCGAGTCCGCCGATGTCGCTGTGGACGGCATCGAGGCGGCCATTGACGAAGACGACGCGCGGCGCCGGGATGCCGTCGAGCAGCGCGGCATCGAAGGCCGGCACCGCTGCCTCGCTGGCGGCGAAGCTGCGCCGTTCCAGCGAACGCAGTGGCGTGTACTTCCAGGCTTCGACGCGGGCGTGCGGGATGCCGTCGCGAAGGGCGGCGTCGAGCGCGGCCTCGCGGCTTTCGCGCAGGCCCGCGGCGTCGCGCGCGGCAAGCGAATCGAAGGCGGTGGCGAAGGAATCGAGCAGGGCGCTCATGTCAGACCGCCGCCGCCGCTGCCGGCGCGATGCGGTCCTTGACCCAGGCGTAGCCGTGCTCTTCGAGCTGCAAGGCCAGTTCCGGGCCGCCGGTTTCGACCACGCGGCCGTCGGCGAGCACGTGCACCACGTCGGGCTTGATGTAGTCGAGCAGGCGCTGGTAATGGGTGATGACCAGGAACGCGCGGCCGGCATCGCGCAGCGCGTTGACACCGTCGGCGACGGCCTTGAGGGCATCGATGTCGAGGCCGGAGTCGGTCTCGTCGAGGATCGCCAGGCGCGGCTCGAGCAGGGCCAGCTGGAAGATTTCGTTGCGCTTCTTCTCACCGCCGCTGAAGCCTTCGTTGACGCCGCGATGCAGCAGCTCGTCCTTGAGGTGGAGCACGGCGAGCTTCTGCCGCACCAGCTTCAGGAACTGCATCGAGTCCAGCTCGCTCTCGCCGCGCGCCTTGCGCTGGGCGTTGAGGGCGGTGCGCAGGAAGTAGGTGTTGTTCACGCCCGGGATCTCCACCGGGTACTGGAATGCCAGGAACACACCTGCTGCCGCGCGCTCTTCGGGTTCGAGCTCGAGCAGATTGCGGCCGTCGTACGTCACCGTGCCGGCGGTGACCTCATAGCCTTCGCGCCCGGCCAGGATGTTGCCGAGGGTCGACTTGCCCGCGCCATTGGGGCCCATGATCGCGTGCACCTCGCCAGCCTGGACGTCGAGCGACAGTCCCTTGAGGATTTCCTTGCCGGCGACGGATACGTGGAGGTTTTCGATCTTGAGCATGTTCGATTCCGGGTTGTTCATTGGGTCAGCCGACCGAGCCTTCGAGGCTCACTTCCAGCAGCTTCTTGGCTTCCACCGCGAATTCCATCGGCAGTTCGCGGAACACCGACTTGCAGAAGCCGTCGACGATCATCGACACCGCGTCTTCCGCGCCGATGCCACGGCTGCGGCAATAGAAAAGCTGGTCGTCGCTGATCTTCGAGGTGGTTGCCTCGTGCTCGACGGTCGCGGTCGGGTGCCTGACCTCGATGTACGGGAAGGTGTGGGCGCCGCACTTCTTGCCGATCAGCAGGCTGTCGCACTGGGTGTGGTTGCGCGCGCCTTCGGCGCCGCCGAGCACCTTGACCAGGCCGCGGTAGGTGTTCTGGCCGCGGCCGGCACTGATGCCCTTGCTGATGATCTTGCTCTTGGTGCGCTTGCCGACGTGGATCATCTTGGTGCCGGTGTCGGCCTGCTGGCGGTGGTGGGTCAGCGCAACCGAATAGAACTCGCCGCTCGAGTCGTCGCCCAGCAGCACGCACGACGGGTACTTCCAGGTGATCGCCGAACCGGTCTCGACCTGGGTCCAGGAAATCTTCGAGCGCGCGCCGCGGCATTCGCCACGCTTGGTGACGAAGTTGTAGATGCCGCCAACGCCGTTCTCGTCGCCCGGGTACCAGTTCTGCACGGTCGAGTACTTGATCTCGGCATCGTCCAGCACGACCAGTTCGACCACCGCGGCATGCAGCTGGTTCTCGTCGCGCATCGGCGCGGTGCAGCCCTCGAGGTAGGAGACGTAGCTGCCTTCCTCGGCAATGATCAGGGTGCGCTCGAACTGGCCGGTGTTCATCGCGTTGATGCGGAAGTAGGTGCTCAGTTCCATCGGGCAGCGCACGCCCTTGGGGATGAACACGAAGCTGCCGTCGGAGAACACCGCCGAATTGAGCGCGGCGAAGTAGTTGTCGCCGGTGGGCACGACACTGCCCAGGTACTTCTTCACCAGCTCAGGGTGGTCGTGGACCGCTTCCGACAGTGAGCAGAAGATCACGCCCTTCTCGGCCAGTTCCTTGCGGAAGGTGGTGCCGACCGAAACCGAGTCGAACACCGCGTCCACGGCGACGCCGGCCAGCTTGGCGCGCTCGTGCAGCGGCACGCCGAGCTTCTCGTAGGTATCGAGCAGCTCCTGCGGCACTTCGTCGAGCGAGGCGTACTTGGCCTTGGGCGCGGAGTAGTAGCTCAGCGCCTGCAGGTCGATCGGGGCGATGTTGAGCTTGGCCCAGTGCGGCATCGGCATGGTCAGGAAATGCCGGTACGCAGCCAGGCGCCACTGCGTCATCCACTCGGGCTCGGCCTTCTTGGCCGAGAGCGCGCGGATGATGTCCTCATTCAGCCCGGGCGGGAGGCTGTCGGATTCGATGTCCGTGACGAAGCCGGCCTCGTACTTGCGGCCAAGCTGCTCGTGGATCTCACGATTCTGCGACGGTGGGTTTTCGATTACTTCGGTGGCCATGGGGGCTGCCTACAGGGTTCGTTGTTGCATGCGGACCGGGCCCGCTATGCGTTGGCCAGGCGCAGTTCGATGCGTCTGGCCGGATGTTCGGGAGGCGGTGGCGGCACCAGCATCTGCGCCAGGGTCACCCCGCGCAGCGCTTCGATCACCACATCGTTGATGCGGCGCCAGTTGGCGCGCACGCCACAGGATTTCTCGATGCCGCAGTTGCCGGCATGGACGCTGCACTCGGTCATGCCGAGCGGCCCTTCCATGGCGGTGACGATCTCCAGCAGGCCGATGTCCTCGGCCTGTCGGGCGAGGCGGTAGCCGCCGTTGGCACCGCGGAAGCCCTCGACCAGGCCGGCCTGGGCCAGTGGCTTGAGCACCTTGGATACGGTGGTCGGCTCCAGGCCCGCGCGCTCAGCCAGTTCCGACGCGCTCAGGACGGCGTCGGAGCCATGCGCAAGGACGGTCATGACGACCGTGGCGTAGTCAGTGAGCTTGGTGACGCGGAGCATGGGGGCGGGGCCGGTTCAATCCGTACCGGAATTGTACGGTTTCCGCCCCGGGCAGCCAAGGACCGGGGCGGAACGCTCCGGTCCTGCCTGCGGAACGCCGTGTTCAGGGGCCTGCCGTCAGAAGCTGCCGGCGGCGACGCTTTCGGCGGCCGGCGGGGCCGCCGGAAGGACCAGGTCGAAGTACGGGGGCGCCGGATTCTGCCCCGGCGGCACGAACGCCGGCGCCGGCTGCCCGCCCGGACCGAGGGATCGCACGAACCGGTAGATCGCGCGCCGGTCTTCCAGGGTCATGTCCCGGATGGCGAAATCGGGCATCAGCGGGCGCGTGCGCAGGGTGGCGCTGTAATCGAGCCACTGGGTCTCGGTCATGGTGGCCAGCTTCAGGCGCAGGTTGGTCGGGTAGGTCGTGCCCCATGGGCCGCGGAAGCCGACCGGCGATCCGACCAGCCACTGCGCCTTGTCGACCTTGCCCTGGCTTTCTGCGTAGCCCGGCGTGTGGCAGTCGTTGCAGCCGGTGGTGCGGGTCAGGTATTCGCCGCGAGCCAGCAGGTCTGTCTGCGCATGTGTGTGCTCGTGCGCGGATTTGGCGTTGTCAGCCGGGGAGGTGCTTGCGGGCTTCTGGCAGGCGGCCAGGGGAAGCAGGGCAGCGATGGTCAGGGCGGCGCGGGTCGTGGTCTTCATCTTTCGTGCACATCGGGAGGTGACCGACGTCAACGCGCTGATCGGCGCGGACCGGCCAGGCAGATGGCGTGATGCGGCCGATCCGGCCAGAATGTCCGCTCTCACGTCATTCCGGATTTCGCATGCCGCGCAAGATCGCCGCCCGTCGCTCCGCCATCCATGGCAACGGCGTATTCGCCGTCCTACCGATCGCCAAGGGCGAGCGCGTCATTGAATACAAGGGCACACGCCGCACCCACGAGGAGGTCGATGCCGGCGAGAGCGGCGACATCGACACGGGCCACACGTTCTTGTTCACGCTCAATGACGAGTACGTCATCGATGCCAACTTCAAGGGCAACGACGCGCGCTGGATCAACCACAGCTGTGCGCCGAACTGCGAGGCCGTCCTGGAAGAGGACGAGGGCAAGGATCGCCGCCTCGACAAGGTGTTCATCGAGGCGATCCGTGACATCACGCCGGGCGAAGAGCTGTCCTACAACTACGGCATCACCCTGGCCGAGAAGCACACCCGGGAGCTGAAGGAGATCTGGGCGTGCCGCTGCGGGTCGCCCGGCTGCACCGGCACGATGCTGCAGCCCAAGTCGGACAAGAAGAAAAAGAAGCAGGAAAAGAAGAAAAAGAAGCTGGTCGAGGAAGCCCGGGCCACCAAGTCCACCAAGACCGTGAAGGCCGCGAAGGCCTGATCGGTCTTTGATCCCGGGGAACGCGTCGTCTCTCCGGGGCGGCGTCGTCCACCGCGCCGGGGAGTGCTCCGCCCCTTAATCGGACTTCCTGTCCGATGCGGGGCGCGGGCCATCCATGGCCCGCTGCGCACCACTCCCCGGCGCGGTGGACGACGCTTCGGCGATTCGGTGCACGGTCTTCGTTTCGGTGTGCGGGCTGTGGGCTGCGGGCGTCCTTTCGGGCAATGGTCTGCCGGCCGTGCAGCGGCCACACTTCAGGTAATGCGCGCGACCGATACTGGTGCGCCACCCCCGTATCCAAGGAGCCCCCCATGAGCCTCGAAGGCAAGGTTGCCATCGTCACCGGTGCCGCCAGCGGCATCGGCAAGGAGATCGCATTCGAGCTGGCGCGTGCCGGCGCGGCCATCGCCATCGCCGACCTCAATGAAGCCGGTGCCCAGGCCGTCGCTGCCGGGATCGTCGCCAGCGGCGGACGTGCGTTGGGCCTGGCGATGGACGTCACCGACGAGGATGCCGTCAACACCGGCGTCGCCCGTGTGGTCGCCGAGCTTGGCGGCGTCGACATCCTGGTTTCCAACGCCGGCATCCAGATCGTCAATCCGATCGATCAGTTCGCCTACGCCGACTGGAAGAAGATGCTGGCGATCCACCTCGACGGCGCCTTCCTGACCACCCGGGCGGTGCTTCCGCACATGTACGGCGCCGGCGCCGACGGCAAGTCGCGTGGCGGCACCGTGGTCTACATGGGCTCGGTCCACTCGCACCTGGCATCGCCGCTGAAATCGGCCTACGTCACCGCCAAGCACGGCCTGCTGGGCCTGTCGCGGACGCTGGCGAAGGAGGGGGCGAAGCACGGGGTGCGCAGCCACGTGGTGTGTCCAGGCTTCGTGCGCACGCCGCTGGTCGACAAGCAGATTCCCGAGCAGGCGCGGGAGCTCGGCATCAGCGAAGAGGAAGTGGTGAGCCGGGTAATGCTCGGCAATACCGTCGATGGCATCTTCACCACGGTCGAGGACGTCGCCCAGACCGTGCGTTTCCTGGCTGAGTTCCCGAGTGCGGCCTTGACCGGGCAGAGCTTCGTCGTCAGCCATGGCTGGCACATGCAGTAGCAGCGGCGTAGCAGCGGGCGACGCGGCGCAAGCCCGCCCGCGGGAGCCTCCTCAATAGGCGTGATGCAGGCCGGGCGGATTTGGTTGTAATGACTAACGCCAGTCTGGCGCGGGGCAGGACTGCGTATAGGCTGTGCACCGCTCGGGCATGGAAGTGTCCGGCATGCATGGCCCAGCACGGATGATCTGGTCGGATGGCCGCCTCGATGGCGGCGGTTGCGGCGGGGAAACCGGTCTGGGGACCTGGACCGTCCCGCCCATCGAGATTCCCCCGAATGCCCGCAACGCGCGCACTGTTGACCCTGGCAATCCTGACCGCCCTTTCCTCACCTGCCATGGGTGTGGAGATCGACGGCCGCATCGATCCGGCCGAGTGGCAGGCCGCGCGCGAGATCACCGACTTTCGCAAGGTCCAGCCGCTCAGCCGCGAGCCGGCGACGCTGCAGACCCGGGTCTGGGTGATGGCCACGCCGGAAGGCCTGGCGGTGGCGTTCCGCAACAACCAGCCGGTTGAGACGCGGACCCGGCAGAAGGTGCAGCGCGACTTCGAGGCCCAGGTCGACCGCGTCAACCTGATGATCGACTACGACGGCGACGGCCGCACCGGCTACAACTTCACCGTCTCGTCCACCGACGGCATTGCCGATGCGGTGATCAGCAACGAAACCCAGTTCAACGACGACTGGGACGGCAACTGGCAGCACGCGGTCAGCGAGGACGACACCGGCTGGAACGTGGAAATGCTGATCCCGTGGTACATCGCGCCAATGCGCAACGGCAGCGACGGCATGCGCACGGTCAAGGTGTACTTCGACCGCGTGATCGGGTCCACCGGCGAGCGCTCCGCGTGGCCGGCGGCCAGCTTCGAACGTCCGCGCTTCCTGTCCGACTTCGAGCCGATGCAGATTGCGCAGTACAGCCAGTCACTGCTCGCCATCACGCCCTACGTGTCCGGGCTGTACGACAACGTCGGCGGTGACAGCGACTTCGACGGCGGTGCCGACATCTTCTGGAAGCCCAACGGCCAGTTCCAGTTGTCGGCGACGATCAATCCCGATTTCGGCCAGGTCGAAAGCGACGACCTGGTGGTGAACTTCAGCGCCACCGAAACGTTCATCAGCGACAAGCGCCCGTTCTTCACCGAGAACCAGGGCATCTTCGAATTCACCACGCCGTCGGACTTCAGCCAGTTGCTGTACACGCGCCGCGTCGGCGGCCCGGCCGACGACGGCAACGGCGCCGGCGACATCACCGCCGCGGTCAAGCTCAACGGCAGCGTCGGCGCGACCAAGTACGGCGTGTTCGCCGCCGACGAAGCCGACGAGGTCGGCCGGACGTTTGGTGCGCTGCGCCTGGTGCGCGACTTCGAGCACCAGAACCTCGGCGTGATGCTGACCCAGGTCGATCGTCCGTTCCTGGATCGCGAAGCCTCGGTGATGGGCGTGGATCACAACTGGCGGCCGAACGAGCGCGTCAGCGTCGAGACGCGCGTGATCGGCAGCCAGATCGACCAGGACGGGCGCACCAGCGACGACACCGGCGCGACGATGTGGGTCAACTACGAGATGGACGACGGCTGGCGCCAGCAATGGCTGGCGATGCACTTCGGCGAAGAGCTGCAGATCAACGACTTCGGTTATCTCTCGCGCGCCAACCTCAACTACCTCAACTGGCAGGTGATGCGCCGCTTCACCGATCAGCCGGCGCAGTCGCGCTATGCGTCCAAGGACTGGCGCGGCCGCATCAGCGGCACCGACAACGACCACGGCCAGCGCCTGCAGCGCCAGATGCGCATCAGTCGTCAGAGCAGCCTGCGCAATGGCAGCTCCGAGTACGCGCAGATCAACATCAACAGCGCCTACATCGACGACCTCATTACCCGCGGCAATGGCATCGTCAACCTGCCGCCGAACTTCAGTTCGTACCTGGAGTACGAGCGTCCGCGCAAGGGCAACTGGGCGTGGGAGCTGGAGGCCGACGTCTTCAGTGGCGGCCTGGCCGGCAACGACAGGATCGGCTTCGACATCCGTTTTCAGCCCACGTATTTCTTCAGTGACGCCTTCAGTGTCTATCTGGGCGCGTACTACGAGCAGATCCCGAGCTGGCTTGTGTGGCAGGAAGAGAATCTCATCGGCGAGTTCGATGAGAAGATGATGCAGATCAGCGCCGGCATGGACTGGAACATCGGCAGCAAGCAGGAGCTGCGGGTGAAGTTGCAGGCGCTCGGTCTCGATGCGCCGCTGCGGCAGGCCTACCGGGTGGATGCCGGCGGCAACTCCATTGCCAGCGCCGACGCGGTCGACGACTTCAACGTGCAAAACCTCGGCTTCCAGATCCGCTACCGCTACGAGCTGGCACCGCTGTCGTACCTGTACGTGGTCTACGGTCGCGGTGGTTACCAGCAGGAACCGTTCTCGGAAGACACCGGCGAGCTGGTGCGCGACAGCCTCGAACTGCGCGACGACGAGCAGCTACTGGTCAAGCTGAGCTATCGCTTCGAGCTCTGACGTCCGCGTCGGGCCAGGCTTCGGGCAGGAGCACGTCGAACAAACCGTCCCGCCGCGTGCGTCGCGCCAGTACCAGCAGCGCGTCGTCGCGGCTGAGCAGCCAGCGCGCTCCCGACGCGAACGCCAGGCGCAGGAACTTCTGGTCGTCAGGGTCGGCGCAGCGCGGCAATGCGCCATCGGGCACGGTGGCCGCAGGCAGGGGCAGGCGCTGAACCTGCGCGTCGAACGTGGCGATGGCCGCCGAACGTGCAGCCTCGTCCAGGCGCAGTTGCGGATAGGCCAGCACGCGCAGCCACTCGTCGCGGCATTCGTCATCGGTGACGGCAAGGACATCGCCGGCTGCCAGCGCGGACCGCAACGCCGCCACGCGCGGATCGTCGAACACGAACAGGTCCAGGCACACGTTCGTGTCGAGGACGATGCGCGGTTGGACGTGGTTCACCGTGGTGTCACGGCGTAACTTCGCGAATGTCGGCCGATCCGATCCGCCAGGCGCGCTGGTCCGCTGTGGCGCCATCGACCACCGCGCGCCGCAGCGTGTATGCACCGACGAACTTGCGCTGGCTGCCGTCGGCGGCGGTCGCCGTCATGGCCACCGGAATTTCGATGAAACGCGATCCGGCCGCGGCATCGACGGCGCCCGGCGCCAGGATCTCGACCGAAACGCCACTGGTGTCGCGGAAGCCGTCCGCGAACTGCTGCGGCGTCTGGCCGCTGGCGCGGCCGCCGTCGGACCACAGCGCATAGGCACGCTCCCAGGCGCGGGCGTTGATGGCGGCGTAGTAATCACGGACGACGGCCATCGCGTCCTGCGCGGTGGGCTCGTTCGCAGCAGCGGGGTCGACCGCCGGGGTGGCCGTGTCGGCTGCGGGCACGGGCAGGCCGGCTTCATCGGTCGCCGGGAGGATCGGATTGCCTTGCTCGTCGAGCGCGACTTCCTCGACCGCCTGCGGCGGCAGCCCGACCTGGCCGGGGCCGGGCTTGTCCGGCATGCCGGTCACGCTGCCATCGGCCTTGCCGGACGGCGCAGGCAGTGCCTCGGTGTCACCGCCGCCGCGCTGGCCCGGCGGCTTGTCGCCATTGCAGGCCGCAATCGACGTTGCGAGGGCAACCGCCGTCATCAAGCATCGCAGCGCTCTCATGTCACTGGTCCAAGTGCACGACGACGGTGCCGTTCTCGATCGCGGTGGTGCCGATCCGTCGCGAGCCTAGTTTGTCGAGCAGGCTGTTGTCGAAGCGGTAGATCGGTTCGTCGCGCGAGTACTCGCCCATCCACGCATTGACGAGCGCGCGCGAACTGCCGTTCATCGCGCCGCCCAGGGTTGGCACGTCGACCTGTTCGATGCGTGGCTCCTGAAGGTGCAGGCCGCGCGTGCCCGGGTCGTAGCGCAGGGCGCTGGTCAGGGCGAAATGGCCGGCCGGGCGGCTGCTGTCGCTGCCCAGTGCCCCCAGGCCCAGGTCGAAGTCCACACGCAAGCGGCTGGACCCCTGCGGAATCGTCAGCCGCGGGTTCATCAGCGTCAGCGACACCAGTCCACCGAGCTTGTCGTAATGCTTGGGGAAGTTGCGATCCAGCGAGCCCTGCAACTGCATCGGCGTGAACCGGACCTCGTTGCCCAACAGTGCACCCAGGCCGTTAAGGGTCGAACAGGCGACAAGCGCCAGCGACAGGGAAACCACGGCCAGGCCGCGGCGAAGGTTCGGGAAGGAACGGCGCGAGGACATCCAGGACTCCACGGGTAATGCCCGGGACGATACGCGCGCGGCATGAATGAGAAAAGTCTCAGGCCCGATCCGGTTCAGGGCGTGCCGCTGCTCGGTCGCGGCTACGGTGACTTCTTAGGGGTCTCCTTCGGCGCTTCCTTGCTTTGACCCTTGGTTTGCGCGGCGGGCGGGCTGCCGGGCGGCGGCACCGTCGCCGGGGTCGTGGACTTGCCGCGTGCCTGCAGCGGCAGCGGCGGCGGTGCCCGCGTGCTGCTGGAGTAACGGGCGTAGTCGCGATACAGCTGCTGCACCGTGGGCGTGCCATCAAGGTCGTGCGTCGGCGCGGCGCCCTGGCGCGGCTTGAGCACGGCGAACCAGCGGTGCGCACCGATGATGTCGCGATCCGTCAACGGCTGGCCCTTGGCGTCGATCGCGATGACCGACAGCGTTACCGCGTGGTTGACGTTGCCGCCGATGGCAAACAGGCGGCGGCGCTCCAGGTCGGTCTTGACCACCAGGTCGCAGTGCAGCGACAACGAGTCGCTGCCGCCGCCGCGCACGTCGGCAAGGGAGGAGAACGTGGCGTTTCCGCGCGCGGTGCATAGCAGGTCACCCGCAGCCGGCACGGCTTCGGCCAGGTCGTAGGCAACGAACACGTGCGAGGCATCCTGGCCGTCGCGCGCGCGCACCGCTGCCCGCACGTAGTCGTAGTGCGCACCGCTGCGACGGAACTGCTCGGTCGACAAGCCCGCTTCGCAGGCCAGCCAGGAAATGAACGCCGCCGACCACGGCATCGCCCAGCCGGCCTCGTGCCAGCCGTAGTTGACGATGCTCTGCACGCGCAGTGCTTCCTCGCTGCCAGTGGCGGCCCAATAGCCGGCAATGGTTCCTTGTACGGGTGTGTCGTCTTCCATCAGGCCCAGGCGCGGGGCCTGGCGCAGCACCCGATCGCCGACCGAGGCATTGCGTCCCGGGGCGATGATGTCGACCACGCCGGCGGCCTGCGGCATGCGCGGGACGATCGCCTGCGGTTCCACCGCCATGTCCAGCACCGGCAGTCCGAAGTAGGCCCATTCGGCCGCGGCCAGGTCGATCATGCGTGTCGTGGCACTGCCGCCGCGGCCCGGCATCGACGGGCACGACGACATCGCGATGTGGTAGCCGGCGGCGCGCGCCTGCGTGTAGCCATTGCCATCGCGGCGATACAGCGGCTCGAACGAGTTCGGCCCGGTGCGCACCATCATGGGTGGCGCGTCGCTGCCGCGCGCGTACTCCACGCGCAATGCAGGATCGGGAAAGCCGGCCGGTCGCGCGAAATTGGGGATGGCGCGGCTGTTGCCCGCTTGTGCCCGGCCGGGGGTGGCAGGAGCGAACAGCGCGATGGCCAGCACAGCGTGCAGCGCGACTCCGGGCCAGTGGCGCATGGCTGCTTCCTGTGCGGGGGAGGCCACAGCTTGGGTCAACGCATGTGAAGCCCGCATCTGTAGGAGCCCGCTCGCTGGCGACATGGCCAGATCCGGTCGCCAGCAAGCTGGCTCCTACGCTAGAGCAAGAGGTCAGTCCTCTTCCTGCCTGGGCTTGTAGGCCTCCACCAGCTTCTGCTGCACGGTGGCCGGCACCGGCTCGTAGTGGCTGAAATCGAGCGAATACCGCCCGCGCCCGGCCGTGACCGACTTGAGCTCGGCGGCATAGCCCTCCAGTTCCGACAGCGGCACCTGGGCCTTCACCACGATCTCGTTGCGCACGCTGTCGGTGCCGCTGATGCGCGCGCGCTTGCTCGCCAGCCCGCCGCTGACATCGCCCATGTGCTGCTCGGGCGCATTGACCTCCAGCTCGACGATCGGTTCGAGCACCTGTGGCCGCGCCTTGCCGATCGCGTCGAGGAATGCCTTCTTGCCGGCGGCAACGAAGGCGACCTCCTTGCTGTCGACCGGATGGTGCTTGCCGTCATAGACGATCACGCGCACGTCCTGGATCGGATAGCCGGCCACCGCGCCACTGCCCAGCACCTGGCGGACGCCTTTCTCCACCGCCGGCATGAACTGCCCGGGGATCGTGCCGCCCTTCACCTCGTCGACGAACTCGAAACCGCCGCCGCGCGGCAACGGCTCGATGCGAAGGAACACTTCGCCGAACTGGCCGGCGCCGCCGGTCTGCTTCTTGTGGCGGTGGTGGCCTTCGGCGCGGCCACTGACCGTCTCGCGGTAAGCGATGCGTGGCGGGCGCGAGTTCACTTCGACGCCATAGCGGTCTTTCAGTCGCTCCAGGTTGATGCGCAGGTGCAGGTCGGACAGGCCGTGAATGACTGTCTCGTTGGTTTCGGTCTCGTGCTCGACCACGAAGCAGGGATCTTCCTCGGCCAGCTTGTGCAGGGCGGTGGCGAGTTTCTGCTCCTGGCCCTTGCTGGCCGCGTCCACCGCCAGGCCGAACATCGGCTTGGGGAAGGCGATCGGGGAGAGGCGTATCTGGTCTTCGTCATGGCTGTCGTGCAGCACCGCGTCGAAGTGCAGCTCGTCGACCTTGGCCACCGCCGCGATATCGCCGGGAAGCGCCTGCTCGATCTCAACGTGGTCCTTGCCCTTGAGCTTGAACAGATGCCCGACCTTGAACGGCTTCTTGCTGTCGTCGATGAACAGCTGCGTGTCCTTCTTCACCATGCCCTGGTAGACGCGGAAGATGCCGAGCTTGCCGACGAAGGGATCGTTGATGATCTTGAACACGTCAGCGACCACGTGCGCTTTTGCATCCGGCACGGCCTGGAAGCGCTGGCGGTCGGCGCCGCGCTCGAACGGAGGCGGATTGGCCTCGGCAGGATTGGGAAACCATTGCTCCGCCACATCAAGCAGTTTCTTCACGCCGACGCCGGTTCGCGCCGAGCAGAACAGCACGGGGACCAGATGGCCCTCGCGCATGCACTGCTCGAAGGCGTCGTGCAGTTCTTCGCCCGACAGGCCGCCTTCGCCGACGTCCAGGTAGTGCTCCATCACCGACTCGTTGATCTCGACAATCTGGTCGATGATCTTCTGGTGCCAGTCGGCGACGGGACCCAGGTCGCTATCACCGGTGGTATTGCCCAGGCAGTCGATGACCTTCTTGCCGCCGTCGACGGGAAGATTGAGCGGCAGGCATTCCGGGCCGAAATTGTCGCGCAGTTCGGCCAGGACGCGTTCGGCCGATGCGCCTTCGTGGTCGATCTTGTTGATCACCAGTGCGCGGCAGAGGTTGCGCCCTTTGGCGTACTCCATCATCCGGCGCGTGCCGTACTCGACGCCGCTGTCGGCATCGACCACGATCACCACCGTTTCCACCGCGCCGAACGCCGACAGCGCCGGCCCGCGGAAATCGGGATAACCGGGCGTGTCGATCAGGTTGAGGTGGATGGTCTGGCCGTTGCTGGCGGCGTGGTCGATGCTGGCGATGGCCGAGTCGATCGAGTGGCCGCGGAGTTTCTCGATGGCATCGAAATCGGACACGGTACTGCCGCGCTCGATGCTGCCTGCCGTCTGTATTGCGCCGCCGGCCTGCAGCAGGGCTTCGAACAGTGTGGTTTTGCCGGCGCCGGGGTGGCCTGCCAGGGCCACGTTGCGG
>DATDBI010000233.1:0-2185 GCA_036524915.1 Lysobacter sp. | reverse complement strand
GATGGATGGTCATGCGGGGAGTTTAAGACTCCCGGCTTTCCTTCGCACCGGGGCGGCTGCCGTTGCCAGCAGCCGCCCCGGTTCCGGGAGACGCGGATGGAGAGACCGACGAGGAAGTCGCCACCCGCGGCGAGGAAGTGGGTGAGGAAGCTCAGTGGTGTTGGGTGTCGTAGAGACGGACCAGACGGTCCTTCGCAGCCAGCTTTTCGCGCTTCATCTGCGCAAGCGTCATGTCATCGATAGGCAGTACGCCGAGTTCGGCGTCCATCACCTTCTTGTCGAGATCCTTGTGGCGCTGATAAAGCTGCTTGAATTCCGGGTTGGTCTTCATCAGTGCGTCGATCTCTGGCTGCGGTCGTTCCTCGAACATGTAAAGCCTCCTTCAGCTGTTTCGGGAACCCGTGGCCGGGCGGCCACGGACCATGCGGAAGGCCCCGCAAACGAAAACGCCCCGGTCGGGAGACCAGGGCGCAGCGGGGTCGTGGGGGTAGTGCGTTGAACCTGGAGCGGGGCCGGCTTCACACAGGCCGACCACCGGAAAGCGTGGGGCGGCTGGATCCTGCGCAAGGGGTGTTGACGTCATCGACCTGGCTCATCGCCAAGCGGAAAACAAGGCCGCTTGGATATCCGACCCTACTCCTCCCATTTGCGGTCGGCAAGGCCTGACCCAGACCCAATCTGGCGAGTTCGCCAACCCCGTCGCAGTCAGTTTCGCAACGCCCCACCGGCGCCGCGGTAGCGGCGCCAAGTGGTTGATTTTCCGTTATTTGGACTGCACGACCACGTCGACGCGCGCACTCTTCCCGGTCTTTCCGGAAGCCTGCACCTTCGACGCAGGAAGGCCGCCCGCCACGAGCGCATCGCGCACCGCCTCGGCACGACGCTGGGCCAGCTTGGCGTCGCTGCCGGTGGCCTCGACCTTGACCGCGCTGGCGGACGACGCCTGCGCGTAGGCCGCGACCGTGCGGACCGTGCTGTCACCACCGCCGCTGAGGCTGCCCTTGCCCGAATCGAAGCTGCTCGACGGCAGGGCGAACACTTCGCCGCGGCTGTCGCGCTTGGCCGACGGCAGCTTGCCGCCGGTGGTCAGCTCGGCCTCTTCGCGGGCCAGCTTGGCCTCACGCTCGCGCGCGGCGTTGAGGCGCGCGGTCTGGGCGCCGGCCACGCCCTTCAGCGCGGTTTCGACGTCCTGCAGCGAGGCGGCGTCGGCTTCGCTCTGGACGCGCAGGCGTTCGGCCTCCTCGGCCTGCATCTGCGCCTGCAGGCGCAAACGTTCGGACTCGGCACGGGCACGGGCGGCGTCCTGCCGGCTGGCTTCCACCAGCAATTCGCTGCGCTCGCGGTCGAGACGATCGATCTCGCGCTGCATGGCGTCGCTGCGGGCGATCGCCTCGGCCACCTGGACGCGGCGCTCGGCCACGTAGAGGGCAGCCGGACGTTCGCGGCTGGATGCATCGGCCAGGGTGGCAACCGCCTGCCGTGCCGTCAGCCGCTCGTAGGCAGCAAACGGGTTGAGCTGGGGGTCGGCATCGAGTGCGGTCAGGCGCTGCGCGAGGCGGGCGGCATCGGGATTGTCGGCGGCGCTGGCGACCTGCGCGCCGGCAAGCGCCACGACCAGGGCCAGGGCCAGTGCGGGCAGGCGGCTCATGGCTGCTCTCCCTGCAGGCGCTGGCGCATCTGCGCCACTTCGCTCCGGCGCTGGTTGAGCTCGGCCGTGGCCAGGGCCTCGCGGCTCTTGGCCCAGGCCAGGTCGGCATCGGCCGCGGCCGCCAGCGCGAACCGGCGCGCGTCGTCCTCGTCGCCCGAGCTCATGGCCGCCTGGGCCTGGCTCAGGCCATTGCGGGCAACGCCCAGGTCCTGCGGCGCGTACTGATCGGCATCGGCGCCCTCGGCCCGGGTCACCGCCTGGCGGGCGGCTGCCAGCTCGCTGGTCGGTGGCGGCAGCGAAGCGCAGGCGGAGAGTGTGGAAGCGAGAACTGCTGCCAGCAGATGAAATCGGATTTGTGCGAAGCTTGGGCGCATTGGGGAGGCCGTGCCTTGTGGTTTGATGCCCGGCCATTGTCGGAAGCCGCTGCCGCGGTTGCAACGGTACGCCATCACGGCGTGCCATGGGTCACAAAAGGGGTTGCAGCATGGACATCGGCTATTTCTTGAAGCTGATGACGGAAAAGAACGCGTCGGACAT
>DATDBI010000232.1:0-10307 GCA_036524915.1 Lysobacter sp. | reverse complement strand
TGCAGAGCGTGTTCCCGTGCCAATTGCCCGAACCATCGCTATCCCTGGTGGTGCGTGATGAGCCGAAATGGTGCCGTAGTGGCGTCGGAACGTCCATTCGCGAGCGTCACGACTGGTAAAATCGCCGCTTCATATCCCGCGACCGCCGAGGCCGCCCGTGTCCAGCACTCCCCCCATCCCCACCACGATCACCTACCGCGACGCCGGCGTCGACATCGATGCGGGCAACGAGGTCGTCGAACGCATCAAGCCGCTGGTCAAGCGCAGCTTCCGTCCTGAAGTGATGGGCGGCCTGGGCGGCTTCGGCGCCCTGTTCGACCTGTCGGGCAAGTACAAGGAGCCGGTCCTGGTCTCGGGCACCGATGGCGTCGGCACCAAGCTCAAGCTCGCCCAGCAGCTGAACCGCCACGACACCATCGGCATCGACCTGGTCGGCATGTGCGTCAACGACGTGCTGGTGCAGGGCGCCGAACCGCTGTTCTTCCTGGACTACTTCGCCACCGGCAAGCTCGATGTGGACACCACGGTGGCCGTGGTCGGCGGCATCGCCAAGGGTTGCGAGATGTCCGGCTGCGCGCTGATCGGCGGCGAGACCGCCGAGATGCCCGACATGTACCCGCCGGGCGAGTATGACCTGGCCGGCTTCTGCGTTGCCGCGGTGGAAAAATCGAAGCTGCTCGACGGCGCCAAGGTCCGCGCCGGCGACGTTCTGCTCGGCATCGCCTCCAGCGGCCCGCACTCCAATGGCTACTCGCTCGTGCGCAGGATCTACGACCGCGCCGGCCGCCCGGCCGACCTCGATCTCGGCGGCGTCACGCTGATCGACGCGCTGATGGCGCCGACCGCGCTGTACGTCAAGCCGATCCTGGAACTGCTCGGCAAGCACGATCTGCACGCGATGGCCCACATCACCGGCGGCGGCCTGACCGAGAACATCATTCGCGTGATCCCCGATGGCCTGGGCCTGCAGATCGAAGCGTCCAGCATCGTCCTGCCGCCGGTGTTCGACTGGTTGCAGCGCGAAGGCGCCGTGCCCGACGACGACATGTGGCGCACCTTCAACTGCGGCGTCGGCTTCGTGCTGGTGGTCGCTCCGGGCGACGTTGCCGCTGTCAGCGCCGACCTCGAGCGCCTTGGCCTGAGCCATCGCCCGATCGGCGAAGTGGTCAAGGCCGGTGGCGCCGAGCGCGTGCACATCGGCTGAGTCCGCATGCAACGAATCGCCGTGCTGGCCTCGGGCCGGGGCAGCAACCTGCAGGCCATCATCGATGCGATCTCGACCGGTGACCTGCAGGCCGAGATTGTGGGTGTGTTCTCCGACAAGCCTGCCGCGGCGGTGCTGCAACGCGTCGCCCCCGCGCTTCGATGGGGCGCGGACGCCAGGGCCTTCCCGTCGCGGGAAGCCTTCGATGCCGACCTCGCCGATGCGGTCGAGGCCTGCGCGCCAGACTGGGTGGTCTGCGCCGGGTACATGCGCATCCTCGGCGATGCGTTCGTCAACCGGTTTCGCGGCAAACTGCTCAATATCCACCCGTCGCTTCTGCCCAGGTACCCGGGCCTGCGCACGCATGCGCGCGCCCTCGCCGATGGCGAGCGCGTGCACGGCGCCAGCGTCCACTTCGTCATTCCCGAGCTCGATGCCGGCACCGTCATCGCCCAGGCGGTGGTACCGGTACACGCCGGTGACGACGCCGAGGCCCTGGCCGCGCGCGTGCTCGGCGTCGAGCACCCGCTGCTGGTCGCCGTGCTGCGCCTGGCGGCTGCCGGTCGCCTGGCTGAACACGGGACAACAATCACCCTCGACGGTCATCCGCTGTTTACGGCGCTGCGCTTAGATTCCGCCGGTGTTTTGCGTGCTCCTGATCTGCGTGACCCTGATCTGCGTGACCCCGACGACCCGGCATCTGTGCCAGTCTGAGAATCCGGAACGTCCCCCATCGAAGGTTTGATGAAGCCACTCCTGCGCGCCCTGTCCCTGCTGCTGTGCATTGCGGTATCCGCACCTGCGCTGGCACTGGAATCATTCGTGGCCAACTACCAGGTGTTCAACGCCGGCAAGGCGCTGGGCGAGGCGACGATGCAGGTCGTACCCGGTGACGGCGGCGGTCATTGGCGCATCGACCTCAACATGCGCGGCACCCGAGGCCTGATGGGCCTTGCAGGGGTCAACGCGCAGCAGAGCACAGTGTTCGACCTGGTCGGAGAGAGCTACCGCCCGCTCAGCCAGAGCACGGTGCGCAAGGCCATTTTCCTGGGCAAGCAGGTCACTGGCACGTACGACTGGACCAGTCATTCGGCACGCTGGACCGGCGACCTGAAAAAGACCCGCCAGGCGCCGGTGCCGCTGCGCGACGGCGACATGAGCGGCCTGCTGATCAACCTCGCCATCATCCGCGACGCCCAGCCCGGGCGCACGCTCGACTACCGCTTCGTCGACAACGGTCGCGCCCGCGACCAGCGCTACGCGGTCGCCAGCGACCTCGAAAGCGTTTCGGTCGACGGCATGAGCTTCAATGCCATGCGCGTACAACGCGTCCAGGGCAACGAGGAAACCGTGGTATGGGTGGTCGATGGCGTCCCCACGCCCGTACGCATCCTGCAACGCGAGAACGGCGAAGACACTTTCGACCTGCGCCTGGTCGACTACCGAGGAGCCCAGTGATGGCCGCAAACCTGACCACCACCCCGACCCGCCCGCGACTGCGCATGGTCTTCGCTGCCGCGCTGCTGGCCCTGGCGAGCGCGCCCGCAATGGCGATCAAGCCCTTTACCGCCGATTACCAGGCCAGCTACATGGGCGTCGTCGGCGCCGGCCGCATGACGCTCGCGGCCGACGGCGCCAACCGCTGGAAATACAGCCTCGCTGTCACCGCGCCGCTGGCCGACCTGCGCCAGACCACCGTGTTCGAGGAAAACGGCGGGCAGTGGCGTCCGCTGTCGGGCACCGACAGCAGCAAGGTGTTGGCCAAGAGCAAGACCAAGAACGCCACTTACGACTGGAGTCGCGGCGTTGCCAGCTGGACCGGTGACGTCAAGCCCGACCGAGCCGGCCCGATCAAGCTGGAAGCCGGCGACCTGGACGCACTGCTGATCAACCTTGCGGTCGTGCGCGATCTTGCCGCCGGCAAGCCGATGAACTACCGGATGGTCGAAGACGGTCGCGTCAAACAGCTCAACTACACCGTTGCCGGCAAGGAACAGATCACCGTCGACGGCAAGGCGGTGCAGGCGACCAAGGTCATGGCCACCCATGGCGAAAAGCAGACCATCGCGTGGATCGTCGATGGCCTGCCGGTCCCGGCGCGCATCCTGCAACGCGACAAGGGCCAGGACGCCATCGACCTGCGCGTGCAGACGGTGCGTTGACACCGAAGACCGGGCAATGAAACGCCGAGCGTCGTCCGCCGGGTCGGGGATGGCCCGCGCCCCGCATCGGCCAAGATGGCCGACTAAGGGGCTGCGCAGTCCCCGGCCCGGCGGACGACGCCGTTCCGAAGGCCGATTCCGTCAACCCTTCGCGTGCCACGCCTTCAGCAACGCCGCCTCCTGCTCGCGCGTGATGCCCGCGCGCAACGTCGCCTGACGGTCTGCAGGCTGGCTGCGGAACCACGCCAGCAAATCGGTCACCGTGGTGTCGAACGGACGATAGGTCAGCCCGGCCGCGATCGCGCGCGCATTGCTGACCGCACCGTAGCCCGCGTACGGACCGCTCTTTGACGGCACCCAGATCGGCAACTCGACTTTCTGCTCCTCGAGGAATTCCGGTGACACGTGCGTGTATGTCGGCTTCTTGCCGGTCACACGCTCGCACCCCTTGAGCATCGCGGAGGTGCTCAACGGCTTGGCCGGACCGACCGCGTTGAACGTCCCCAGCGTGCCGGCCTCGGCCAGACGGATCATCCACTCGCCCAGATCGCGGCCATCGATGATCTGGACCGGATCGGAACCGTCTCCGGGCACGAGCATCTCGCCGCCCTGCACCACGCGATGCGGCCAATAGGTAAACCGATCGGTCTCATCACGCGGCCCGACGATGTAGCCCGGGCGCACGACGGTGACGCGCTCACCAAACTGCTTGCGCGCCTCGGCCTCGCTCAACGCCTTGAGCGGACCGTACAGATGCTCGATGTCCGCCTTCAGCGACTCCTGCGTTTCGGCCATCGCATCCTTGCCCTCGTACACCGCCAGCGGCGCATCCTCGGTGATGCCCGGCTTGCTGCCATCGGCGTAGACCGAGATCGTGGAGATGAAGAGGTAGTGCCCGACGTTGCCCTTGAGCACCTTGCCCGCATCGCGCACCCAGAACGGCAGACTGGTGGGATTGTCTATGCACACATCCCACTTGCGACCCTCGAGCGATTTGAGGTCGCCGGTATTGCGATCGCCAAACAGCTGCTCCACCGCGCCCGGCCACTCCGGCGACGGACGCTTGCCGCGATTGAACAGCGTCACCTTGTGCCCGCGCGCCAGCGCGTAGTTCACCTGGAACGGACCGGTGAAACCGGTGCCACCGAGGATCAGGATGTCGAGCGGCTTGGCCGCGCGCTCGATCGGTGCCGACTGCTTCGCAAAGGCGAATGGCGGCAACGCCGCGGAGGCAGCGGCGAGCGCGCCGAATTTGAGCAGGTCACGACGGGTGGTGGTCATGCTGGGATTCCTGGCAGGTCGCCGGAATTCTTAGCACATCCGAATCGGAATGCATGTGCGATGCGGCATGGGTCGCCGCGCGGCGCAGTTGCCGCGCGACCACCGGATCTCAGGGCTTCGCTGGCGCCGGCTGCATCGACGTACGGCAGTCCACCCGCAACGTCTCCGTTGATCCGCGCCACGAATAGGCACGGCATTCGCGCGCGCCCTCGTGGGTGACCTTCACCTGCACGGCGTACAGCGACTGCAGCATCTCGCGCGGCGTGACCTCACCGTCGTTGTTCCAGTCCATCTGCTTGCGCTCGAGCCCGCGCGTGGCGGCTGCCCCGGTGAAGTGCAACCAGGCCACGGCAGCCAGCAGCACCAGCACCAAACCGAGCAGCGCCTTGCGACGGGTCGAGAATTTTCCGCGCGCGATGATCATGATCCCCCCGGGCAGCCGATCAACGCACCCATCAGCCGGCGATGCGGCGGATGGTCGCACCCAGGCCGGAGAACTTCTCTTCGAGGTTCTCGTAGCCGCGGTCGAGGTGGTAGATGCGATCGATGGTCGTGGCGCCCTCGGCAACCAGGCCGGCCAGCACCAGCGACGCCGACGCGCGCAGGTCGGTGGCCATCACCGGCGCTGCGGTCAGGCGCTCGACGCCGCGGATGATCGCGGTGTGGCCTTCCACGCGGATGTCGGCACCCAGGCGCTGCAGCTCCGAGACATGCATGAAGCGGTTCTCGAAGATGGTCTCGTTGATCACACCCACGCCGTCGGCGATGCAGTTCATCGCCATGAACTGCGCCTGCATGTCGGTCGGGAACGCCGGGTGCGGCGCGGTGGTGAGGTCGACCGCGCGCGGACGCTTGCCCTGCATGTCGAGCGTGATGCGGTCGCCGTCGATGTCGATCTGCGCACCGGCCTGCTTGAGCTTGTCGATCACCGCGTCGAGCGTGTCCGGACGCGCGCGGCGCACGGTGACGCGGCCGCCGGTCATCGCCGCGGCGACCAGGAACGTGCCGGTTTCGATGCGATCGGGCAGCACGTCGTGGCTGCCGCCGTGCAGGCGCTCGACGCCGTGCACGACGATGCGGCCGCTGCCGGCATGTTCGATGTTCGCGCCCAGCGCGTTGAGGCAGTCGGCGAGGTCGACGATCTCCGGTTCCATCGCCGCGTTCTCGAGCACGCTGGTGCCCTCGGCGAGCACGGCGGCCATCAGCACGTTCTCGGTGCCGGTCACGGTGACCACGTCGAAGACGAAGCGCGCGCCCTTCAGGCGGCCGTTGCGGTGGGCCTTGATGAAGCCATTCTCGACGCTGATCTCGGCGCCCAGTGCCTGCAGGCCCTTGATGTGCTGGTCGACCGGGCGTGAGCCAATCGCGCAACCACCCGGCAGTGAGACTTCCGCGGCGCCGAACTTGGCCAGCAACGGGCCCAGCACCAGCACCGAAGCGCGCATGGTCTTGACCAGTTCGTAGGGCGCGACGTGGCTGTGCACCGTGGTCGGATCAACCACGATCCCGCGGCCACGGCCGGGCTTGCCGTTGACGCTGATCGTGCCCTCGTCGACGGTGATGCCGGCGCCCAGTTCACCCAGCAGCTTGGCCGTGGTGACCACGTCGTGCAGGTTCGGCACGTTGCTGATCGACACCGGGCCGTCCGCCAGCAGCGTCGCACACAGGATCGGCAGCACCGCGTTCTTGGCACCGGAGATCTGCACCTCGCCGTTCAGCGCGGCGCCGCCTTCTACTACGATCTTCTGCATGGGTCGGGTCTGGTTTCTTGAACTGGATTCGTGGATTGGAACGGCGGCTTCGCAGTGAGCCCGGCCACCGGATGCGGACATCCCGTCCGGGCATCAACTACGGGTTCAGGCGGCTTCTTCGGGCGTCAGCGTCTTCAGCGCCAGGGCATGGATCTCACCGCCCATGCGCTCGCCCAGGGTCGAGTAGACCAGGCGGTGGCGCGCCAGCGGCAGCTTGCCGCGGAACGCCTCGGCCACCACAGTGGCCTCGAAATGGACGCCGTCGTCACCGCGCACGTCGGCGCGCGAGCCGGGCAGGCCCTGTTCGATCAGCTGGCGGATGGTTTCGGGATTCACGGAACAGGGCCTCGGGGGTGCATGCGGCCTGCGGCAGCGGGGCTGCGCGCGGTCTCGCGGTGGGCGGGAGCCCGGGCTTGACGGGCTTTTGGCGGATGAACCGCATAGAATTGATGGATTAGCCTAGCGGAAAGGCCCCCGGTCCGAAATGGCAAGCGTCCCGACCCCTGCCCAGCCCCACCCCATCAAGCCGCACGCCGACGATCCGGCGCTGCTCGCCGCCAGCGGCCGCCGCGTGTTCGAGATCGAGGCGCAGGCGCTGGCCGCCGTGGCCGAGCGCATCGACGGCGATTTCAGCGCCGCCTGCAAGCTGATCCTGGCCTCCAGCGGGCGCGTGGTCTGCACCGGCATGGGCAAGTCGGGCCATATCGCGCGCAAGATCGCCGCGACCCTGGCCTCGACCGGTACCCCGGCGTTCTACGTCCACCCAGGCGAGGCCGGACACGGCGACCTGGGCATGATCACCGACGTCGACGTGGTGCTGGCCCTGTCCTATTCGGGCGAGAGCGACGAAGTGCTGATGCTGCTGCCGGTGCTCAAGCGCCAGGGCAACAAGCTGATCAGCATGACCGGCCGCCCCAACTCCTCGCTGGCGCGCGAGGCCGACGTACACCTCGATGTCAGTGTCCCGGCCGAAGCCTGCCCGCTGGCCCTGGCCCCGACCTCCAGCACCACCGCCTCGCTGGCGCTGGGCGACGCGCTGGCCGTGGCGCTGCTGGATGCGCGCGGCTTCACCGCCGACGACTTCGCCCGCTCGCACCCGGCCGGCACCCTGGGCCGACGGCTGCTGCTGCACATTGCCGACATCATGCATTCCGGCGACGAGGTGCCGCGTGTCGGCGCCAATGCCAGCATCAGCGACGCGCTGGTGGAGATGAGCCGCAAGCGCCTGGGCATGACGGCGGTGGTCGATGACGATGGCCGCCTGCTCGGCCTCTACACCGACGGCGACCTGCGCCGCACCCTCGACGACGCCCGCCTCGACCTGCGCCACACCCGCATCGTCGAGGTGATGACGCGCTCGCCCAGGACCATCGGTTCCGATTCGCTCGCCGTGGAAGCCGCGCAGTTGATGGAAGCACACAAGATCAGCGGCCTGCTCGTCGTGGACGACGCCAGCCGCGTGGTTGGCGCCCTCAACATTCATGACCTGTTGCGCGCACGAGTGGTCTAACGACGCATGACCTACAGCCATCTCAACGACTACCCCGCCGACATACGCGAACGCGCCGCGCGCATCCGCCTGGCCTGCTTCGACGTCGACGGCACGTTGACCGATGGCCGCCTGTTCTTCGACAGCGAGGGCCGCGAGCTCAAGGCGTTCCACGTCCATGACGGCCAGGGGCTGGTGCTGCTGCGCAAGTCCGGCATCACGGTCGCTTTCGTCACCGCCCGTGCCAGCGAAGTCGCGCAGCGCCGCGCCGCCGACCTGGGCATCGCCGAGGCGCATACGGCGGTTGCCGACAAGCTCGCCTGCGTGCGCGACATCGCCGCGCGGCTCGGCATCGGCATGGATGAGGTCTCGTTCATGGGCGACGACCTGCCCGACCTGCGGGTGATGCTGCAGAGCGGTCTCTCGGTCGCCCCGGCCAACGCCCATCCCTGGGTGGCCGGCCGCGTGCATTGGCGCACCAGCAGCCGGGCCGGGCACGGCGCCGCGCGCGAACTGTGCGACCTGCTGCTGGCCGCGCAGGGCCATGCCGAAACACTGCTGGGCGAAGTCAGCGCCGTCGAAGGCGCCCGTGTCGAGGGCAACGCATGACCCGGCGCGGACTCGTGATTTTTTTCCTGCTGCTGATCGGCGCGGTGCTCAGCACCTGGGCGCTGTGGTCCCAGCGCGACCGTGACGCAGGCAATGCCAGGGCAGCCGACCGGCCCGACTACACGCTGCACGACTTCGAACTCACCGTGCTCGACGAGCAGGGCCAGGAAGCCTTCACCCTGAGCGCGCCGAAGATGGATCGCGACCCGCGGGAGAAGACGCTGGCCATCGCCACGCCCCTGTTCCTGATCCCGCCCAAGGCCGGCAGCAAGGCCACCCCGTGGGAAGTGCGTTCGCAGACCGGCTGGGTCAGCGAAAAGGGCGAGGAAGTGCGCCTGCGCGGCGGCGTCAACGCGCGCAGCACCAACGCCGATGGCAAGCCGGTCAGGATCGAAACCGACCAGCTGAACGTTTTCCCGGACGCCAAGCGCGCGACCTCGACCGCAGCGGTAACCGTCACCCAGCCCGGCTTTATACTGAACGGCCAAGGGCTGGAAGCCGATCTCGATGCCAAGCGCGTCATCCTCAAATCCGACGTCAAGGCCCGTTATGACCGCTCTGTCCACTAGCCTGCCGACGCCTGGCGTTGCCACGCCATTCGCCACGACCGCGCTGGCCACCGGCCTGGCCGCCCTGGTGATCGCGGCCGCATTGACGCTGGCCCCGGCCAGCGCGCTGGCCCGCACCAGCGACCGCAACAAGCCGATGGACATTGACGCCGGCCGCAGCGACTACTCGATGGACGACAGCAAGCCGACCACGCTCAGCGGCGGGGTCATCATCACCCAGGGCACGCTCGACATCCGCTCCAGCCAGGCCGTGATCCACTCCAGCGGTGGCGACCCGGTGCGGGCGGTGCTGACCGGCGCCCCGGTCACGCTCAAGCAGGAGCTCGACGACGGCAAGGCCATGGACGCGAAAGCCAACAAGGTCGATTACGACCTCAAGTCGGAGATCGTGGTCTTCACCGGTGGCGTCAACATCCAGCAGCCCAGCGGTTCGATCGCCGGCGAACGCGTGGTCTACAACATGAAGACCGGCCAGGTGCAGGGCGGCGGCCAGGATGCGGGCCGGGTGAAGATCCGGATCATGCCCAAGAACGCGCAGGGAGGCGGCTGATGCTGGTCGCCGAGGGGTTGCGCAAGTCCTACCGTTCCCGCGAAGTGGTCAAGGATTTCGGCCTGAGCCTGGATGCCGGCGAGGTCGTCGGCCTGCTCGGTCCCAACGGCGCCGGCAAGACCACCTGTTTCTACATGATCGTCGGCCTGGTCCCGGCCGATGCCGGCAAGATCGTGCTCGACGGCAAGGACATCACCGCCGAGCCGATGTACGCCCGCGCCAAGTACGGCGTCGGCTACCTGCCGCAGGAGCCGTCGGTGTTCCGCAAGCTCAGCGTGGCCGACAACATCCGCCTGGTGCTGGAACTGCGCGAGGACCTCGACAAGGCCGGGCGCGAACGCGAGCTGGCCAGCCTGATGGACGAGTTGCAGGTGACGCATGTCGCCGACCAGATCGGCGCGAGCCTCTCCGGTGGTGAGCGTCGCCGTGTCGAGATCGCCCGCGCGCTCGCGGCCAAGCCGCGGCTGATGCTGCTCGACGAACCCTTCGCCGGTGTCGACCCGATCTCGGTCGGCGAGATCCAGCGAATCGTGCGCCACCTCAAGAATCGGGGCATCGGCGTGCTGATCACCGACCACAACGTTCGCGAGACCTTGGGTATTTGCGATCGGGCGTATATTCTCAACGAAGGTGGCGTGCTCGCGCAGGGAGCACCGGACTCGCTGCTTGCAAATCCCGACGTCCGACGCGTT
>DATDBI010000231.1:0-16602 GCA_036524915.1 Lysobacter sp. | reverse complement strand
GTCCGCCGGGCTGGGGATTGCTCCGCCCCGTAGTCGGACATCCTTGTCCGATGCGGGGCGCGGGACATCCATGTCCCGCTGCGGAGCAATCCCCAGCCCGGCGGACGACGCTCCAGCGTTTCATTGCCCGGTCTTCGTCCGAAAGCCGTCATTCCCGCGAAGCGGGAAACCAAGGAGCTGCGCGCGCAAGCGCCTTTGTAACCACCTGATCCTCCAGCGGGCGTCCGGGCCCGAGCTCACCGAGCAGCCGTGCGAATGAGTCGAGGGCACGGACACCGCCCTGTATCCCGGCAGCCCGAGTCCGCCCCTTGCGGCCACGACATGCGCACATCGCGGGGAACCTGCACGCGAAGTCAATGAAACAACCGCAGCGTCCGCAAGGAGGGGGTGGGGTGGATTTCGCGAACAGTTAACGGAGCGAAGCGGAGGTTCGCGCAATACACCCCACCCCCTCCCCACGCAGACGCTGACCCACACGCGAAGCGGCCTTCACCCTCACCCCTCAGTTGGGAGAGGAACCTTTCTTGTTGGCGGGTCAACGTCGTCGGACGGGCGCCGACAGGTTGGCCAGCATGGCGCCGACGCGGGCCACGGCGCGGGCGTTGTCGGCGATGTCACAACGCGGCACCGGCCACACCCGCGACAAGCGCATGCGGGCGACACAGGCGATGGCCTGCCAGCGGTCGCCGCGGTCGTTGCCGGCGCGCATTGCGACCGGTTCGCCGGCCAGCATGCGCTGCGGCGCAACGCCGCGGCGGGTCCGCGCGCCCGGCACTGCCAGTGCGGTACGCGCACGCGCCGCGCGGTACGGCATGTCCCGGGCATGGTCGGCGTAGACGTACACCGTCGGCAGGTCGAACACGCGCAGCTCGTCGACCGATGCCAGGGACTCATCCGAGGCCATGGCCATCACGGGCTCCCGCGTCGCGACAACGCGCATGCCCGGCAGGTCGTGGATGGGCAGCGAACCGGACATCGTTTGAGCCGCCCCATCCTCCACGGGCTGCGCGTAGACCACACGGGTCGCGATCGAATGGGTGGCTGCGATCATCGCCAGCGCGGAGATCAGGGTCATCACGTTCATGGTGCTATTCCTTCATTCGTGGCCGAACGGCGATGCCCTGCCCGCTTCCCTGGGCCGGGGGCCGCTATGGCCATGCGTCGTTGCTGCGAAGCGTTGAAAGGTCAGGCAGGCGCCATGGTCGGATCGAGCACCGACTGCACTTCGACGACTGCATCCGCGGGAAACCCTGCGCGCTGCGCGTGCTCGCGGATCAACGACTCGTCACTGGCCAGGTAGACGCAGTAGGTCTTGTCGTTGGCAACATACGAGTGCAGCCACTGCACGCCGGTGCCGAGCTGGTCGAGCACTTCGTTGGAACGCTGGGCGACGTCGCACAGTGCCTCGTAGGGCTCTTTGCCGATGCCGCTGATGTTTCTTTCGATGACGTATTTCCTGAGCATGGTGGTTCTCCGGTGGGACGGCGCCCGTTGCCGGGACGCCTGGTTTGCCGGCTCACGCCGACGGTTTCTTCGGGCCAAGGCCGTGCGGCTTCACCGCGTGGACATTCACGCCATAGGCGTGCAGGCGGCCGTGGAACTTGCGGTCGATACCCGTGCCGGCGAAGGCCTCGAAGCGCTCGCAGACACGTGCGCGCTCCAGGCCGCTGTCGGCGATGAACTTCAGCAGCGCCGCTTCGGTCGAGGCACCCCCGATGCATGCGGCCCACAGGTCGGCGTTGGCGCGGGCGCCGGCGGCCAGCTCACGATCGACCGCCACGTCGCCCAGGTAGAGGGCTCCGCCAGGCCGCAGCACCCGCATCACTTCCGACATCACCCGCGGTTTGTCCGGTGCGAGGTTGAGAACTCCGTTTGAGATCAGGATGTCGACACTGGCGTCGGCAACCGGCAGATCTTCGAAGGTGCCCTCATGCAGTTCCACGCGATCCAGCAATCCCGCCTGTGCCGCAGCCGCGATCGCGCAGGCGCGCATGGCCGCCGTCAGATCGACGCCGATCGCCCGGCCCCGTGGGCCAACCGCGCGTGCGGCCAGCAGCAGGTCCATGCCGGCACCGCAGGCGTGGTCGAGCACCACCGCGCCGGCAGGGATCGTGCCAATCCGGAACGGATTGCCCACACCCGCAAAGCGCTCGGTGCACACCGCCGGCAGCGCCGCCAGCGTCGCTTCGTCGTAACCCAGGCGCTGCACCGCATACGCGGCACCGGTATGGAAATGGAAGCCGCTGGCCGGGTCGCGGGCCACGCGCTCATAGACAGCGCGGACCTGACGGCGCAGGCGATTGCTATCCAGGGCAAGCGGGCAACGGCTCATGGCGGTCTCCCTGTTCCTCTCGGAAGTGCCGTCGGCCAATCCGGCGGCATGGGGACCAATCTAGAAAGTGCGCGTATCGATCGGATGTCCGCACGCGGCGGGTTTGTAACAGCCGGTAACGACGACCGATACTGTCGGCGCAGCCGTGGAGGCAGGAGCCGGTGATGGCACATACGCCTTGTGTGCTGGTCGTCGACGACGACCAGGCAACCCGCGAAATGCTCGTGGAAGCACTGAGCACCCACGATTTCCGTGCGCTGCAGGCCGGCGACGGCACCGCCATGCGCGCCGAACTCGAGCGCGAGGCCCCTGACATCGTCCTGCTCGACATCCGCCTGCCCGGCGAGGACGGCCTGAGCCTGGCCCGGTTCCTGCGCGAGCGTTACGACGTCGGCATCATCATGGTCACAGGCTCAGGCGACGTGATCGATCGCATCGTCGGGCTGGAGATTGGCGCCGACGACTACGTCGCCAAACCGTTCGATCCGCGCGAGCTGCTGGCGCGCATCAAGAGCGTGCTGCGCCGCATCCAGGCACGTCCGGATGCGCCGGTGACCAGCAGCCCCGGCCGCCGCGTCCCCTTTGGCCGCTGCACACTGGACCTCGACGCACACCAGGTGTTCGACGCCGACGGCCTCGAGGTCATGGTGACGCACATGGAATTCGACCTGCTGCGGGTGCTGTACGAGCACCCCGGCAAGGCGCTCTCGCGCGACCAGATCCTGACCCTCACCCACAATCGTGAATGGGAGCCGTTCGATCGCTCGATCGACATCCGCATCGCCCGCCTGCGGCGCAAGGTGGAGATCGATCCGGACAACCCGCGCGCGATCCGCACCGTGCGCGGCGTCGGCTACATGTTCGCGCCGTCCACGTAACGGTCGCAGGCGGAATTGTTTCTGCCGCGTAACAGCGGCCCGCGGCCGCGTTGCGCACTCCTATACTCGATCCACGCCTGCAGTGGAGCACCTGCCATGAATCCCGGCGACCTGTCACGCGATGCCCTCGTCGACGACCGCGAGCGGGCGCTGCGCGACAGCGAACTTCGCCTGCAACAGGTGCTGGACAACACCTCCGCGGCGGTGTTCGCCAAGGACCGCAGCGGTCGCTATCTGTTCGTCAACCGCGAGTTCGAACGCCTGACCGGGCACAACGCGACCGCGATCATCGGCCGCAGCGACCGCGACATCTTCCCCGCCGAACAAGCGGCGAGCCTGCGCCGCAACGACATGCGCGTGCTGCTGGAAGCGCGGGCGATGGAGTTCGAAGAAAGTGGCGTGTTCGCCGGTGAGCAGCGCACCTACCTGGCGGCGAAGTTCCCGCTGCTCGATATCGACGGCATGCCGTATGCGGTATGCGGCATCGCCACTGACATCACCCGGCGCAAGCAGATCGAGACCGCACTGAGCAGCTCCGCACTGGCCGTCTCCAGCGCCCGCGGCCGCGACCTGTATGTCGAACTTTCCCGTTACGTCACCGCGATCCTGGACGTCGATGTGGCGTTCATCGCCGAGATGCGCGAGGAAGAGCCGGGCATGATGCGCGTGCTTGCGTTCGTCGCCGATGGTGCGCCACGCGAGAACTTCGAATACGCCCTGGCCAATACCGCATGCGACACCGTGGTCGGCCATGGATTCCGCATCTACCCTGCCGGCCTTGGCAACCTGTTCCCGCTCGATGACGACTTCACCGAAATGGGCGCCGAAAGCTATGCCGGCTACCCGCTCACCGACACCCAGGGCCGTCCGCTGGGGTTGATCTCGATCGTCTCGCGTCGCCCGCTGGAACAGGCCGACTTCATCGAATCGGTGATGAAGATCTTCTCGGTGCGCGCCTCGGCCGAGATCGAGCGCCAGCGTGCCGACCAGGCCCTGCTGGCATCGCAGGTCAGCTACCGGCAGATCTTCGAGGCCAGCGAGGACGCGATCATCGTCTACGACCAGGCCACCGATCGCATCGTCGACGTCAACCCGAAGGCCTGCGCGACGTCCGGCTACAGCCACGATGAGCTGCTACATATTCCCGTCGACCACCTGGGCTCGGGTGAGGCGCCCTACACCGGCGCCGACGCCGCGATCCACCTGCAGCATGCGCGCGAGCACGGCTCGGCGCGTTTCGAATGGCGCCGCCGCAACAAGGACGGCAGCCTGTACTGGGACGAGGTGTTCCTCAAGTCGGCCAGCATCGGTGGCGAGCCGCGCATCCTCGCCTTCACCCGCGACATCACCGAGCGCAAGCTCGCCGAGGAAGCCGCGCAGCGTAACGCCGAGCACCTGCGCGCCACCGTCAACGCCGCGCTCGACTGCATCATCGCCATGGACGAGCACGGCACGATCATCAAGTTCAATCCTGCGGCAGAGACCTGCTTCGGTTATCGCGAACGCGAGGCCCTGGGGCAGTCGCTGGCGGAGCTGATCATTCCGGAGCGCTACCGCGAGCGCCATCGCCAGGGCATGCAGCGCTTCCTTTCCGGCGGGCCCGGTCCATACCTGCAACGGCGGCTGGAAGTGACCGCGCTGCGTGCCGACGGCAGCGAGTTCCCGGCCGAACTTGCGATTGGCGTGGATGAGAGCCCGTCAGGGCGGATCTTTATCGGCTACCTGCGTGACATCACCGAACGCATCGACGCCGAGCAGCGCCGCTGCCGACTCGAATCGCAGCTGCTGCAAGCCAAGAAGATGGAGGCCCTGGGCCATCTGACCGGCGGCATCGCCCACGACTTCAACAACCTGCTGGCCAGCATCATGGGTTACGTGGCGATGGCCGGCGAGCGCAGTGCCGGCAGCGGTGACGCGCGCCTGGGCAGCTACCTCGGGCACGCGCTGCAATCGTGCGAGCGCGCACGCGACCTGATCCAGCAGATGCTGATGTTCAGCCGCGGGCAGAAAGGCGAGCCGCGCCTGCTCGATGCAGCGCAGTGCATCGAACAGAACCTGGCCGTGTTGCGACCGAGCATCCCGTGCGACGTGGACGTCGCGGTCGATGTTGCCGGTGGAGTTGGTTCGATCCACTTCGACCCGGTGCAGTTCGGCCAGGTCATGCTCAATCTGTGCCTGAACGCCTGCGATGCGATGCAGGGCCAGGGGCGATTGCAGATCGGTCTGCGCGAAGCATCCGAAGACGGATCCCTGTGCAGCGCATGTCAGCAGCCCGTGCGCGGCCCGTTCGTTGAGATCGCCATCGGTGACACCGGGCCGGGCATCGATCCGACCGTGCTGGAACGCATCTTTGATCCGTTCTTCTCGACCAAGCCGCCTGGCAAAGGCGCGGGGATGGGCCTGGCGACCGTGCACGGCATCGTCCACGAACATGGCGGGCACCTGCTGGTCGAATCCACGCCGGGCCGCGGCACGTGCTTCCGGGTACTGCTGCCGATCAGCGCCGCCGACGCGGACGAGGTGGTCCGGCAGGAGCGCGCCAGCATGCCGTCCACAACGCCGCGACTGCGGGGCCGTGTCCTGGTGGTGGACGACGAGCGCAGCGTCGGCGAGTTCATGTGCGAACTGCTGTCGAGCTGGGGCCTGGAAGCGGACTTCGATGCCGCTCCGGCGCAGGCACTGGAGCGTGTGCGGATGTCGCCAGCGCACTACGATCTGCTGATCACCGATCACTCGATGCCGACGATCACGGGCATCCAGCTGGCGCAGTCATTGCAGGCGGTTGCGCCACAGCTGCCGGTGCTGCTTTACACCGGGTTGGCGGACCGCGTCAGTGAACAGACACTGCCGGGCAACATGCTGAGGACGGTGCTACGCAAGCCGATTGACCACGCGCAGCTGGCACGGGAGTTGTCGGTGATCCTGACGCCCACCGCAATGTAGAAGAAGGGCCCCATAGGGCCCTTTTGTTCGTGCCGTTCCAGATCAGCTGCCGTGCTTTTTCAACCACGCATCCACCGCAGGCAGCTGCTCGTCACGCACCTTCAACCGATACGTCACGTTGGCGACCGCGGTGTTGGCATCCCGACGCGAACCGGCGGCAAGGTGCTGCTGGGCGTACGCCTGGATCTTGTCGATCATCGCCGGATCCAGCGAGCTGTTGGCCAGGCCCGGGTAGTAGCGGCTGCGCGATGACGAGTCGACGCGCTTGTCGACGTCGCCCATATGCGCCATGGCGAAATCGAACGCGAGGTCCGGATGCTGCGAGGCGACGGCGCGGATCATGCCGGCGCTGTTGGTCGCACCCGGCTCGTCGGTGAGGGCCAGTTCGAGCGCGCGCGTGGCCAGCGCGCTGTCTTCGGTGGACGACAGCATCTGGTACAGCTCGTCCTTCATCAGCGGGGTCTTCTCCGCCTGTGCTGCAGCGTGCAGCTCGTCCCACGTGGCGGCATCGGCGTGACGTGCGACCACCGCGAGCACCGTCTTGCGCAGCGCCGCCGGCACGGCCGCCGGATCCTTCTCCTGCGCCGCGTAGCGTCGGCGGGCCTCGGCGACCACCTTGCCGTCACCCAGCGCGCTGAGCGTCTCGATCAGTTCCGTGCGCAGGATCTTGACCGGATCGGCCTCGCCTTGCCTGGCGTCCCAGCCCACGCGCGCGAACACCGGTGCAAGCTGCGCGATGGCGAACTTGCGGAAGCGCGCTTGGCGTGGGGCATCGCCCTGGTAATAGTCGTTGAGGCTGTCGAGGCTGCCGGCGACGTCGCCCCAGATCTGCGGGTCGGCGTCCGCCGGCGTCGCCTTCACCAGGTCGAGGTAGTTGGCCGGCGACTGCAGGCCGGCCAGGCCCAGTGCCCAGGTGTCGTTCATCAGGCCGAGCTGATCGATAGGCTCGAGCTTCGCGAAGCCGGTGCGGATCGACGCGAACTGCTCCGGCGAATACAGCGTGCGGTAGTAGCCACTCTGGCCGGCATTGACGACAACCGGGCCGCAACCGGGCACGTCGAGCGTACCGGCACCGCCTTCGACGATGGTCCGCACCGGCTCACCACCCACCGACTGCGCGATCACCGGCACGCGCCACGACAACGGCTGCTTGTCGGGGCGGTCCTTGGTGAATTCGCCCTGGGTCAGCTTGAGCGTGGTCTTGCCGTTGCTGCAGGTCGCCGACTCGACGCGGATCATCGGGATGCCGGGCTGCAGGGTGAAGTCATGCGCGATGTCGAGGATGGGCTTGCCGGCAGCCGCCTGCACCTGCTTCCACAGGTCGTCGGACACGGTATTGCCGTAGGCATGCGCCTTCATGTAGTTGCGCACGCCTTCGCGCCACGCGTCCTCGCCGACGTAGCCTTCGAGCATGCGGATCACCGCGCCGCCCTTCTGGTAGGTGATCGCGTCGAAGGCCTGGCTGGCCTGCTCGACGGTTTCGACGTGCTGCACCACCGGGTGCGTGGTGGCCACGGCATCGCGGCTCATCGCGCCTTCGCGGCCCGACACGGCATACAGCTTGGTGTTCCACTCCGGATGCAGCTTCTGCGTGGTGCGCGAGGCCATCCAGGTGGCGAAACCCTCGTTGAGCCACAGGTCGTCCCACCAGCTCATCGTCACCAGGTCGCCGAACCACTGGTGGGCGATCTCGTGGGCGGCAACCGAGAACACGCGCTGCTTGTCCGACTGGGTCGAGAACGCCGGGTCGAGCAGCAGGGTGTGCTCGAAGGTGAAGATCGCGCCCCAGTTTTCCATCGCGCTGAAGAACTGGCTGGCGCCGGGCGATGCGATGTTGTCGAGCTTGGGCAGCGGGTACGGGGTACCGAAGTAGTCGTTGTACTCACGCAGCACGTCGACCGACGAATCGAGCGCGAAGCGGGCCTGGTCGACCACGCCCTTCTGGGTGATCACGCCGACTTCGGTCTCGCCCATCGCGGCGGCTGCACGATCGAACTGGCCGACGCTGAAGAACAACAGGTAGGTCGACATCTTCGGCGACTGCGCGAAACGCACGCGGGTCATGCCGTTGCCGAGATCCTTCGTCCCGGTCGCCGGCATGTTGCTGACCGCCATCTCCGCACTCGGCACGGTCGCTTCGAGGGTGAAGGTGGCCTTGTGCGACGGCTCGTCCCAGGACGGGATCATGCGGCGCGCGTCGGAATTCTCGAACTGCGTGAACAGTGCGCGCTTCTTGCCAGCGCGGGTGTCGTAGTCGATCGCGAACAGGCCGTTGGCCTGGGTGCCGATCTTGCCGGCGTAGTCCATCGCCAGGCGATAGCTGCCCACGGCAAGGGGCTTGTCGAAGCTGAAGGTGGCGGTCTGCGCCTCGGCATCGATGCTGACCTTCGCGGACGCGGCCTTGCCCTTGCCGGACGCCGGCGTCAGCTTCGCCGAAGCGAAGGTCATGTCCATCGCCTGCAGGGTGATGCTCGCGGTCGGCTCCAGCACGTCGAGCGTGATGGTCACCTGGCCGTCGAAGGTCAGCGCTTGCGCGTTTGGCGTGATCGCGACGTCGTAATGCGTTGGACGCACGTTGCGCGGCAGCTGCGTGGTGGTGGTCGACTGGGCGACGGACATGGCCATGGACGTGGGTGCAGCAGCGATGGCGGTGACGCAGTTGCCGGCCAGAGCCAGCGCGATCGCGGAAACGAGAAAACGACGCATCAACTTACCCCTGATGTATTTCGGTGTGTTCGGCCCGGGGGCCTTGTAACGGCTGGAGCGACAGCGGCTGCATCGCCACCAGGCAACTTGCCCCAGACCGGCTTTGCCGGTCCTGCCGGGTATGAGAGCTCGCTTCCTCGGCCCGTCCTCCCAGCCATGGGAGCTGAGCGCAAAAATGCCAGCGTGACCAGCCTCGGAAGTCATGTCCGAATGGCCCGGGGTCACAGTGCGGCCCCTCGCCGTCCCCTTAAGCGGCCGGTGGGGCCTGCAGTTGCGCCGCAAGCGCCCCTCAGCGCAGCACGGGCCAGTCCAAGGCGCGGGTTTACCCGATCGACTTGGTGCCGCCCTTGGCCGCCCCCACGCGCCCTTGACGTCGTTGTGCGGTAAACATGGCGTGCCGCCGCGGTACGGGTCGCGGGCGGTGCGGCCGGGCGCCCCGGGGATTCCAATGCCAGGACTTTGGATGAGCACAGGAAACGATCTTGTCGCGCGGACCGGTCCAGGCCGCGCGCGCTCGCTGTTCCTTGCCGCGCTGTTGCTCGCGGGCCTGTCGATGGCACTCACATCGACCGCTGCCCCGCCCGCGTCGGCCGACGCCAACACGCAGCTGGGCTCGACGGCCCAACCGGTGCCTCCGCCTGCCACCGAAGCCACCGTCAGGTTCTTCAACCGCGACCTCTTCACCCTGCGCAGCACCCTCATCGGGCGCTCGGTCGATCTGCGCGCACGCACGGCCGAGGCCAACATCGCGCGCGTGGTCGAGCAGCCAGGCACGCCCAAGGTGACCTTCCAGGAGATCCCGCAGGGCTCGATGGTGCTGCTGGGCGGCCAACTGGTGGCGATGTTCACACCGGCCGACCTGGACTCGCTCAATCACCAGACGATGGCCCAGGCCCGCGCGCAGATCGCGCGCAACCTCAGCGAAGCCGTGCTGGCGGCCGAACGCGATCACGCACCCCGGCAGGTGGTCAATGGCGTGCTGCTGTCGCTGCTGGCAACGGTGATCGCGGTGCTGGTGATCCTTGGCCTGCTGTGGCTGCGTCGCCGTGTGGAACTGAAGTTCCAGGGCTGGATCGAGAACCGTGTGCAGACGCTGCGGCAGGAGTCCACGCGCCATGTCGTCACCAGCATGCACACCTTCGTCAACTGGCTGGAGCGCCTGGTGTTGTGGCTGGTGGCGCTGCTGGTGCTGGAGGAATGGTTGCGCTTCGTGCTCGGGCGGTTCGGCTTCACCCAGCCGTGGTCGCAACGCATGACCGGCTGGATCGTCGACCTGCTGTCGTCGTGGGGCCAGGCGATCGCCGGGGCGGTGCCGGGTCTGGTCGCGGCGTTCGTGATCCTGTTCCTCGCCCGCGTGCTGACCAAGACGCTGGGCCTCACCTTCCGCGCCGTGCAGAGCGGCCGGTTCCAGCTGTTCGGCATCGACGACCAGCTCGCCGAACCCACCCGCAAGCTGCTGGTGGCGGTGATCTGGCTGTTCGCGATCGCCATGGCCTACCCCTACCTGCCCGGCGCGCAGACCGATGCGTTCAAGGGCTTGAGCGTGCTCGTCGGTCTGATGATCTCGCTGGGCGCATCGAGCATCGTTGGCCAGGCGGCCGGCGGATTCACCCTGCTCTATGCGCGCACGATGGCGGTGGGCGATCTGGTGCGCATTGGTGAGGTCGACGGCATGGTCCTGCAGATCGGCCTGTTCACCACGCGGCTGCGCAACCTGATGGGCGTGGAGATCAGCATCCCGAACAATGTCGTGCTCGGTGGCCAGCTGCACAACTACTCGCGCAATCCTGATGGCCCCGGCCTGTGGCTGGAGACCGGCGTGACCATCGGCTACGACTCGCCGTGGCGGCAGGTCCACCGGCTGCTGCTGGATGCCGCTGCGAAGACGGCGAAGATCCAGGCGACGCCCGCGCCTTACGTACTGCAGACCGCGCTGTCGGACTTCTATGTCGAGTACAAGCTGCGCGCCCGGATCCTGGAACCGGTCCTGCGCCCATTCGTGCTGACCGAGCTGCATTCCAACATCCAGGACGCCTTCAACGACGCCGGCGTGCAGATCATGTCGCCGAACTACGAAGCCGACCCGGAGCAGCCCAAGATGGTGGCCCGCGGGCACTGGGAGGGCGTACCGCTGCCGCAGCCCGTTCAGGCCAGGCCCCCTTCCCCTTAAGCCCGACAAGCGGACCGGATTGGCATCGCGCGGCGCCTGCCGACCGGGGCATCATTCGGGATCACGATTCGCCCGGACATTCGCATGAGCACCACCCCCGATTTCGCCGCCGGTCAGCGCTGGCGCTGCAGCGGCCGCACCGCCGCCGAGACGCCGACGCTGCTGATCAACCGCGTCGACCGCCATCCCCTGGGCGGAGAGATATTCCACGTCACCGTACGCGACGTGCGCATCAGGCACCCGGGCCTGCCCTCGGGTGTGCTCACCGAATTGCCGCACCTGCCGGTGACGCGCCCCACGCTCGAAGCCAGCGCGATCGCGTTCGCGGGCGAGCAGCAAGCCGACCCGGCCTACCTCAAGGGTTACGGCGAATGGAAGCAGGCCTTCGATGCCGGCAAGGCCGGCTCGTTCGGCGTGAGCCTGGCCGAGGTACTGAACATCGTCGAACAGGGCCTCACCGGGAAAGCCCCGCGCTGACGCCACCCCGTCAGCGCTTCACGTCGAACTTCACCTCGACGCTGTTCCACAACGACTTCCTCGCGACGGGAAACGAGCTGTCCGGGCGCGGTGATCCTCATGTGAGCGCATGACTTCCGGGCTGCTTGTACGATCCGCCGATACGCGCAATCCCGGAAATCAAGATGACCTCGTACCGGCCGACTGCCTGTCTTATCTTGTGCGCATGCTGGATGTGTCCCACGGCCCACGCGCAGGATGCCGACGAACTCGCCAAGCAGCTTTCCAACCCCGTCGCCAGTCTCATCAGCGTGCCGCTGCAGTTGAACTGGGACGACGGCATGGGACCGGACGGTGACGGCAGCAAGACCTACCTCAACGTGCAGCCGGTGATTCCGGTGTCGATCAACGAGGACTGGAATCTCATCTCGCGCACGATCCTCCCGATCGTCTACCAGGACGATGTCGTTCCCGGCGCGGGCAGCCAGTTCGGCACGGGCGATGTATTGCAGTCCTTCTTCTTCTCGCCCAAGGCACCCACCCGTTCCGGCTGGATCTGGGGCGTGGGACCGGTGCTGTACCTGCCCACGGCCAGCGACGACCTGCTCGGCGCGGAGAAATGGGGCGCCGGGCCGACCGCGGTCGTTCTCAAGCAGACCCACACCGGATGGACCTACGGCGCACTCGTCAATCACGTCTGGTCGTTCGCCGGCGACGACGACCGCGCTGACATCAGCAACACCTTCCTGCAGCCGTTCGTCTCCAAAAGCCTCGGGCAAGGCCGCACCGTAAGCGTCAACCTCGAGTCGACCTACGACTGGAAGAGCACGCAGTGGACGGTGCCGATCAACCTTGGCTACAGCAAGATCAGCAAGATCGGCAAGCAACTGGTGAGTTACCAGGGCGGCGTGCGCTACTACATCGAAGCACCGGACGGCGGCGCCGAGTGGGGCCTGCGATTCGCTTTCACCCTTCTGTACCCGAAGCACTGAGCCGGTCCCAATCGATCCAGGCACCCGGCGTCAGAGGCTGGATGTCGATCGGTTTGCCACGCGCGGCGACGCGCAGCCGATCGATCGGATCGTGCACTTCCGTGTACTCCTTCATGCCCGCTACGCCGTAGTGGATGGGGATCAGGCGACGAGCGCCAAGGATGTCCGCGGCGGCCACCGCCTGCTCGGGAGTCAGCACGCCCGGTTGCCCACTCACTGGTTGACGCCATCCGAATTGCGCACCGTTGACCGGCAGGAATGCAGCGTCGAACGGCCCGAACTGGCGGCCAATCCGCCACCAGTGTCCGTGCCATAGCGTGTCGCCCCCATGGAATATCCGCCGGCCGCCAGCCGAGACCACCCACGACACCTGCGGGTCGCCGTAGCCATCCGAAGCAGGGACAGGTGTAGCGGTGAAATCCCCCAGCAGTTGCGGCTCCCACAGCGTGCTTGGGCGTGCGCGCGCCCCCGGCGGCACCGGCAGCGGGTTCGTTCCGGCCGGGTGTACGAGCACCCCACCCTTGCCGAGCGCTGCGGCGACGGCCTTCGCATCGAAATGGTCCGGGTGCGCATGGGTGATCAGCACGCAGGCATCGCCGACCGGATCGTCGACCGGAATCAGCCTGTCCTGGAGCGCGCTGCCCCATGCGTCGGGATCGACCAGCGGGTCGATGAACAACGTCGACTTCGGAAGCTGCAAACGGATTCCCGCCCAGGCCAGGCGTTGGATGCGAACGCCCTGCGCATTCGCCGATGCCAGGACGCTTCGCCCCGGCATCAGCGCGATCGCTGACAGTGCCACGCATCCGGACAGCAATCGCCTGCGACCGGCATCCGGAGGTGACCTGCGATGCGTTGTCATGCAACGACCTCCCGCGCGGCGAGTGCCATGTCGAGTTCGAAGATCGACTGCGCGACGATGGCTTCGAGGTTGTGCTGGTGCCATTGCCGCTCGAACGTCGTCGGCTGCACGTCTGGCGCCAGGCAGGCTTCGATGGGGATGCCCGCGATGAGCCCGGCCACCTCGTGCGGCGATCCGTCTGCACGGAACCGGACCACGGTCTCCTGCAGGCGATCAAGATAGTGGATCGCGTTGTCGATTACGGTCGCCGTGAATCTGCCCATGTGGCCACCGATCACGCAGGTCCTGCCCAGTCGACGGATGCGGCCGATCGCGCGTCGGCTCAGCGCAGGGTCGGCCCTGGAGAGGTAAACGATGTTGCCGACCAGGTTGTCGCCTGCGCAGACCAGGTCGGCGCTGGGCACGTCCACGCTGACGTGATCCAGGGTCTTGCCGGGGTTGTGCAGCAGATGCAGCTCGTGCCGCCCCCATCGGATCGTCATGTCAGTTTCGAACACCACCCGCGGCTCGCGATAGAACGCGTCGACACGCCGGTTCTGCGACTGGAAGGTGTTGCGGTAGTACCGGTGCGCGATGGTCATGGCATCCGGAAAAAGGGACATGCCCGCGATGTGGTCGCTCATGAAGTGGGTCGCGGCGACGACCCGCACGGTCCTGCCCATCCGGTTGCAGAGGATGTTGCGCATCCACAGCGCATCGGCCGTGCTGCCCAGCGAGTCGATCAGCAGCGCATCGTCGCCGTCGATGAAGGCGGTGGCGACCGACTCGTGGTCGTCGCCGACGAACATCAGCACGTCGCGTGCCAGTTCTTCGAATTTCATGCCCAGGCCCCGTGGTTCGATGCCTCCCATCATCGACAGCCACCGCCGGGCCGACAAACGAACTTAATTGACGCACGCCTGACAAAAACTAAGTTGATACGATGCGCGCATGGACCCGGGCCCCAGACGACCGTGAAACCCCGTCACTCCGTTCCGCTCAATGCCCTGCGCGCCTTCGAATCGGCTGCGCGGACGTTGAGTTTCCAGACGGCTGCCGCGCAACTGTTCGTCACGCCGGCAGCCATCAGCCACCAGGTGAAACGCCTGGAGGACTACCTCGGAGTGCAGCTGTTCATTCGCGTCCACCGTTCGGTCGAACTGACCGCCGAGGGTGAGGCGCTGGCCGCCTCGCTGGGCGAAGTGTTCGGATTGCTCGACCTTGCATTGGACCGTGCCACCGCGCCGGTCGTGGCCGACCTTCGAGTCAGCACCATGGAATCGTTCGCCGCAAAATGGTTGGCGCCGCGATTGCACCGGTTCCACCGTGACCACCCCGACCTGAAGGTGCGCATTGAAACCGGCAACGAACATGCCGACCTGGGCCGCGACGGCGTCGACGTTGCCATTCGGTATGGCCCCGGCGGCTACGCCGGTGCGGAGCGGTTCCTGGACGCAACGGTGTTCCCTGTGTGTTCGCCCTCGTTGGCCGCGACCACGCAGCGGCCACTGACAAGCCCCGGTGATCTGGCAAACCACACCCTCGTGCACGATGAAAGCGCTGTCGATCGCAACGGCGTCCCGGACTGGGCTGCGTGGCTCGAGGCGGTCGGGGCCAAGGGTGTGGATTCCAGCCGCGGGCCTGTTTTCGCGAGCATCTACCTGGCCCAGGAGGCGGCGATCGCCGGGCACGGCGTTGCCTTGGGCGTTGCACCGCTGGTCGAGGACGATTTGAACCGCGGCCGGCTGGTCCGCCCGTTCGAACATGCGATGCCCAATGCCTATGCATTCTGGGTCGTCCGTCCGCCAGGCAGCGGTGGCAACCCGGCGGCGGAGGCGTTCTGCCGTTGGCTGCGTAATGAAGCGTGCGGGCCAGCTGCTTAGCGGCCAGTGGGACGCGCAAAAAAAAGCCCCGCAATCGCGGGGCTCTTTGTTTCTGCTCGCGCGCCTGGATCAGGCGAACGGATCCTGCAGCACGATGTTCGCGTCGCGGTCCGGGCCGGTCGACACGATGGCAAGCGGGCAGCCAGCCAGTTCTTCCAGCGCGCGCAGGTAAGCGCGTGCCGCGGCCGGCAGCTTGTCCCACTCGGTGACGTTGTGGGTGTTCTCCTGCCAGCCCGGGAACTCCAGGTACACCGGCGTGCACTCTTCCCAGCCGCCCGCATCCAGCGGCGCGTACTCGGTGCGCTTGCCGCGGTATTCGTAGGCGATGCAGATCTTCAGCTTCTCCATGCCGTCGAGCACGTCTAGCTTGGTGATGCACAGGCCGGTGATGCCGTTGACGGCCACCGCGCGACGCAGCGCGACGATGTCCATCCAGCCGCAGCGACGCGGACGGCCGGTGGTGGCACCGTATTCCGCGCCACGATCACGCAGGCCCTGGCCGACGTCGTCGTCGAGCTCGGTCGGGAACGGACCGCCACCGACGCGCGTGGCGTAGGCCTTGGCGATGCCGAGCACGTAGTCGATCGCGTCCGCGCCCACGCCGGTACCGGCATACGCGCCGCCGACGGTGGTGTTGGACGACGTCACGTACGGATACGTGCCGTGGTCGATGTCGAGCAGCGAACCCTGCGCGCCTTCGAACAGCACGCGCTTGCCCTGCTTGCGCAGCTCGTGAAGGATGCCGGCGACGTCGGACTTCATCGGCTCGACGTACTCGCCGAACGCCAGTGCCTCGTCGAGCGTCTGCTGGAAGTCGACCGCGTCCACGCCCAGATACTTGGTCAGGACGAAGTTGTGGTAGTCCATCGTGCTGCGCAGCTTCTCGGCGAGCTGCTCGGGGTAGTGCAGGTCGGCGACGCGGATGCCGCGGCGGGCCACCTTGTCTTCGTAGGCCGGACCGATACCGCGGCCGGTCGTGCCGATGGCCTTGCCGCCGGCGGCCTTCTCGCGGGCCTGATCCAGGGCAATGTGGTACGGCATGATCAGCGGCGTGGCCGGGCTGATCTTCAGGCGCGAACGCACTTCGACGCCGTTGCTTTCGAGTTCGCCGATTTCCTTCTGCAGCGCGGCCGGCGACAGCACGACGCCGTTGCCGATCAGGCACAGCGCGTCGGGACGCAGGATGCCTGACGGAATCAGATGCAGGACGGTCTTCTTGCCGCCGATGACGAGCGTGTGGCCGGCATTGTGGCCGCCCTGGAAGCGCACGACGGCGCCGATCTCCTTGGTGAGCAGATCGACGATCTTGCCCTTGCCTTCATCGCCCCATTGGGCACCGAGAACGACGACTGACTGACCCATTGCCAAGCTCCTGACTGCGTTGCATTGAGAACCGGCGCG
>DATDBI010000230.1:0-4823 GCA_036524915.1 Lysobacter sp. | reverse complement strand
GCCGGTTCGACATCACGTCGGACTACCGGGAAGTCGAACAGCGGATCAAGGCGGTGACCGGATGAGCAGCGGCGGCGTGCGAGTGGCGTGGTCCTCGTTTGCGGACGAAGTGATCGAGAGCATGTACCCGGAGGGTGGGGCGAAGGCGTGCAAGCCATTGCTGCCTGACCGGTCTATTGCGGCGATCCAGCAGCGGGCGTTCCGGTTGGGGATCACCACACGGATCAATCCGGCTATCGGGAATCAGGAGTTGTGGCCGCGGCCCAAGGAGGAACGGGCGTGTGATCTGGCGCTGACTCGGTTCAAGGAAGCGGAGCCGGCGGCGAATCTGACTTCCATCTTGGGGGTGTTCAGTGAAGTGGCGTAAGCGCTACTGGCGGGATGCCCAGAACGACGGCCCGTCGCCGCATTACTGGTTGCTCAAGACCCCCTTGGGCGAGGTGCTGGCCGCGTGCTACCTCAATGGCTGGACTGCCGCGATCAGCTACATCGGCACCGATACCGACGCCGAGATCGGCTGGGGCCGCAACGACGAAGAGTGCAAGCGCAGCGCTGAGCGCCAACTGCGGCGGATGTCTGCGCGGCTGGCAAGGTTGGTGGCAGATGGCCGGTAACTCGCCAACCTCACGCAGCCTCGCCCAGATCCGCGAGCGCGGCTACCAGACGTGGATCGTGGAGTACTGGAATAACTTCAGCCGCAAGCGGGTGGACCTGTTCGGGATCTTCGACATCCTGGCGGTCGGGAACGGAGAAACGCTGGCGGTCCAGACGACCAGCCGCGCCAACATGTCCGCGCGGGCCAAGAAGATTGCAGAGTCGGAGTACATCGCAGCGTGCCGCGAGGCCGGCTGGCGAATCGAGATCCACGGGTGGGCCAAGAACAAGTCCAACCGATGGGAAGTCAAAGTCACTGACGTCAGCTAGGGATGATCTATGCCTAAGGCAGAAGAGAAACTCAGGGAGTTGGTTGAGGCATTGGCCGAGGAAGGCTGCGATACCAACAAGACGGGGCAGCTTGAGGCCCGTTTGATAGGTGACATAAACCGTCTCCGGCGCGAGGTGAGTGATGAGCAGGGCTAAATTTCATATCTGGTTGCAGAAGGCTGCCGAGGGGATGCTTCCGCCCGACCAGGTAAAAGAGCTGTCCAAGCGATTTCTTTTTGAGGCAGCTAATGATTCCGGTGGAGAGCGGGTGTATGTCCCCACCAACCTCAGCCGCGGCACGAATGCCATGCGCATCGCCCTAAGCCTAGACAACGCCGGGTTCGCGTTCAATGACATCAAGGGCCTGCTTGGGGACGAGATATCCGAGCGGTCTTTCTATCGCTGGAAGAGGGAGCGCATGGACCGCAGTCGCCTGACTCATGGATTGAGCCTTCTTGGATACGAGAGGATCGGCATGGACTACGTGTATGCGATGGAGTTCCGGGGCATGGCCGATTCAGACACATGCGTCAAGGTCGGAACCACATGCTCACCAAAGCAGCGCCTTGAGCACTTGGACGGATCGGCAGGGATGAAGGTGTATGAGATGGCGCTGTTCGGCTCTCACGGGCGATATGGCACGTGGCTCGAGCGCAGGGCACATGAGCGCATGGCTGAGTGGCGTCTAGAGGGGGAATGGTTCCGCGCCCCTGGCGGGCTTGAGGAGATTATCAACACCATTCGAGTGGTTGCAGAGGAGAACGAGCCAGCGATCGGTCGCGTAACTTTCCTGCGCATTTGACTGCCAATACTCGCCCTACCATGGCAGACAAGTAGCTGAAAAACTGGCATCAATCCTAGAAGGGTTTGATGCAGATGAGCGCGCTTCCAATCGACGCAGCAGACCGTAAAGCAGCCCCCGTATTCTCCGGCCTGCTGGCCTACTTCCCTAAGACGGCGGTGGCCATTGCCCGCCTGAGCCTCGCTGGAAACATCCAGCACTACGGCCCCGGCAAGCCGCTGCACTGGAACCGCGAGGTATCGGCGGACCACCAGGACTGCATGCTGCGCCACACGATGCAGTCTGGCACATACGACACGGACGGCATCCTGCACGACGTCAAAGCGGCTTGGCGAGCGCTGGCGCAGTGCGAGGTGACGATCGATCGTCTCGCAGGGCTGGAGTCGGAAGCGCGTGAACCTACCGAGGCCGAGAAGGCCGCATACGCGGACCCGGTCGCGTTCATCACCGCCCATGTTCCGCCCTTCGTTGCGCGTGACTCAGACGAGCCGATGGGCCTCTCTGCCGGCGAAGCTATCAGCGCGGGCGGCACTGACTGATGCGCCTGCTCCTGATCGACATCGAAACCGCACCGCACATGGCCGCTGTCTGGGGGCTCTGGGGTCAGAACGTTAGCCTCTCTCAGCTCGTGAAACCGGGCTACACCCTCTGCTGGGCCGCGAAATGGCATGGCGAAAGGGAGGTGATGTTCGACTCGATCCTCTCCGGCCACAAGACGATGGTCCGTCGCATTCATCGCCTTCTGTCCGAGGCGGACGCGGTGTGCCACTACAACGGGACGAAGTTCGACATCCCGACGCTCAACAAGGAGTTTTTGCTGCAGGGCTTGGCGCCCCCGGTTCCGGCCAAGCAGATCGACCTACTGAAGACCGCCCGAAGCCGCTTCCGCCTTGCCAGTAACAAGCTGGACTTCGTGGCGCAAGCGCTGGGCGAGGGTCGCAAGACGCAGCACAAGGGCTTTGAGCTGTGGCTGGAGTGCATGGCCAAGGACCGCGACGCCTGGGCGACGATGGAGAAGTACAACAAGCAGGACGTTGTGCTGCTCGAGCGCGTCTATGACCGCCTGCTGCCGTGGATCAAGGGGCATCCGAACCTAGCCCTCGATGGCCACGTCTGCCCGCATTGCGGTGGCGAGGATCTGATCCGCCGCGGCTACTCCCGTTCGCAGACTCGCCGCTATGCCCGCCTGCAGTGCAAGTCCTGCGGGACGTGGTCCCAGTCGGTTGCGTGCGAGCCAGGCAGCGCTCCGCTCAAGGAAGCCGCATGACCAACCAACTAATCGCCTTCAACGCCTTCCTGCTGGGCTGCCATTCCATCGGCCTACTGGTGGGTGTGGGCATCCCCATTCCGCCACTGGCCATCCTGTGCGCGGCGGCATTCGTCTACCACGCGATCACGCTGCGGCGGGTTATGCGTGAGGGGGTTGCCCTATGAGTCGGATCGTCAATGCGTGGCGTGCGCTGATGGGCGCGGAGCCGGAGGCCGACCCACTCCAGCAGCGTGAGGAGGACGCCGTAGCGCCAGCCGGCGTGCTGTTCGGGCTAGATCCTCCTCGGGGCCACAAGTTTCGGGTGTGTCTGAGCAAGACCGGCTACTGGCATGTCTCTATCTTAAAGAACGACCGCTATGTCTGTGGCTATTGCGGACTGGCGGGTTTTGAGCCCGACGAGAAGGTGATTGCGGAAGCGGCCCAGGGGGCGCTGGATTCCTATGCGCGGCAAGTTGCGCTAAAGGAGCGAAAGGCCAGGTTTGAGGGTAGCTACCCGCCGAAGCGCACGGGATCGCCCGAATGACCGTAGCCGAAGCCATCGCAGTGCAAGCCGACTACGACATCAAGTCGCAGGACATCCGCCAGTACTACGCCAGCTTCACGAGGCGGGCGCTGCCGGAGGGTGCGATCTGGCGCCTGTCTCTGGCCACCTCCTGCCTCCCCAGCGGCCACCCCGGCTACATGACGTGGATGACCATGGTGTCCGGCACTGACCGGTTCGTGGTCAGCCTGCAGGACTGGGCGATTGGGCTGGGCGCGACGATCGCCAGGATGAAGCCACGGCTGCGCAAGCGGGCGAGGGTGTACGTGACCAGCTACGACCACGAGTGGGGCAAGCAGGCGTCTTTGGACGGCCTGTGCATCGCCCTGTTCGGTGCTGACAAGGTGCCGGCCGTTCTGGCCCGTGCCGACGAGTTCAAGTGTGACCGGGACGCCTATCAGCGCATCCGGGACTTCGTTGCAGGCGCACTGCTGCTGGCCCAGTGGCAGTACGAGGACTCCCTGCGTTGGGCGCATAAGGTGGCGAGGGATAGCTGATGGGCACGTCCACGAACGCAATTCTGGCCTTCGGCTTCGACATTGGCGAGGAGTTGCCCGATTCTCTGCTTCCTGAGGACGAGGACGAGTTCTTTGACTTCGAAGAATGGCTCTGTGGTCGCTTGGGGCTGGAGTGGAGCGAGGGGCGAGACGACGACTACTGGCTGAAGCGCCGAGCGGCGATCGAAGCGTTTCCGGTTGACTTGGTCGCTCACTGCAGCGGCGACTACCCGATGTACTTCCTCGCTGTCCGTGGAACTGAGTCCACGGCACTCCGGGGCACGCCACAGCGGGTTCAGCTCACTCCTCCGAGCGAGGCAGCAATCATCTGCATGCGTGAATTTTGCGCGGAGCATGGCATCGAATGGCGCGAGCCTGACTGGCACATCTTTAGCATGTGGCATTAAGGCGCCTTACGAGCGCAGCCCTAGAAAACTGCGAGTAACGTGATCAATGAGAGGGAGTAATTTTCCCTCGCCCGGATGTCTCCCAATGGCGAGCGCCGGGTTTTCTCCTAACAGGTGCCCCTATGAGCCGACCCACATTGACGGTTGTCGGTGGGGGCGGGGAGCCTGAGCCCGATACACGCCTAGTGGACGCCCTCAAAGAGGTGCTGGCCCGGGTTGAGTCTGGTGAGGCTGAAGGCCTGTTCATCCTGCTGGACACGGTGGACGGCGACCCGGAGGTCTGGTGCGCCGGGGATGACTCGCTGCGGACTGTGTGTCTGGCCGAGCTGCTGATTCCGAGCATGAAGGCGAGCATTCTGGATTTGGGTGACGCTTGACCACG
>DATDBI010000229.1:0-11824 GCA_036524915.1 Lysobacter sp. | reverse complement strand
TGGCGTCGTTGAACCATTTCACGGTGCCGTACTGCATGTCCTTATCAACCTCATGCTGGATGCGTTGTCGCGCAGGGACCGGGACCCGACCCCCAGCGCTGGTCGAGTATGCAAACTGAACGCCGGCTTGACAATCACCCCGGCGCCGAACGGTCGAGCAGGGCCGCCAGCAGTGCCGGCAGCCCGGCCGAGGCGACGGCCACATTGTCGAGCACGTCCTGCAGCGTGATGACCTCGTCCGGGTCCGGCCCGGCGCCCGCCGCCCAGTTGGCGACGATGGCCAGACAGGCATAATCCAGGCCCATTTCGCGCGCCAGACCGGCCTCGGGCATGCCCGTCATGCCGACCAGATCGCACCCGTCCCGGCGCATCCGCGCGATCTCGGCGCGGGTTTCCAGACGCGGCCCCTGGGTCGCGCCATAGCAACCGTCGGCGACCATGGCGACGCCGGCCCGGGCCGCCGCAGCGATCACGTCGTGCCTCAGTGCGCGCGTATACGGCTCGCCGAAGTCGACGTGCAGCACCTCGGTGCCTTCGTCTTCACAAATCGTTGACACCCGTCCCCAGGTGTAATCGATCAACTGGTCCGGGCAAGCCAGCACCCGCGGCCCGAAACGCTCGCCGATGCCGCCGACCGTGTTCAGCGCGAGCACGCGCTGCGCCCCGAGCGACTGCAGCGCGGCCAGGTTGGCGCGGTAGTTGATCTTGTGCGGCGGCAGCGAATGGCCTTCGCCGTGGCGGGCGAGGAAGGCGACGCGGTGGCCGTCGAGCGTCCCCAGCCGCACGGGCCCGGATGGCGCGCCGAAACGCGTCGACGGCTGCAGCGTCTCGACATCACGCAGCGCCGCAAGCTTGTACAGGCCAGTGCCGCCGATGACGGCCAGATCGATCCCGCTCATCAACTCAGTCCTTCAACGCGTAGATCGCCGGCAGGTTGCGGCCCTGCTCGTGGTAGTCCATGCCGTAGCCGAACACGTAACGGTCCGGCACTTCGACGCCAACGTAATCGGCGTGCAGGCCGGGCACGCAGCGGTCATGCACCTTTACCGCCAGCGCGGCGATGCGCACATCGCGCGCCCCCTGCTCCAGGCACCACGCGCGGATGGCCGCAAGCGTGTGGCCTTCATCGAGGATGTCGTCGGCGAGCAGGACGCGGCGGCCTTGCAACGGTGTCGCCGGGCGATGCTTCCAGGTCAGCTCGCCACCGGAGGTCGCACCGCGATAGCGGGTGGCATGCAGGTAGTCGAACTCGAGGTCGAGCCCGAGCGCGCCGACTTCCATCGCCAGCTGCGCGGCAAACGGCAGGCCGCCGTGCATGATCGTCAGATAGACCGGCACCTCGTCGTAATCGGCGACGATCGGCGCGGCCATGCGCTTGATCGCCTGCTCCAGCGTGTCGCGGTCGAACACAAGGTCGGAGTTGGCCAGCGCGGCGGCCAGGTCGTGGGTCTTCTCAGCGGTGGTGCTCATCAGGCCAGGCCCTCCAGGTGGCTGCGTGCGGAGCCGTAGCGGCTGTCGGCCAGCAGGCCATCCCAGCCCATTGCGCCGCGACCGATCAGGCCGGTCAGCGCCATCGTGTTGAGCGTGCGGCCCTGCACCGCCGCCAGCGACTCCTCGACCAGCTGCGGGTGGCAGACCAGCACCACGTCGCAGCCGGCGTCGTAATGCGCATCGATGCGGGCCTTGATACCGCCGACGGAGAAGGCGGCCTTCATGCCGATGTCGTCGCTGAAGACGACGCCACGGAAGCCCATCTCCCTGCGCAGCACATCTTCGATCCAGAATTTCGAATAGCCCGCCGGCTCGGGCGCGACGGCCGGGTACTTCACGTGCGCCATCATCACCGCATCGGCCTTGGCCTCGATGCCGGCGACGAACGGGATCAGATCGGTTGCGCGCAGCTCGTCAAGCGGACGCGGATCGACCGCATCGTCGAAATGCGTATCGGCCTGGACCGAACCATGCCCGGGGAAATGCTTGAGCGTCGCGGCCATGCCGGCCGCGTGCATGCCGCGCACGTAGGCGCGGGTGAACTCGGCGACAACGGCCGGGTCCTCGGAGAATGCACGATTGCCGATTGCGAGATTGCCGCGGCCCAGGTCCACCACCGGCGCGAAACTCAGGTCCACGCCGCTGGCCTGCACTTCGGTCGCCATCAGCCAGGCGTGCTCCTGGGCGAGCTTGAGCGCGGCCTCGCGGTCGTTGGCGTACAGCTTGCCGAAGCCTTCCAGCGGAGGCAGTGCGCTGTAGCCCTCACGGAACCGCTGCACGCGACCGCCTTCCTGGTCGACGCAGATCAGCTGCGGACGCGCGGCTGCCGCACGGATAGCGGCCGACAGCTCGGCGACCTGGTCGCGCGAAGCGAAATTGCGGGTGAACAGGATCACGCCGGCGCAGGCGTCGTGCTGCAGCCAGTCGCGCTCCTGCGCGGTAAGTTCGGTGCCGGCGACGCCGATCACGAGCATGCGGAAAACTCCAGGCGATGAGGGCGCGCCGGGGGCGCGGCCCCGCATTGTCGCGCAGATGGGCGGCCGCGGCAGCCCCGCGGCAATGGCGGTTCAGCGATCAACGTTGCCGGTGGCCGTGCGCGATCAGACCGCGCAGCCGTCCGGGCCGCAGGCGGCATTGCCTTGCGCGGCATCGTCCTGCGCGGCAGCCGCCGGCGCCGGGGCGATGCCGATCCGGGCGAATGCATCGCGAAAGACGTCCGGCGTCTGCGCGCCCTGCACCGCCAGGCGTCCGTCCAGGACGAACGTCGGCACCGCCTGGATGCCCAGCGCCCGGGCCTGGCCCAACTGCGCGTGCACCTGCGCAAGGCCTTCATCGGAATCGAGCATCGCGCGAACGCGCTGCTCCGACAGACCGCCGGCGGCACCGGCATCGATCAGCGTCTGCGTGTCAGCCAGGTTGCGACCTTCGGAGAAATGCGCACGGAACAGCGCTTCGCCCACCCGGTCGGCATCGCCTTCACGTCCCGCCAGCCAGACCAGCCGGTGCGCCTTGAGGGTGCTGACCCGCACCTGGCCGCGGTCGAAGTCGAACGGCAGGCCTTCGGCACGGCCGGCAGCCTGGGTCTGCGCAAGGATCTGCTCGGTGCGTTCGCGGCCGCCGAACTTGCGCTCGTAAGCCTCGCGGAGGGGAACCGGGGTCTCGTCGGATTCCGGATCAAGCTGGAATGCGTGCCAATGAATCTCGGCGCTCTCGCCAGCCTCGCCCAGTTGCGCCAGCGCCGCACGCAGGCGGTGCTTGCCGATCCAGCACCAGGGGCAGACCACGTCGGACCAGATGTCGATGCGCAGGGGTTTGTTGTCCATCGTCTTCAGATGGGGGCTCAGTGGGTCGATGCAACCGCGCCGGCGCGCTCGCTCTCGCTCCACTGCGCGTACGGGCGCGTGGCCAGGGCGAGGTTGTAGTAGCGCACCGATTCAGTGACTTCCGCGCCGATCCAGTCGGGCCTGGCGAAGGCCTCGTCGGCCGACGAGAGCTCGATTTCGGCCACGACCAGCCCGGCGTTGTCACCGAGGAACTCATCGACTTCCCACAGGTGCCCTTCGTGCTCGACGTAGTGGCGACGCTTGTCGACGAGTCCGCCGACGCACAGCGCCAGCAGGCTGCGGGCGTCGTCGACCGGGATCGGGTAGTCGAACTCCTGGCGGGTGTGGCCAAGCTCGCGCGACTTGAGGTTGAGGAAGGCCTCGTCGCCGGCGATGCGCACGCGCACCGACGCCTTCATCGCGCCGGTGTCCATTGCCGCCTGATCGTTGATGTAACCCTGCGCCATCGGCACGACCTCGCGCGCGGCCGCGCGCCAGCCATCACCGGTGACCAGGAACTTGCGTTCGATTTCGATGCCCATGTCGTCCTCCGTCAGCCCGGTTCGAACAGCGCGATCGATTCCACGTGTGCCGTGTGCGGGAACATGTCCATCACGCCCGCCGCGCGCAGCTTCCAGCCGCGCTCGTTGACGAGGAACCCGGCGTCGCGCGCCAGCGATGCCGGGTGGCAGCTGACATAGACGATCCGCGCGAACTGTTTCAGTGGCAGCTGCGCCAGGACGACATCGGCGCCTGAACGCGGCGGGTCGAGCAGCAGTTTGTCGAAGCCCTGCTTCATCCAGTACTCGCCACTGAGGTCCTTGGCCAGGTCGGCGGCGTGGAAATCGGCGTTGGCGATGCCGTTGTGCGCGGCGTTCTCGCGCGCACGACGAACCAGCCCGGCCTCGCCCTCCACGCCGACCACCTCGCGCACCTGCCGCGCCAGCGGCAACGTGAAGTTGCCCAGGCCGGCGAACAGGTCGAGCACGCGATCGCCCGGCTGCGGCTGCAACAGGTCCAGCGCGTGCTGGATCATCTTGCCGTTGAGGCCGGCGTTGACCTGGATGAAGTCGAGCGGGCGGAACAGGAATTCCAGGTTCCACTGCGGCAGGCTGAAGGCCAGCTTCGGTTCCGCCGGCCACAGCGCGTGCACGCTGTCGACGCCGGCCGGCTGCAGGAAGATCGCAAAGCCGTGCGCCTGCCCGAACGCGACGATGGCGTCCTTGTCGGCGTCGGTGAGCGGCACCAGGTGGCGGATGGTCAGCGCGATGCCGCTGAAGTCGGGGGTGGGGTCGCCGGAGATGAACTCGATCTGCGGGATCTCGCGACGCGCCTGCAGGCCGTCGACCAGCGCGGCGAGCGAGGGGATGGCCTGGCCGATCTGCGGGATCACGGTGTGACATTCGCGCAGGTCGGCGACGAAACGCGGATCGGTTTCGCGGAAGCCGACCAGGGTCTTGTCCTTCTTCTCAACACGACGCACCGAGAAGCGGCCCTTGCGGCGGTAGCCCCATGCTGCATCGGTCAGCGGCGCAAGGATGCGCTCGGGCGTGACGTGGCCGATGCGCTCGAAGTTCTCCATCAGCACGTTCTGCTTGGCGAGGATCTGCTTGTCCACGGCGTAGTGCTGCAGGGCGCAGCCACTGCAGGTGCCGAAGTGCGGGCAGCGCGGCTCGACGCGCTCGGGCGCGGCGGTCAGCACCTCGACGGTGCGCGCCTCGTCGAAACTGCGATGGCGGGCGGTCTGCGAGGCCATGACGCGCTCGCCCGGCAGGGCGCCGGCGACAAACACGGCCTTGCCGTCGGCACGGCGGGCAACGCCGCGGCCGTCATGGGTCAGCCCGGTGATTTCTACTGCGAAGGGGGTTTGATCTATGCGGGCCACAGCGGCTGGCGTGAAGCAGGGGGCCGGCTATTGTCGCAGATCGGACACGCGCCCCCTCTCCCTGGCCTCTTCGTGGCCTGTCCCTCCCCCACGAGGGGGGAGGGTTGAGGTTTCCTTCTCCCGTTGTGGGAGAAGGTGCCCGCAGGGCGGACGAGGGGTGATCCTGCTTTTGCGGTTGCCTTACTTCTGCTTCCAGCCGCCGCCGGCGTCCTGCACCCACCAGCCCGCACGGGCGCTGTCCATCCACTGGCGTGCGAACACGGCGCGGATCTGCTGCTCCCATTCGGGATGGTTGTTGGCCACCGCGATCTCGCGGTAGACGGCCTTGGCATCACGGCCCTGCTCGGCCACGGCCTGGTTCACGCCGACGCGTTCCGGCAGCGGAATCTTGGCGGCATCGCGGACGCTGATGGTGCCGTCGTTGGCGAAACCCAGCGCGCCAGTGTCGAAATGCGCGCGCAGCTGGCTGTCGAAGCGCGACGCCATCCGCGACTGGATCGCCTGGATCGCCGGCGTCTTGATGTTGATATCGGGCTGGTCCTGCGCCTGCGCCGCGCCGATGCCGACCAGCGACAGCCAGTCGATGCGCGAGGCAAGCGATTCTCCACCGCGCGGAGCCAGCGATGCGCTCTGCCCGCCGGGCTTGTCCTGCGGCGCGGGCTGCGACTGCGCCTCGTCGCCGATGACCTTCTCGACGAACTCCTTGGCCGCTTCCTTGGCTTCCGCCGCAGGGAAGTAGACGTTGATCGTGACGCAGGCAGTCAGCATCACGGCGGCGACCGGTACCCCCATCCAACGGCGCATGTGTGTTCTCCTTTGATCGTTGTCCGTGGCAGTCGCACTGCCCGGATTGAAGCGTGGCTTACCTTACTCGAAGACCGGTTTGACGTCGCCGCTGCTGGCCGCGACCAGGCGCTCGAGCAACGTCGGCCAGTCGACCCGGCGGTTGAAACCAACCACGCTCAGCCGCGGCAGGCCCGACCCTTCGACGATAATAAATCCCGGTCCGGCTGAACCCAGCCCTTCCATTTCGCAGACCTCGTCGACCAGCCGGCAGGCGATGCCGATCTGGCGATAGCCGAAGTCGTCGAACAGCCCGATCAGCTGCGATTGCAGGCCGCTCACGAACGATGCGTCGCTGACGCTCGACAGGTCCTGCACGGCGCGCTGGCTGATCCGCTGGCGCACACCATCGGCCTTGGCCGCATCGGTGTCAGTCTGCAGGTAGGCGGTAAATGCCACCGGCTGCCAGTCGACCAGCCGCAGGTCGGCGATGCGGCCGTCGAGCTTGCCGGTGATGGTGCCGAAGCCGAGCACGCCGGTCAGCGATTCCAGGTCGATGTTGTCGAAGGCGATGTCGGACGACAGCGTCGGCGCGACGCCGAACGGACGCTCCATCGCCAGCGATGAGACCTGCACGGTGCCGCCAAACAACGCCATCGCCAGGCCGCCTTCGAAATCGAGGCGATCGTCGGCGTAGCGCGCTTCCGGGATGTTGCCGGTCAACTGGCCGGTAAACGCCGGCCAGCCCAGCGCGGTGGAGAGCTGCGCCACGTCCAGCTCCTCCAGTTCGAGGCCGAAGCGTATCTCCAGGCCCTTGCCTGCCGCCGGCGGCTTGATCTGGAGGTGGTCGAAACCGGCGCGCCCGCCCAGCAGCGGCATCGATACCGCCTGGCGCAGATGCAGCACGCCGTCTTCGCTGCGCAACGGCAGGCGCGCTGCGCCGAAGGCGATGCCGTGCAGCGCGCCGCCGCGCCAGTGCAGCTCGCTTTCTTCGGTGGCAGTGGCAGAGAACCGGACGTCGCCGTCGAGCCCGTCGAAGCGGAAGCCACCGCCTGGATCGTCGACGGTGACCGAATCGAGCTTGAAGTCGGCTTCGCGCAGGTCGCCGCGTTCGATTCGCAGGCGCGCATCCGCGGCACCGCCGAGCTGCATTTCACCCATTCCTGCCAGGCCGAGGAAGCCGGTGAGATAACCGTCGCGCAACGGTGCGAGGTTGCCGCTATGCGCGCGCAGGTCGAGCGTGCGCAGTTGCAACTGCGTGTCCAGCGCGGCATTGGCATCGATGCGCAGGATGCCCCGATCGTTCCAGGCCAGCCTCGGCAACTGCCATCCGCCGCCCTCAAGCTGCAATGCCTCGATGCCCAGGTCCACGCTGCGCTGCTGCAGCGACACGTAGGCGTTGCCGAACAGCATCTCGCCGCCACGCAATTGGCCATCGATGCCGACCCGGGTGGTGGCCGCGATCTCGCCATCGATCTGGAGCTGCGCGCCGATGTTCTCGCCGGCGATGGTGCCGTCGGCCGTGTCGAACGCCATGCCCTGCAGATGCAGCGCCCCGGTGATCCGCAGGGGCGCCTTCGCCGGCGCGACGATATCGAGCCGGCCGCTGGCCGTCCCCGCTTTGAGACGACCATCGGGCCATGCCTGTGCAAGCAGGGCCTGCGCCCAGGCAATCGGCACCCGGGTCAGGTCGACGCGGGTCAGGTCCGGCGTTGCGGCGACCCGCTCGACGGCGAGCAGCGCTCCACCCTGGCCCAGCCGGATGTCGGTGCGCAGTGAGTCGAGGTCCACAGCCAGGCGCAAGGGCCGGCTGTTCCCGCTGCGGACATCGCCCTCGCAGCGCCAGTGCTCGAGGTCGCGCGACAACGGACAGCGCCAGGTCACGTCGCGGTAGCGATACCCCAGGTCGGGCGCTTCGACCCGCCCTGCCCGCAGCTCCAGCATTCCCTGAGCGGCCTGTGCCGGCCAGTCCAGACGCACCTGCACGTCGGTCAGGGTCGCCACGGCGAGGGTCACCTTGGCGATTCGCGCCTGCGCCGAGCGCGCGTGCGCCACGCCCGCCGCCATCAACGGCACGCTCAGCAGGCAGCCCAGCAGCAGGCGTAAGATCCCTCGCGACATCCGCGCAGCATACCCACAGGACGCGAAACGTCGATGATGCCGCACGATCCACCGCCCTCCCCGCTGCCAAGAATCCTGCTGGTAGAGGACGATCCGATCAGCCGCAGCTTCCTTGGCGCGGCCCTGGGCGGCGTACCGGCCGAGGTCGATGCCGCCGACTGCGTGGCCGCTGCGGTGGCCCTGGCATCCTCGCAGGATTACGCGCTGTGGATGATCGACGCGCGCCTGCCCGACGGGAGTGGCAGTGGGTTGTTGTCACGACTTCGCGACAAGCATCCACTCACGCCGGCTCTGGCGCATACCGCGGCCCACGAGGCGGCCATCCTCGATGCACTGCTGGCGGCAGGGTTCGACGAGGTGCTGGTCAAGCCGATGCCGGCGACGACGGTGCAGGCAGCGGTGCGACGCATGCTCGGCTTGTCCGGTGAGCAGCGCGTTCAAGGCGTCGCCGACGGCGGCCAGCTGCCGCTGTGGGACTACGAGGCCGCAGCGCGCGCGCTCAGTGGCAACCGTACCCACGTCGACACATTGCGCGGCCTGTTCGCGCTCGAACTGCCGAAGTCATTGCAGGCGATCACCGATGCCGGCGCGCGCGGCGATGGCGACGCGATGCGTGCCGACCTGCATCGCCTGCGCGCCAGCTGCGGTTTCGTCGGTGCGCTTCGCCTGGGTGCAGCGGTGGAGGCGCTGCATCGCGAACCGGCATCGACCGCGTTGCAGGATGCGTTCGGACGCGCTGCCAGGGACACGCTCGAGTCGCTGTAGGGTCAGTGGCTGGCTTGTCGCCAGCAAGCTGGCTCCTACGCAGATCCCGTCGGATCGGCGGGTTCGCGCTTTGCCGTCACCCGACCCAGTTCCGCCAGCATTTCCCACGACTTCAGTACGCGTGGTCCCAGGTGATGGGCAAGCACGCCGCGCATCGCGCGCCGCAGGCCCTGCAGGTCGTCCGGGTCGGGCTGTAGGTCATCGGCCAATGACAGCAATGCGCGGCCGGTGGCAGCGCTGCTGCGGTCGCCGTGACCGCGGTCGCTGAGCAACCGGCGCGCACCATACTCCGGGTCAAGCCGATAGCGCGCAGCCGCGTCGATCGGCGCGCCTTCACCGTCGTGGTGCCAGTCAAAGCCGAAGCCCAGTGCTTCGAGCAGATCGCGCTCGAACCGACGTAACGTCCAGCCCAGCGGCTCACCATTGCCGATGCGCGCGCGTGCAACGGCATACGCGTCATACAGCTCGGGCGCAGGGTCCTGGCGAGGCGCCAGGCGCAATGTCAGCTCGTTGAGATAGAAGCCGGCCAGCATGGCCTCGCCGCCCAGGCGTGGTGCAACGTCGATCGCCTCGGCAGTGCTCAGGCGCGCCAGTTCGCCCACCTGCACCGCATCGAACCGGATCGATTGCAGCGGCTGCAATGCCGCGCGCAATACTTGCCGCTTCGGTCCCTGCACGCCGCGCGCGACCAGACCCAGCCTGCCGTGGTTGGCGCTGAGCACTTCGACCAGAAGGCTGGTCTCGCGCCAGGGCCGCGCGTGCAGGACGAAGGCCGGTTCGTTGCTCAGGCGCACGTGCGGTCGCTCATTCCCGCGCCTGCCTAGTCGTGGTAGCCAAACGCCCGCAGCGCCGCTTCGTCGTCGGACCAGCCCTCGCGCACGCGCACCCAGGTTTCCAGGAACACCTTGCTGTCGAACAGGCGCTCCATCTGCTGGCGCGCGCGGGCACCGATCTCGCGCAGGCGCTCGCCGCCCTTGCCGATGACGATCGCTTTCTGGCCGTCGCGCTCGACCCAGATAACCGCGCCGATGCGCAGCAGGTTGCCGTCGACTTCGAACTTCTCGATCTCGACCGTGGTGGCGTACGGCAGTTCCTCGCCGAGCTGGCGCATCAACTGCTCGCGCACCATCTCGCCGGCGAGGAAGCGCTGGCTCTTGTCGGTGATCTCGTCTTCGCCATACAGCGCCGCCTGTTCCGGCAGCTGGGACAGGATGGTCTTTACCAGTGCCTCCAGGCCGCTGCGCTTGAGCGCGGAGATCGGATGCACGCCGGCGAAGTCGCGTCCGTCGGTGACCTTGGCCAGATACGGCAACAAGGCGGCCTTGTCCTTGAGGCGGTCGACCTGGTTGACGACCAGCACCACCGGCATGCCGGCCTTCTTGAGTGCGTCGAACGCCAGCGAATCCTCGTCGTCCCATTGCCCGGCGCGCACCACCAGCAGGGCGGTGTCGACACCTTCGAGGGCGCCGCGGGCAGCCCGGTTCATCCAGCGGTTCATCGCCCGCTTCTGTTCGCGGTGGATGCCCGGGGTGTCGACCAGCAGCAGCTGGCCTTCCGGAAAGGTGGCAATGCCGAGCAGCTGGTGGCGCGTGGTCTGCGGGCGGTTGGAAGTGATGCTGACCTTGGCGCCGACCAGCGCGTTGACCAGGGTGGATTTGCCGACGTTGGGGCGGCCGATGACGGCGACGTGGCCGGCGCGATGCGTGGGGGTATTCATTGGGGAGATTGTCGGCTCGCGGGGAGCCAAGGGCAAACGCTAGTCGTCGACTTTGAGGCGCTCGAGCGCCACTTCGGCCGCGATCTGCTCGGCGGCACGGCGGGAGCCGGCCTCGCCCTGCGTCAGCAGGGGCGGCTGCGCCAGGGTGCAGGTGACGACGAAGCTCTTGGCATGGTCTTCGCCGCTCTCGCTGAGCAGGGCGTAGACCGGCAGTGGCTTCTGGCGGCCCTGCAGCCATTCCTGCAGCCGCGTCTTGGCGTCTTTCCCGACCTTGTGCGGGGGCGGCAGCGCCGCGATGGCCGTTTCGAACCACGGCAGGACCGCGGACCGGCAGGCCTGGAAGTCGGAATCTAGGTAGATCGCGCCGATCACCGCTTCCAGGGCGTCGGCCAGGATCGAGTCGCGGCGGTGGCCGCCGGACTTCATTTCGCCGGGCCCCAGGGTCAGGCGCGCCCCGAGTTCCAGCTCGCGTGCGATCGGCGCCAATGCCGACTCGCGGACGAGTTCGGCGCGTGCCCGGGTCAGTGCACCTTCGTCAGCCCGCGGCCAACGGGTGTACAGCGCCTCGGCGACGATCAGGTTGACCAGCGCGTCGCCGAGGAACTCCAGCCGCTCGTTGTGCGGCGCACCCGCACTTCGATGCGTCAGGGCCTGGTCGAGCAGGCCCTGGTCGGTGAAGCGATAGCCGATGCGGTCACTCATCCAGCGCGGAGCGGCTCAGCAGCTGGTCGGCAGTGAAATGGCCGACCACGTCGATGTTGGCGATCAACGGGCGACGCACTTCGTAATCGACGGTCATCGTGTAACCGGCATCCTTGCGGGCGATCTTCACGTTTTCCGGCTTCACGTTCTCGGCGTAGCTGATGTACAGGCGACGGAAGAACAGGTCCTTGATCGAGCCGGGATCCTTCTGGGCGATGCCAGACTCCTTCGACAGCTCGCGCAGCGCCTCCTTGACCGCGTAGTACTCCGAGTACATCGGAACCAGCTTCATGCCCATGTAGATGAACACGCCGGCCACTGCCAGCACGATGACGAACCCGATCAGGGTCATGCCGCTCTGCGTACGCTTCATTTTGCTAATCCCCCAGTTATTTGGTCTCGCCAGTGCGTCGTCGCAGTCCCCTTCGACGACGCCGGCGGTGCTGCCGGCCCGGTGTTGCCGGGCCAGTATTACTTGATCCGGCTGCCGATACGTGAACGGTCGACGCCGCCATCGAAGTTCATCCAGATCAGGAA
>DATDBI010000228.1:0-17663 GCA_036524915.1 Lysobacter sp. | reverse complement strand
CGGTTTTACCCGCTAGTACCTGAAACTAGTGCGTCTACCAATTCCGCCACCTGGGCTCTCTGCAACGGTTTGCGCCGTGCGAGGCCGCGTATGTTGCGTTGCGGCGGGCACCTTGTCAACGGCCCGTGAGCAAATTTTTTCGATGGCCCGATTCTGCACCCTGATCCCGGCGAAGTGTCGGCCTGCCCGCCCGGCCTTCGACGTCGGGGATCGGAGCCCGTCGCATCTGCAATTGTTGGCGCGCTGCCGGAATAACACCCCTTGCCCCCGGCATTTGACGCGATGGCGCCGGGGCAGGACCGCGGTCGCTGGACGGCCAATGAATCCCACCGCGAGGCGCCGGTTGCCGCCTTCCGGATTCGGGGCTATGGTCGTCCCACATCACTAACTGGCGGGCGACGCACCCGGTGCGGCGCCCGTATTGCTATTGGAGACGCGATCCATGAACCAACCCACTCCCCCGCCCCTGCTGATGTCGCGCCAGGACGTGGAGCGCATCGAGGCCCTGCTCGAGCTGCCGATTGCCGAGGGCATCGATACGTCGGCCCTGGAAGCGGAGCTTGAGCGGGCCGAGATAGTGGAACCGTCGCAGATGCCGGCGGACGTGATCACCATGAACACGACCGCGCGCTTCCGCGATGAAACCAATGGCGAAGAACACGAACTGACCCTGGTCTATCCGCGCGATGCCGACGGCAGCACCGACAAGGTCTCCATCCTGGCCCCGGTTGGCAGCGCCCTGCTCGGCCTGCGGGTCGGTGATGCGATCGAATGGCCCCTGCCGGGTGGCCGCACCATCCGCCTGCACGTGCTGTCGATCCGCTCGCAGCCCGAAGCCAACGGCGAAACGCACCGCTGACTGGCGCCCCGTCGCGGCACGCGATCGCTGCCGCGTCAGAAGAACGTGACGAACATGCGCTCCGGCGCCGTGCGGTGCTACCCGCACGCGCCGCCCGGCACGGCTAAAATCGGCCCAACGACTTACTCCAGGTCTGCATCGCTACATGAACGAAACCGTCCGTCCGGCCTTCCACGGCTTCGAGCAGATCCCCCTGCGCGAATATGCCGAGCGCGCTTACCTCGATTACTCGATGTATGTCGTCCTCGACCGCGCCCTGCCCTTCCTCGGTGACGGCCTCAAGCCGGTGCAGCGCCGCATCATCTATTCGATGAGCGAGCTCGGCCTCAACGCCGGCGCCAAACCGAAGAAGTCCGCGCGCACCGTTGGTGACGTAATCGGCAAATATCACCCGCACGGCGACAGCGCCTGCTACGAGGCGATGGTGCTGATGGCCCAGCCGTTCTCGTACCGCTATCCGCTGGTCGAGGGTCAGGGCAACTTCGGTTCCACCGACGACCCGAAGTCGTTCGCGGCGATGCGCTACACCGAGTCCAAGCTCACCCCCATCGCCGAAGTGCTGCTGGGTGAACTGGGCCAGGGCACGGTCGACTGGACGCCGAACTTCGACGGCACCCTGGAAGAGCCGACCTGGATGCCGGCGCGCCTGCCGCACCTGCTGCTCAACGGCACCACCGGCATTGCCGTGGGCATGGCCACCGACGTGCCGCCGCACAACCTCAACGAGGTCGTCAGCGCCTGCCTGCGCCTGCTTGACGATCCGGACGCGACCACGCGCGATCTGTGCGAGCACGTGCGCGGCCCCGACTACCCGACCGCCGCCGAGATCATCACCCCGGCTGCCGACCTGCTGCAGATGTACGAGACGGGACTGGGCAGCGTCCGCGCCCGCGCCGTGTACGTGAAGGACGGCAGCAACCTGGTGATCACCGCGCTGCCGTACCAGGCATCGCCGGGCAAGGTGATCGAGCAGATCGCCACGCAGATGCGCGCCAAGAAGCTGCCGTGGCTGGAGGACATCCGCGACGAGTCCGACCACGCCAACCCGACCCGCATCGTGCTGGTCCCGCGCAGCAACCGCATCGACGCCGAACAGCTGATGGGCCATCTGTTCGCAACCACCGACATGGAGAAGAGCTTCCGGGTCAACTTCAACGTGATCGGCCTCGATGGCCGACCGCAGGTGAAGGGACTCAAGGCGTTCCTGACCGAGTGGCTGGCGTTCCGCACCGACACGGTCACGCGCCGCCTCAAGCACCGCCTCGAACGGGTCGAGCGTCGCCTGCACCTGTTGGAAGGCCTGCTGATCGCCTTCCTCAACCTGGATGAGGTGATCCGCATCATCCGCAGCGAGGACGAACCGCGTCCGGTGCTGATGGCGCGCTTCAAGCTCAGCGACGAACAGACCGACTACATCCTCGAGACCAAGCTGCGCCAGCTGGCGCGCCTGGAAGAGATGAAGATCCGTGGCGAAGAGGCCGAGCTTGAAGCCGAGCGCGAGCGGATCATCGCCACCCTCGACAGCAAGGCCAAGCTGAAGAAGCTGGTGAAGGACGAACTGATCGCCGACGCCAAGAAGTTCGGCGACGAGCGCCGCTCGCCGCTGGTCGCACGCGGTGCCGCGCAGGCACTGTCGGAAACCGAGCTGGTGGCCAGCGAGCCGATGACCGTCGTGCTTAGCGAGAAGGGTTGGGTGCGCGCGGCCAAGGGCAACGACATCGATGCGGCTGCACTGAGCTATCGCGAAGGCGACGAGCTGCTGGCGGCGACCAAGAGCCGCAGCACGCAGCAGGTCGCCTTCCTCGACTCCACCGGCCGCGCCTATTCGACCGTGGTGCACTCGCTGCCGTCGGCGCGCGGCAACGGCGAACCACTCACCGGGCGCTTCTCGCCGGCACCGGGCGCATCGTTCCAGGCACTGGCCAGCGGCGACAACGACCAGCGTTTCGTGCTCGCCTCCAGCCACGGCTACGGCTTCGTCACCCGCTTCGAGAACCTCACTGGCCGCAACAAGGCCGGCAAGGCGATGCTGTCCCTGACGCCGGGCGCCAAGGTCGTGCAACCGGCGCTGGTCAGCGAAGGCGAGCAGGGCCGGATCGCGGTGGTTACCAATGTCGGCCACCTGCTGACCTTCCCGGTGGGCGAACTGCCGGAACTCGACAAGGGCAAGGGCAACAAGCTGATCGACATCCCGAAGGCCAAGCTCGGCACCGAGCGCGTGGTCGCGGTGGCCGTGGTGGCACCGGGCGCGACGCTCGTGGTGAAATCCGGCGCACGCACGATGTCGCTGTCGTTCAAGGATCTCGATGCGTACGTTGGCGCACGCGCCACGCGTGGCGGCCTGTTGCCGCGCGGCTGGCAGAAGGTGGAAGGGCTGGCGGTCGAGTAATCCATGCAACCCGATTTCTGGCACCAGCGCTGGCACGACAAGCAGATCGGCTTCCACCAGGACACGCCGACGCCGCTGTTGCTCAAGCACTGGCCTGCACTGCAGGTCGAAGCCGGCAGCCGCGTGTTCGTGCCGCTTGCCGGCAAGACCCTGGACATGGCCTGGTTCGCGTCGCAGGGCCTTCGCGTGCTTGCCGTCGAGCTGTCCCGCATCGCGGTGGAGGATTTCTTCGTCGAGCACGGGCTGGAACCGGAGGTCAGCCAGTCGCAGTACGGGTCGCATTACCGGGCCGAAGGCATCGAGATGATCTGCGGCGACGCGTTCGCGCTCGACGCGACCGTGCTGGCCGACTGCACGGCGGTGTTCGACCGCGCTGCGCTGGTCGCCCTGCCGCAACCGCTGCGCCAGCGCTATGTCGACAATCTCTATTCGCTGCTGCCGGCAGGCTGCCGTGGCCTGGTGATCTCGCTGGAGTATCCGCAGCACGAAAAGGACGGCCCTCCGTTCAGCGTGATCGAGGACGAGGTGCGCGAGCTGTATCGGCGCGACTGGGACCTGGCCACGCTGGAACGCCGCGACATCCTGGATCAGCAGCCGAAGTTCATCGAGGACGGCGTCAGCGCACTGGACGCTGTCGTCTACCGGATCGGGCGACGCCCGACCTGACCGGCCGGCAGGCGCTGCCTGCCCACCCTGCCAATTGACCTGGATCAAGGCGGCCCGCGCACGCCTGGCCTAGCCTTGCTCCATGGCCATGCAGTCCCTCGCCTTCGACCCCGACCTGGTGCGCCGCTATGACCGGCCAGGGCCGCGCTACACCTCCTACCCGACGGCCCCGCAGTTTTCACCGGCTTTCCAGGAAGGCGAGCTGCGCGAGATGGCGGCCATCAGCAATGGCGATCCGATTCCGCGCCCGCTGTCCATTTACGTGCACGTGCCGTTCTGCGCCAGCCCCTGTTTCTATTGCGGCTGCAACCGCATCATCACCCGCGACAAGGCCCGCGGCGCCGCCTATCTGACCCGGCTGTACCGCGAGATCGGCATGATGGCGTCGCTGTTCGATCGCGATCGCGAAGTCGCGCAACTGCACCTGGGCGGAGGCACGCCGAACTTCCTGGCACCGGAGCAGATCGCCGAGGTCGTGGACGTGATCCACCGGCATTTCCCGTTCGCCCGCAGCGGTGAGCCTGACTGCTCGATCGAACTCGATCCGCGATTCGTTACCCCGGACGACATCCGCGTCCTCGCCGAAGCCGGCTTCAACCGCGCCAGCCTCGGCGTGCAGGATTTCGACCCGGCGGTGCAGCAGGCAGTCAACCGTATCCAGAGCGTCGAGGAGACGCTGGCGATCATCGAGGCCTGCCGCAAGCACGGCCTGCGCTCGGTCAATGTGGACCTGATCTACGGCCTGCCGATGCAGACGCCGGAAGGTTTCGACCGCACGCTGGACATCACCCTGCGCGCGCGCCCGGATCGCCTGGCGATCTACAGCTATGCGCACCTGCCGTCCCTGTTTCGCCCGCAGCAGCGCATCCGCAGCGAAGACCTGCCCTCCCCGGCAGTCAAGCTCGGATTGCTGCAGCGGTCGATCGAACGCCTCGGCGACGCCGGCTACGTCTACATCGGCATGGACCATTTCGCCCTGCCCGAGGACGACCTCGCGGTGGCCCAGGCGCGCGGCGGCCTGCATCGCAATTTCATGGGCTACACCACCTGCGCCGACAGCGACCTGATCGGCCTGGGGGTCAGCGCGATCAGCCATGTCGGCGCCAGCTTCAGCCAGAATCCGCGCGACCTGCCCAACTGGGAGCGCGCCATCGATGACGGCCGCCTGCCGGTCTGGCGCGGCATGCGCATGGACGCCGACGACCTGGTTCGTGCCGACGTCATCCAGCGGCTGATGTGCCACGGCGAGATCGACATCGCCGCCACCGGTCGCCGCCACATGATCGACTTCCCCGGGTATTTCGCCGAAGCACTGCAGCGCCTGCAGCCGCTGCAGGACGATGGCCTGGTTGAGGTGTCGGCGGCCGCGATCCGCGCCACTTCCCGCGGCAGGCTGCTGCTCCGCGTGCTCGCTGCGTGTTTCGATCGCTACCTGACCGACCGCGAGCACGCTGAACCGACGAACTACTCGCGGGCCGTGTGAGCCGGGCCGTCGGCAGGCGTCCCGCGGCGATTTCAGCCTCGTGAAGGCGACTTCACGCCGATGGAACGTTGCCGGGGATTGAATGCGGGGACGAAACGCTGCGCGCCGCTTCGGCAAGCGCGCAATCGCACACTGCATACGCGCCGGTACGGTTTTCAAAGTTGATGCAGGTCATTGCAGCGGCCCATCCAGATCGCGACACTGCCTCATTACCCAGTCGCAGCAGAACCCCGATGACTCGTCCCTCCTCATTCGACCGCGAGCAGTTGCTCGCATGTGGCCACGGCACCCTGTTCGGTCCGGGCAATGCTCGCCTGCCGCTTCCGCCGATGCTGATGTTCGATCGCATCACCGAGATCTCGACCGAAGGCGGGCGGTACGGCAAGGGCGTGATCCGCGCCGAGCTCGACATCAACCCGGAGCTGTGGTTCTTCGCCTGCCACTTCGAAGGTGACCCGGTGATGCCCGGCTGCCTGGGCCTGGATGCACTGTGGCAGCTGTGCGGATTTTTCCTGCCGTGGCTGGGCGAGCCCGGTCGTGGTCGTGCCCTGGGCGTGGGCGAAGTGAAGTTCACCGGCCAGGTGCTGCCGAACGCGAAACTGGTGACTTACGAGATCGACATCCGCCGCGTGATGCGCGGCAAGCTGGCGCTGGTCATCGGCGACGGCAAGGTCTCGGTCGACGGCCGTGATATCTATGCCGCCGAGAACCTGCGCGTGGGCTTGTTCACCTCGACGGAGGGTTTCTGAGTGCGCCGGGTTGCCGTGACCGGGCTGGGCATCGTTTCGTGCCTTGGCAATGATCGCGAGTCGGTCTCCACGTCGCTGCGTGACAGCCGGCCGGGCATATCCTTCGTCCCCGAGTACGAGCAGCTGGGACTGCGCAGCCAGGTTGCGGGCGTGCCGCACATCGACCTGGACGCGAGGATCGACCGCAAGCTCAAGCGTTTCATGGGGGACGCCGCCGCGTACAGCTACGTGGCAATGCAGGATGCGATCGCCGACGCCGGCCTCGACGAAGAACAGGTTCACAACATCCGCACCGGCGTGATCGCCGGGTCCGGCGGTGGTTCGCCGCAGTGGCAGATCGAAACCGCGGACCTGCTGCGCGCCAAGGGCGTGCGCCGTGTCGGTCCGTACATGGTGCCGCGCACGATGTGCTCGACCGTGTCGGCGTCACTGGCCACGGCATTTGGCATCCGTGGCCACAGCTACGCCGTTTCCGCGGCGTGCGCGACCTCGGCCCACTGCATCGGCCTGGCCGCGGACCTGATCCGTCATGGCGTCCAGGACATCGTGCTCGCCGGCGGCGGCGAAGAAGTGCATTGGGGCATGACCTCGCAGTTCGATGCGATGGGAGCGCTGTCCACGCATCGCAATGACAACCCGCTCGCGGCATCGCGCCCGTACGACGCCGACCGCGATGGGTTCGTCATCGCTGGCGGCGGCGGCATGCTGGTGCTGGAGGAGTGGGAGCATGCCCGTGCCCGCGGCGCGCGCATCATCGCCGAGCTGGTGGGCTATGGCGTGACATCCGATGGGGCCGACATGGTCGCGCCCTCGGGTGAAGGCGCCGTCAGGTGCATGCAGATGGCAATGGCGGGATTCGACGGCAACGGCGTCGGTCCGATCGACTACCTCAACACCCACGGCACCTCGACACCGCTGGGCGATGTGGTCGAACTGGAAGCGGTGCGTGCGGCCTTCGGCGATGCGATCCCGCCGCTGTCATCGACCAAGGCACTCAGCGGCCACTCGCTCGGCGCCGCCAGCGTGCACGAAGCCATCTACTGCCTGCTGATGATGGAGGGCGGCTTCATCGCCGGCTCGGCCAATATCGACACGCTCGACCCGCGTGCCGAGAGCTATCCGATCATCCGGGAAAGTCGCGAGCAGACCTGCACCACGATGATGTCGAACAGCTTCGGCTTCGGCGGCACCAACGGCACACTGGTGTTCAGGCGCGCCCCATAGGGCGCGCCTGCACAACTTCAGCTCAACGCGGCCTGGTGCACCCCCGCGACCGCCCGCCCCGACGGGTCAGCCATGCTGGCGAACGCCGCGTCCCAGGCGATGGCCGCCGGCGATGAGCATGCGATCGACTTGCCCCCTGGCACGGTCTCCGCACACGCCGCACTGGGGAAGAACTGCTCGAAGATGTGGCGGTAGAGGTAGGCCTCCTTCGTCTGCGGCGGGTTCACCGGGAAACGGCTGCCGGCAGCGGCGAACACGCGATCGCTGACCTGTGCCTGCGCGTGTGCCTTGAGCCCGTCGATCCAGCCATAGCCCACGCCGTCGCTGAACTGCTCCTTCTGCCGCCACAGGATCGACTCTGGCAGGTAGCCATCGAATGCCTCGCGCAGGATCGACTTTTCGATGCGCCGGCTGCCATCCGGCCCCGGCCCGGCCATCTTGAACCGCGCGTCCATGCGCATCGCCACGTCCAGGAACTCGACGTCCAGGAACGGCACGCGCGGCTCGACGCCCCAGGCCATCATCGATTTGTTCGCACGCAGGCAGTCGTAGTTGTAGAGGGCGTCGATCTTGCGGATCGTCTCCTCATGGAATTCGCGCGCGTTGGGCGCCTTGTGGAAGTAGAGGTAGCCGCCGAAGATCTCGTCACTGCCTTCGCCCGACAGCACCATCTTCACGCCCATCGCCTTGATCCTGCGCGCCAGCAGGAACATCGGCGTCGACGCGCGGATGGTCGTGACGTCGTAGGTCTCGACGTGGCGGATGACCTCCGGCAGCGCGTCCAGGCCCTCCTCGAAGGTGTAGGTGAAACCGTGGTGCACGGTCCCCAGCGCCTGCGCGGCAATCTGGGCCGCGGCGAGATCCGGCGACCCCTCCAAGCCGATCGCGAACGAATGCAGGCGCGGCCACCAGGCCTCGCTGGCGTCGTTGTCCTCGATGCGCTTGCGCGCGTAACGCGCGGCCACTGCGGCAACCAGTGAGGAATCCAGTCCACCCGACAGCAGCACACCGTACGGGACGTCGCTCATCATCTGCCGGTGCACGGCACGCTCGAAGGCCTCGCGCAGTTCCTGCTTCGCCACTTCGACGCCCTGCGTCGCGTCGTAATCGCGCCAAGGCTTGACGTAGTAGCGCACCAGTTCGCCGCTGGCGCTGTCGAAGAAGTGCCCCGGCGGGAACTGGGCGACATCGGCGCAGACGTCCGCCAGGGCCTTCATCTCCGAAGCCACGCACAGGCGGCCGTCACGGTCGTGACCCCAGTACAGCGGGCAGACGCCGATCGGGTCGCGCGCAATCAGGTAACGCTTGCGGCCAGCGTCCCACAGGGCGAAGGCGAAGATGCCGTTGAGCGCGTTGAGCCAGGCGGCGACATCGTCGCGCTCGCGGTACAGCGCGCTGATGACCTCGCAGTCAGAGCCGGTCTGGAACGCGTACGGCTCGCGCAGTTGCTGCTCGAGCTCGCGGTGGTTGTAGATCTCGCCGTTGACCGCCAGCGCCAGTTCGCCGTCGGCCGAATGCAGCGGCTGCGAACCGCCGGCCGGGTCGACAATGGCCAGGCGTTCGTGGACGAGGATGACGTCATCGTCGAGATGCACGCCGCTCCAGTCGGGGCCGCGGTGGCGCTGGCGTTGTGACAGCTCCAGGGCGCGCCGGCGCAATGCCTGCACGTCGTCGCCGGGTTGCAGGCCGAATATGCCGAGGATGGAACACATGGGAGGACTCCTGGTCGGGTTTGTTTCGTGGGCGGGAAGGCAAAACGAAAAAGCCCGCGCTGTTGGCGCGGGCTTCGTGAGCGAGTTAGCGTGTCTTGCGCGCGCTAATCGCCGGCCCGCGGGAGGCTGGCGTTATTGCGATTGTTATTGTTCAGGCCGGCCACGGGCGCACCGCCGCGAAGTGCGGCTCGGGTGGCGTGGGCAAGGGCCTGGACGGAAGACATGGGCCGATCCTGCGTCAGGTCGCGGCGACTTGCAAGCCCCCTCCCCCTGACCCGTGTTTGCGCGACACTACGGCGGGGAACAAGACCAACGACGGGGACCATGAAGAAACTGATCAAGCGCAGCCTGCTCGTGCTGCTGGTGTTGCTGGTGGCGGTCGCGCTCGCGATCTGGTGGTTGATGCGCGGCAGCCTGCCCAGCCTCGACGGCGACCTCGCCCTGCCCGGGCTGTCGGCGCCGGTTTCCATCCAGCGCGATGCCCTGGGTGTCGTCACCGTCGATGCCGCCAACGAAGCCGACGCGATGCGCGCGCTCGGGTACGTGCACGCGCAGGAACGCTACTTCGAAATGGACCTGTTGCGCCGCGCATCGTCGGGCGAGCTCTCGGCGCTGTTCGGGCCGGCGGCGATCGACACCGACAAGCAGCGCCGCGTGCATCGGATGCGTGCGCGCGTCAGTGCGAATCTCGATGCCATCCTCGGCGACAAGCGGCCGATGGCACAGGCCTACGTCGATGGCGTCAACGCCGGCGTGGCCGCGTTGAAGGTGCGTCCATGGCCGTATCTGCTGCTGCGCACGCAGCCCGAACCATGGCGCCTGGAAGACTCCGCGCTGGCCGGGTACGCGATGTACTTCGACCTGCAGGATGCGAGCAACGCGCGCGAGCTGGCGATGTGGAAGATCAAGCCGCACCTGCCAACCGCCCTCTATTCGCTGCTCGATCACGACGGCAGCAGCTGGGACGCACCGCTGGCCGGCAGGCCACGCGGCGACGCCACCCTGCCCGACGCGGCCACGCTAGACCTGCGCACGCTGCCGGTGCCATCGGCCAGTGACCGCCCGGCCAACGTGCCCGAGCGCTCCGACGTGGGCAGCAACAACTTTGCCGTGGGCGGGCAGCTCACTGCCGACGGCCGCGCGATCGTCGCCGACGACATGCACCTGGGCCTGCGCGCGCCCAACATCTGGTTCCGTGCGCGCCTGCGCTACCCCGATCCGCGCGCGGTCGGCGGCAATGTCGATGCCACCGGCTTCACCCTGCCCGGCCTGCCGGCACTGGTGGTCGGCAGCAACGGCCAGGTTGCCTGGGGTTTCACCAACAGCTACGGCGACTGGCTCGACTGGCAGCGCCAGCCGGCGTGCTCAGAGCCGTGCGCGGGCGTGACCCGCCACGTCGAGCGCATCCTCGTCGCCGGCCAGGCCGATGTCGAGTTCCCGGTGGACGAGACGGCATGGGGACCGGTCCTGTTCCGGCAGAAGGACGGCAGCGGCCTTGCCCTGCGCTGGGTCGCGCACCAGCCCGGCGCGATGAACCTGGGACTGGCCAATTTCCTGCATGCGCACTCGCTCGACGATGCGCTGCAGATGGCAGACCACACGGCGATCCCGGGGCAGAACCTCGCCATTGGTGGTCGCGATGGCCGCATCACCTGGCGCCTGCTCGGCCCGGTGCCGCTGCGCCAGGCCAGCTGCACGGCCACTACGGTGAGCGAAGCGGCAACGTGCCCGCCATGGCCCATCACCACCGCGTCGGGCATCGCCCTGCCGGTCGGCACCGTGCAGCGCGTGTGGACGGCAAACACCCGCGTCGTCGATGGCGCGTTGCTCGCACGCGTCGGCGACGGCGGCTACGCCAACGGCGCGCGCGCGCGGCAGATCCGCGACGACCTGTTCGCAAAGCAGCAGTTCAACGAACGTGACCTCCTGGCGATCCAGCTCGACGATCGCGCACTGTTCCTCACCCGCTGGTGGCAGCTGCTGCGCGACCAGGGCGCGTCGGAGAAGTCGCCCGCGCTGCACGAACTGGCCGCAGCATCCCCGACGTGGCAGGGCCACGCCAGCACAGACTCGGTCAGCTATCGCGTCGTGCGCGCCTGGCGCCTGGCGGTGCATGACCGCCTGCTCGACGGCCTGACCGCACCGGCGCAGGCCGCGCTGGGCAAGGACTTCGAGATGCCCAACCTGTCGCACTTCGAAGGCGTGGCCTGGCCGCTGGTGACGCAGCGCCCGGCGAACCTGCTACCGCGCCGCTTCGCCTCGTGGGATGCGCTGTTCGAGGACGCCGCGCGCGAAGTGCGCGACGGATTGCGTGAGAAGGGACCGGTCGCGCAGCGCAGCTGGGGCGAGCGCAACACCGCCAGGATCTGCCACCCGCTCAGCCGGGCCCTGCCCGCCTTCGCCAAGCCGGCGCTGTGCATGGCCGCCGACGAACTGCCTGGCGACAGCGGCATGCCGCGCGTGCAGGGCCCGAACTTCGGCGCATCCGAACGCATGGTGGTGTCGCCGGGGCACGAGGCCGACGGCATCATCCACATGCCGGGCGGACAGAGTGGCCACGTGTTGTCGCCGTTCTGGGGCGCCGGCCACGACGACTGGGTGCACGGACGGCCGACGCCGTTCCTGCCGGGCCAGACGCGGCATACGCTGAAGCTGGCGCCGCGATAGGTTCGGGTGAATCCCCCTCCCCCGTTGTGCGGGGAGGGACTTCAGCCCAGCAACATCCGCTCGATCAAGGCCAGGTACAGATCCGGCAACGCCTCCAGGTCGGCCACCGACACGTGCTCGTCGACCTTGTGGATGCTGGCATTGACCGGCCCGATCTCGATGCACTGCACGCCGAGCGGCGCGATGAATCGCGCATCGGACGTGCCGCCGCCGGTGCTTTCCTCGGGCGCGCTGCCGCAGTGTGCGGCCAGCACGTCGCGCGCAGCCGCACGCAACGGACCTTCAGGCGTGTAGAACGGCTCGCCACCGCGCTGCCAGCGCACGCTGAACTCCAGGCCATGCCGGCGCAGCACGTCTTCGCACTCCTGTTCGAGCTGCGCCGCGCTCCAGCTGGGGTTGAAGCGCAGGTTGAACAGCACCTCGAGCTCGCCCGGTATGACGTTGTTGGCACCGGTACCGGCGTGGATGTTGCTGATCTGCAGGCTGGTCGGCGGGAAGGTTTCGTAACCGTCGTCCCATCGCCGCGCAGCCAGCTCCGTCAGCGCCGACATCGCCAGGTGGATGGGGTTGCGCGCCTTGTCGGGGTACGCAACGTGACCCTGCACGCCGCGCACGGTCAGCGTTGCCGACAACGTGCCACGGCGACCGACCCGCAGCAGGTCGCCGAGCTTCGCCATCGACGATGGCTCGCCGGTGATGCACCAGTCGAGGCGCTCGCCACGCTCACGGAACGTCTCGGCCACGCGGCGGACACCATTGACGGCCTCGCCTTCCTCGTCGGACGTCAGCAGCAGTGCGACGCGACCGGGATGATCCGGATGGGCGGCGACGAAGCGCTCGAGCGCAACCACGAATGCCGCCACGCTGCCCTTCATGTCGGCGGCACCACGCCCGTACAGCGCACCGTCGCGGATGTCCGGAACGAACGGATCGCTGTGCCAGGCTTCGCGCGGCCCCGGCGGCACCACGTCGGTGTGACCGAGCAGCACCAGCGTCGGACCCTCACTGCCGTGCACGGCCCACAGGTTGTCGACATCGCCATGGTGCAGGTGCTCGCAACGGAAATCCGCGGCAAGCAGCCGCTGGGCGATGTGGGACTGGCAGTCGGCGTCGTGGGGTGTGACCGACGCACGGGCGATCAGGTCGCAGGTGAGGTCGAGTACGTCGCTCATGGCATTCATCCCAGCGCACCAACTCCGAAGCGCTGCTTGAAGCCGTTGTCGCTGAAGCCCTGGCTGACCTTGCCGTCGTCGGTGATGACCAGCGGGCGGCGGATCAGCTGCGGGTATTCCTTCAGCAGCAGCTTCCACTCGGCGTCGGAACCCGGCGTCTTGCGGTTGTCGGGCAGCGCGCGCCAGGTGGTGGACGACTTGTTGATCATCGCGTCCCAGCCACCGAGCTGATCCTTCCAGTCCACCAGCGTGTCAGCAGACTGGCGCTCGTCGCGGTAGTCGACAAAGGCATAGCCCAGACCGAAGCGGTCGAGCCACTTGCGCGCCTTCTTGCAGGTATCGCAGTTGTTGAGTCCGTAGAGGGTGGTCATCGCAGGATCAGTCCGCCAGGCCGCGCAGCAGCTCGTTGATGCTGGTCTTCGACAGCGTCTTGGCGTCGACCTGCTTGACGATCACCGCGCAGTACAGCGAATGCGAACCGTCCTTCGCCGGCAACTGGCCGGAAACGACCACGCTGTACGGCGGCACGTAGCCGTAGCTGATCTCGCCGGTGGCGCGGTTGTACACGCGCGTGCTCTGGCCGAGGAACACGCCCATGCCGATCACGCTGTGGTGGCCGACGACGAAGCCTTCCACGACTTCCGAACGTGCGCCGATGAAGCAGTGGTCCTCGATGATCGTCGGTGAGGCCTGCAACGGTTCAAGCACGCCGCCGATGCCGGCACCGCCGGAAAGGTGGCAGTGCTTGCCGACCTGCGCGCACGAGCCGACCGTCGCCCAGGTGTCGACCATGGTGCCCTCGCCGACGTGCGCGCCGATGTTGACGAAGCTCGGCATCAGCACCACGTCCTTGCCGATGTGGGCACCGCGACGGGCGATGGCGCCAGGCACGACGCGCGCGCCGAGCTTGCGGAAGTCGGCTTCGCCGAAGCCTTCGAAGCGCGCCGGCACCTTGTCCCAGAACGGCGCCGGGAAGCCTTCCACCAGTTGCATGTCGTTGACGCGGAAGTACAGCAACACCGCCTTCTTCAGCCATTCGTTGACGGTCCAGCCGCCTTTGCCATCGGGCTCGGCGACACGGAACTCGCCGCTCTCCAGACCGGTGATCACCCGCTCCACCGTTGGCCGCGTCGAACCTTCCAGCTCGTCCGGAGTCAGCATCGCCCGGCGCTCGAACGCGCTGTCGACCATGAACTTGAGTTCATCGATGCCCGGTCCCTTCGGCGCGACCTTCTTGCGGACGGTCTTGCGTGTGGTCTTGCGGGCAGGCTTCTTCTCGGAACTCATCAACGATCTCCTTCGAGGCAGGCCAGCAGCGCGTCGCGCAGGGCCTGCTGTTGCGTTTGATCGAGCGCGCCATCGCGCCCGTCGGACTGGGTACTGGTGAGCTGGAACACGTCTTCGGCGCGCTCGCCGAAGGTGGCGATGCGTGCGTCGTGCACGCGCAGGCCCTGGCTGCGAATGGCCTGGGTGACGTCGGCGAGGAGACCCGGCCGGTCGGTGCAGACCAGGCTGAGCATCGTGCGACCGTCATCGAGGGTATCGAAGCCGACCTGGGCGGAAATGCGGAAATGCTTGAGGTGGCGCGGCTGCGTGCGACGGGTCGGCCTGATCCGGTCGAGCGGACCGGCCAGCACCGCGGCCAGGCGCTGCTCGACGTCGTCGATGCCCGGCGGGCAGCGCGGATCGATCGGCACCACCTCGAAGCTGTCGAAGATCATCGCGTTCGGGCCATCGAGCACGCGGGCCTGCTGGATCGCCAGGCCGAGGCGGTCGAGCGTGGCCACGATCGCGGCGAACAGACCGTCGCGGTCCGGGGAGTGGACGAACACCTCGAGCGCGCCGGCATGCTCGCCCAATGCGCGCGCACGCACGCGCGTCTCGCCCACGGACACGTCGCGCAGCGATGCGGCCTGCCAGGCGATCTGGTCGGCACGGCTGCGCTGGAAACCGATCTCGGGCATGCGCTCGAAGAGCTGGTCGATGTCGTCGTCGGCAAAACCGAGCGTGGCCAGCATCGCGCGCGCGGCATCACTCGTCTCGGTGGCACGTTCGCCACCGGCAACCGGATGCTCCAGGCCGCGTCGCAGCGCCAGGCGCGTGGCCGTGTAGAGATCGGCCAGCAGACGGTCCTTCCACGCGTTCCACAACTTGGGCGACGTGCCGGCGATGTCGGCGCAGGTCAACAGGTACAGATGGTCCAGGTGCTCGCGGTCGTTGACCTTGCCGGCGAAGCGGTGGATCACCTCCGGGTCGGCGATGTCCTGCTTCTGAGCGGTGACCGACATCAGCAGATGCTGGCGCACCAGCCATTCGACCAGTGCGGTGTCGGCGCGCGACAGGCCAATGGTGCTGCAGAAGATGCGGGCGTCGTCGGCGCCCAGCTCGGAATGATCACCGCCGCGGCCTTTGGCAATGTCATGGAACAGGCCGGCAAGCAGCAGCAGTTCCGGCTTGCGCAGGCGCGGCCACACTTCATGGGCGATGCTGAAGCGCTCGTCCACGATGCCCGAGGCGAAGCGCGCCAGGTTGCGCAGCACCGCGAGCGTGTGCTGGTCGACCGTGAAAACATGGAACAGGTCGAACTGCATGCGCCCGGAGACCTTCGCGAACGCCGGGATCCAGCGACCTAGCACGCCCAGGCGTGCCATGCGTTCGAGCGCGTGGACCGGATGCGGACCGCGCAGCAACGCGATGAAACGCTCGCGCAGCGCCGGTTCGGCCTGCTGGAATGCAGGCACCCGCGACAGCGATTCGGCCAGCGCGCGCGCGGTCTGCGAATGCAGGCCGCGGACGCCATCGTGCGCCGCCCACACCGCGAACAGAGCAAACACGTCGTAGGCATCGCGCGGCCACTGCGGGTCGCGTGCGGCCAGGTAATCGCGGCGCAGTTCGAAGGCGTGGTCGATGGCGACCGGTGCGGTCTCGCCCTCGATCTGTTCCTCGAAGCGCTGCAACAGGCGCTCGCCGATGCGCAGCACCAGCGCGGCGCTGCGGTAGAAGCCCTGCATCATCTGCTCGACAGCGAGGTTGTCGGCGTTGTCGACATGGCCCAGGCGCTCGGCCAGCAGCTTCTGGTAATCGAAACGCAGGCGCTCCTCGCGCTTGCCCGCGACCAGGTGCAGGCCGAAACGCAGGCGCGATAACGCACGACGCTCGCGTTCGAGCGTGGCCAGTTCGTCGGCACCGAACTGGCCGATCGCGACCAGCGATTCCAGGTCGCCGGTGCCGACGATGCGCAACGCCATCCAGCGCAGCGTCTGCACATCGCGCAGGCCACCGGGCCCTTCCTTCAGGTTCGGCTCGAGGTTGTCGGCGGTGTCGTCGTAGCGGGCGTGGCGCAGGCGTAGCTCTTCGCGCTTGGCGCCGAAGAATTCGCGCGCCGGCCACACCTGGCTCGGTGCGGTCGCGATCTGCAGCATGTGCATGTGCTCGACGCGCGCGATCAGCGGGCGGGCTTCCAGCATCGCGGTCAGCACGGTGATGTCGGCCGCGGCCTGGGTGCACTGCGCCGCCGAACGCACGGCATGGCCGACCGGCAAGCCTGCGTCCCACAGCAATGCGACGAAAGCAGCCAGCGCCTCGGCGTGTTCGGCCTGGGCCTCCGGCTCGGCCAGCACCAGCAGGTCGATGTCCGATTGCGGGAACAGTTCGCCGCGGCCGTAGCCGCCGACCGCGAACAGCGCCAACGGCGCATCGGCTGGAACACAACTGGCCCAGGCCGCGCGCACCTGCATGTCGACCGCGCCGGTGCGCGCCTGCAGCAAGCGGTCGATGTCGGCGTCGGGATCGCTGTCGAAGCGCTGCGCCAGGCCGGCGCTCACCGCCGCCAGTGCGCTGCGGATAGCGGCGGCCTGGTCACCAGGCTCCTGCGCCGCCGTTTGCGCCGTGGATCCGGCGTCGGCGACCGGAGCGGTCATAGGTCGTTGTCGTCCCCGGGCACGCGGGTCAGGATCTCGACGCCGTCGTCGGTCACCACGACCGTGTGCTCCCATTGCGCCGAGAGCTTGCGATCCTTGGTGACCACGGTCCAGCCATCGGGCAGCAGCTTGGTGTGGCGTGCGCCCTCGTTGATCATCGGCTCGATCGTGAAGGTCATGCCGGGCTTGAGCACCAGGCCTTCGCCGGCGCGGCCGTAATGCAGCACCTGCGGGTCTTCGTGGTAGATCCGGCCAATGCCGTGGCCGCAGTACTCGCGCACGACGCTGAAGCGCTCGCCTTCGGCGTACTGCTGGATCGCCGCGCCGATGTCGCCCAGCGTGGCGCCCGGGCGCACCGTGCGGATGCCGCGGAACATCGCCTCGCGGGTCACGTCGACCAGACGCCTGGCCATGACCGACGGTTCGCCGACGAGGTACATGCGGCTGGTGTCGCCGTGCCAGCCGTCCTTGATGACGGTGACATCGATATTGACGATGTCGCCGTCCTTGAGGACCTTGCCGGGACTGGGGATGCCGTGGCAGATGACGTTGTTGACCGAGGTGCAGACGGTCTTGGGGAATCCCTTGTAGCCGACATTGGCCGGGATTGCCTTTTGCACGTTGACGATATGATCGTGGCAGATGCGGTCCAGTTCCTCGGTGGTCACGCCCGCCTTCACATGCGGGGCGACGATCTGCAGGACCTCGGCGGCCAGGCGGCCGGCGACGCGCATCTTCTCGATCTCTTCGGGGGTCTTGATGGTGATGGCCATGGCGCCATTATCGCCTATCTGCGGCCCGTTCAGGGTCCAACCGACCCCC
>DATDBI010000227.1:0-1206 GCA_036524915.1 Lysobacter sp. | reverse complement strand
GCCTGGGACCTGCGCAAGAAGCAGCCGTACGCCAAGTACGACGCCGTGGACTTCGACATCCCGGTCGGCACCAACGGCGACTGCTACGACCGCTACCTGGTGCGCGTGGCCGAGATGCGCCAGTCCAACCGCATCATCCAGCAGTGCGTGAAGTGGCTCAAGGCCAACCCTGGCCCGGTGATCACCGACAACTTCAAGGTCGCGCCTCCCTCCCGCGAGGAGATGAAGGACGACATGGAAGCGCTGATCCACCACTTCAAGCAGTTCTCGGAAGGCTATTGCGTGCCGGCCGGCGAGACCTACTGCGCGGTCGAGGCGCCCAAGGGCGAGTTCGGCTGCTACCTGGTGTCGGACGGTGCCAACAAGCCGTTCCGCGTGAAGCTGCGTGCGCCGGGTTTCGCGCACCTGTCTTCGATGGACGAAATCGTGAAGGGCCACATGCTGGCCGACGTCGTGGCGATGATCGGTACCTACGATCTCGTGTTCGGCGAGGTCGACCGCTAAGCGCGGCGGCCGTTGAGGATCTGAACAGATGAAGGCAACCGGAAACTTCGAGGCCTGTCAGCACGTCGACCCGATGGTCGCGTTGTCGGACAAGACCCGTGCCCATATCGACCACTGGCTGACCAAGTTCCCGCCGGACCGCAAGCGTTCGGCGGTGCTGCAGGGTCTGCACGCGGCACAGGAGCAGAACGACGGCTGGCTGAGCGACGAGCTCATTGCCGCCGTTGCCAAGTACCTGGAGCTGCCGCCGGTGTGGGCCTACGAGGTCGCCAGCTTCTATTCGATGTTCGAGACGCAGAAGGTCGGCCACAACAACGTCGCCTTCTGCACCAACATCAGCTGCTGGCTCAATGGCGCCGAGGACCTCGTGCGCCACGCCGAAACGAAGCTGGGCTGCAAGCTGGGCGAGTCCACCGCCGACGGCCGCATCTTCCTCAAGCGTGAGGAAGAGTGCCTGGCCGCGTGCTGCGGCGCGCCGGTAGTGGTCATCAACGGGCATTACCACGAGAAGCTGGACACCGCTCAGGTGGACGAGCTGCTCGACGGTTTGAAGTGAGGCTGGGAACCCATGGCGCATTCGCACCACGACTACTCGCAGGGCTACGGTCCGGTTGGCCCGGTTCCGCAGGAGCACAACGTCGTTTACACGACGCTGCACTACGACACCCCGTGGTCGTATGAGAACTACCTCAAGACCGGTGG
>DATDBI010000226.1:0-11963 GCA_036524915.1 Lysobacter sp. | reverse complement strand
CCGCGACGAGTTCTCGCGCCGGCTGATGCGCGAGTCGGTCCTGACCAGCAACGACCTGATCTACCCGGTGTTCGTGCACGAACGCGACGGCCGCGAGCCGGTCGCCTCGATGCCCGGCGTGTCGCGGTTGTCGATCGACGAGCTGCTGCGCGACGCCGAGGTGGCCAGTGAGCTGAAGATCCCCGCGCTGACGCTGTTCGGGGTGCCAGCCGATGGCAAGACCGCCGACGGCGCGATCGCCTGGAGCGAGGACGGCATCATCCAACGCGCGGTGCGTGCGCTGAAGCAGCGCTTCCCGGAACTGGGCGTGATCACCGACGTCGCCCTCGACCCGTACACCACCCATGGCCAGGACGGCCTGATCGACGACAGCGGCTACATCCTCAACGACCAGACCGTCGATGCGCTGGTGAAGCAGGCGCTGTCGCACGCACAGGCCGGCGCCGACGTGGTCGCGCCGAGCGACATGATGGACGGTCGCATCGGTGCGGTGCGCAACGCGCTGGAAGAGGCCGGCCTGGTCAACACCCGCATCCTCGCCTACAGCGCCAAGTACGCCAGCGCGTTCTACGGCCCCTTCCGCAGCGCGGTCGGTTCGGCCGCGGCGCTGGGCAAGGGCAACAAGTACACCTACCAGATGGACCCGGCCAACTCAGACGAGGCGCTGCAGGAAGTCGCGCTCGACCTCGACGAAGGCGCCGACATGGTCATGGTCAAGCCGGGCATGCCGTACCTGGACATCGTGCGGCGGGTGAAGGACGAGTTTCGTGTGCCGACCTACGTCTATCAGGTCAGCGGCGAGTACGCGATGCTCAAGGCCGCCGCGCAGAACGGCTGGCTCGACGAACGCGCGACCGCGATGGAAGCGTTGCTCGCGTTCAAGCGCGCCGGCGCCGATGGCGTGCTGACGTATTTCGCGCTGGATGCGGCGCGCTGGTTGCGCGAGACGGCGTGATGCCCGCTCAGAAGCAGCCGGCCTTGCCTGTCACCGCCGGCGCCTTCATGCGGTAGATGTCGTACTTGCCGGCCTTGGGCGACTTCGCCGAACCGGTGACGAGCAGCTCGCCCGGCTTGTTCCAGTCCAGGGCCGGTCCGAACGTGATGGCATCTTCACTGTTGAAGGACAATTTCAGCGGCTGCACGTCGCCATACTCCGTGCCGTCGCACTGGGCGACGAACAGGCGCACCGGCTGGTCGTCGACGTTCTTCGAGCGCGCGAACACGATCGCCTCGCCGTCGCCGAGCCAGGCGGCGTCGAAGTCGTCCTGCGTGCCGTTCACGCCCGGCACGGCCTTTGCCGCGCTGAACGCCTTGCCGTCCCAACGCGCCACGAATAGATCGTGCCGGCCGGCGCCGCCATGGCCGTCGCTGGCGAACAGGAGATGGCGGCCGTCGCGGCTCGGCGTCGGCGCCCACTCGTCGCCGCGGCTGTTCACGCCTGCGCCGAGGTTCTCGGGCTTGCCGAAGGCGCCGCCCGGATGGACCGCCGCGCGATAGAGGTCGTCCCCACCGACGCCGCCGGGGCGGTCGGAAAAGAAGTACAGCCAGCGTCCGTCGGCGCTGAACAGCGGATCGAAGTCCTTGGCCTTCGAGTTGAGCGGCAGCGGCTGCGCGTCCTGCCAGCGGCCGTCCTTCAGCGTTGCCTGCCACAGGTCCCAGCCGCCCGGGCCGCCTTCACGGTCCGTGCTTCCCCAGACGATACGCTTGCCATCCGGGCTGACGCTTGCGCGGATCTCGCTGGCTTTGGTCGACACCACGCCCATGCCTTCGATGCCGAACTCGGACAGGAAGGCCGCCGCCGGCCCGGACATGCACCAGGCGCCCACTGCGAGAGCGGGGAGTAGACTCAAACCCTGCCAGGCCGCTGCGCGTCGCATGGAACGTTCTCCTGTGTCTGTGGCCTCAAGTCTAAGCGAGGGTCCCCCGTGTCCAATTTTGCCTCCGTCGCAAATCCCGCCATCGTCAAGCGCTTCGCGGTCATCGGCCACCCGGTGGCGCATTCGCTGTCGCCGAAGATCCACGCCGCCTTCGGCAAGCAGACCGGGATCGCGCTGGAGTATGTCGCGCTCGACGCCGCGCCGGAGAATTTCGACGCGTTGCTGGCGGAGTTCGCGGCCGAGGGCGGCCTTGGCGCCAACATCACGCTGCCGCACAAGACGCGCGCGGCAACGATCTGCACGACGCTGACCGATCGCGCCCGCCGCGCCGGCGCGGTCAACACGCTGATCCGCTCGGCCACCGGCTGGGAAGGCGACAACACCGACGGCACCGGCCTGGTCCGCGACCTCACCGAACGCCACGGCCTGGACCTGCGCTCGCGCCGCACCCTGCTGTTGGGCGCCGGCGGTGCCGCGCGCGGCGTGGCACCGGCGTTGCTCGATGCCGGCATCGGCGACCTCTACATCGTCAACCGCACGCCCGAGCGCGCCGATGCGCTGGCCGACGCGCTCGCCCAGCCCGGGCGCGTGCACCCGCGCTACTTCAGCGACATCAGTTCGCTGGGCATGTTCGACCTGATCATCAACGCCACGTCGGCCGCGCGCGATGCCGCCCTGCCCACCCTGCCCGTGGCGCTGGCCGGCCCGCGCACCGCCGCGGTGGACCTGAGCTACGGCGAAGTCGCGATTCCATTCCTGGCCTGGGCGCATGCCGCCGGCGCGCACGACCGCATCGATGGCCTGGGCATGCTGGTCGAACAGGCCGCCGAGAGTTTCCAGCGCTGGCACGGCGTGCGACCCGACACCGACCCGTGCTTTGAATTCCTGCGCGAGCACCGCGCGGTGCTGGTCACCGCCGACTGAGTCCCACGACGATGGAATGCCGCGCCCACTGCGGCGCGTGCTGCATCGCGCCTTCGATCACTTCGCCCATCCCCGGCATGCCGCACGGCAAGCCGGCGGGAATGCCGTGCGTGCAGCTCGATGACGATCTGCGCTGCCGCCTGTTCGGACGTCCCGAGCGGCCGGGCTTCTGCGCGTCGCTGCGTCCGACGCAGGCGATGTGCGGCGTTGATCGCGACGAGGCGATGTCGGGGCTGGCGGAGCTGGAGCGGTTGACGCGGCCTTGAGCGTGACGGTTTGCGTGGGTGCGGATGGCTTGCTCGGGCTACGCTATGGGGCCCTTACAGGCGAACACCGCATGAAGTTGCTGGTCGCATTGATTCTCTCGCTTGCTTCGCTCACGTCGCACGCCGGCGCCGGAGACGAAGTCATTGGCGATGTTGGCCCGATGGCCCGCGAGACCCTCGCCGCTGCCAAAATCGAGGACTTCCAGCGCGGCGAGTTCGTCGCCAGCGATGGCACCCGCCTGCGCTACCGCTTGCTGCTGCCGCTGGATGGCAGACGTGGCCAACGCTATCCGCTGGTGCTGCAGCTGCACTCCTCCGGTGGCATCGGCAACGACAACGCGGCGCAGATCGAGCGGCTTCCCCTGAGCTGGGCGATGCCCGATGTTCGCCGCCGCTACCCGGCCTACGTGCTGGTGCCGCAGTTCGAGCAACGCAGCGCCAACTACGATTCGCCGACGAACCCGCAGTCCGCGGTCGCAGCGCCGGAGCTCGCGGCGGCGCTCGAACTTGTCGAGCATTTCGCCTCACACCGCCCGATCGACCGGCAGCGCATCTACGCCATGGGCTTCTCGATGGGCGGCTCGGCCACCTGGCTCGCGGCCGCCGCACGCCCCGACCTGTTCGCCGCGATCGTGCCGGTGTCGGGCATCGCACCGGCCGACGATGCGGCAAAGGCCCTGCTCGCTACTCCGGCCTGGGTGCTGCACGGCAACGCCGACACCGAGAACCCGATCGACGCCGACCGCCGCCTCATCGCGGCGATCCGCGTCCAGGGCGGAAACCTGGTGCGCCTTCGCGAGTACGAAGGGCTCGACCATCGCTTGCCCGCCGATGCCTGGCCGGGCGAATGGTTGCGCGACTGGCTGTTCTCCCAGCGCCGACCCTGAATGGGGGCGGCGGAAAACCCGTTGTTTGCCGAGTTTGCCGGTTCGCCCCAACTGCCATAGGCTGCAGGCGGGGACCGGGTGGGGCATTGCACCCGCCGGGCTTTGGGTAGTGGGGACTATCTCTGGGGAACAACATGGGCAATCACGTAAAGGCAGCAAGCGCGCACCGGATGATCGCCGGCATTTACTGCGTCGTCATGGTGCTCGCAACGATCTTCATCTTCGCAGCGGTCAAGCACAATCCGGCGATGGTGGCCGCAATGGTCGCGGCACCGCTGGCGATTCTTGCCGCCGCGCACTTCGTCGTCGCAGGCAGCGTGGACGCTTGCAAGGGCCGCACCGCGTCACTGGTGCTGGGTGCCGTGACGATGCTGGTGGTGCCGATCGGCACGGTCATCGGCATCTACATCGTCAAGCACTCGCTCGCCGAATGGGTACCGGAGAAGCGCTTGTCGGAATCGCTGGCCGATGGCTGGCCGCAGAGCCAGCAGGAAGCAGCGTGAGCCGGGAGGGAGCAGGTCGGCCGATCACCTGCTCCCTGCTCTGAGGCGCCTGCTCTGAGGCGCCTGGTCAGAGCAGACCGTCGCGTTTGACCGACAGGTACTTCTCCACCAGCGACGCGGCGAGCTTGTCGCAGGCCACGTCCAGCACCATCACGCCATGGTTGCGCAGCGCTTCGTGCGCGGCGTTGCGCTGTTCGAGGTACTGCGCGGTGGCACCTGCGCGGATCGCCTGCGACAGGTCCTGCACGTTCTCACCCAGGGCGCTGTCGAGCGAGCCCTCGCGCAGGCTGGCCACGCAGACCAGATGGCGTTTGCGCAGCATCTGCACGGCCGCGAGCACGTCGTCCATGTCCTCGTCGCGCAGGTTGGTCACCATCATCACCAGCGAGCGCCGGCGCTGGCGCAACGACAGTTCGGTGGCGGCCGCGAGGAAGTCGGTGGCCACGGGCTGCGGCTGCAGCGCGTAACTGGCACGCAGCAGTTCATCGATCCCACCGACGCCACGGCGCGGCGGGACCCAGGTAGTGGCACCCCCGCTGGCAAGCAGGCCGACCGCGTCGCCTTGGCGCAACGCCAGGTAGGCCACGACCAGCGAGGCGTCGAGCACGTGGTCGAAATGCGCCATCTCGCCGTCACGCGCCAGCAGGCGCCGGCCGGTGTCGAGCAGCAGCACCAGCTGCTGGTTCTTTTCGTCCTGGTATTCGCGCGAGATCAGGCGGCGCGCACGCGCGGTCGCCTTCCAGTCGATCTGGCGCATGCTGTCGCCGATGCGGTACTCGCGCATCTGGTGGAAGTCGGTGCCTTCGCCGCGACGTCGGCGCAGATGCGCGCCCACCAGGCGCGAGGCCTGCTCGGCACTGAACATCGCAAATCGCGCGAGCGGCGCGAAGTTCGGGTACACGCGCACCGCCTGCTCCGAGCCGGCCACGCGCGAATGCCACCACAGCCGCAGCGGCGAATGCAGGCGCAGCTGCACGCCCTCGAAGCGGAAGTCGCCGCGGGCGTTGGCGCACAGGTGGTAATCGAACGATGCTGCTTCGCCCGCGCGCAGCTTCAGGCGCCGCGGCAATCCGTGCATGCGCCAGCCACCGGGATGCAGGTCGAACACGTCCAGGCGCTGGTTGCGCTCGTCGCTCTCCAGACTCAGCGTCACCGGGCGCTCGATGCCGATCGGCCAGGTATCGGCGAGGCGACGCTCCACCCGCGGCGTGGCCCGTCGCAGCACCTGTGCGGCATCGAACAGCACCAGCACCAGCAGGCCCAGCCCGGCGGCCGACCACGCCTGCAACGGCGCGTATGCAAATGCGACCGCGACGCCGAGCGCCGCCCACAGCACCAGCAGCCACAGCATGGCCGGTGCCGGCCGCGGCAGCGACCGGCGCGACAGCGATGGGCGCGTCAGCGCGACGCTCACTTGCGCGGCGCCTCCACCTTCGACAGCAACGCGTGCAGCACGTCGTCGGGGGTCTGCCCTTCGATCTGCAGCTCCGGTGCCAGCGCGATGCGGTGGCGCAGGGCCGGCTTGGCGATCTCGCGGATGTCGTCGGGCGTGACGAAGTCGCGTCCGGCGAGCACCGCTTGGGCGCGCGCGGCCCGCACCAGCGCCAGGCTTCCGCGCGGTCCGGCGCCGAGCGCGATACCGGCCCAGTCACGGGTGGCGGCTACGATCCGCACGGCGTAGTCGATCACCGCATCGTCGACCGTGGTCAATGCGGTGCCGGCCTGCATCGCGGCGATCTCCTGCGGGCCGATCACGCGCTGCACCTGCGACAGATCGAAGTCCGATGCACTGCGGCCCTGGCTGACGGCGGCCACCATGCGCTTCTCGTCGGCACGCGACGGGTAACCGATCAGGATCTTCAGCAGGAAGCGGTCGAGCTGGGCTTCCGGCAGCGGGTACGTGCCTTCCTGCTCGACCGGGTTCTGCGTGGCCAGGGTCAGGAACGGCGGCGACAGCTGGAAGCTGTGGCCCTCGATGGTGACCTGCAGTTCGGCCATCGCCTCGAGCAGCGCCGATTGCGTCTTCGCCGGCGCGCGGTTGATTTCATCGGCGAGCAGCAGGTTGGTGAACACCGGGCCGCGGCGGATGTTGAAGGTCTCGCTCTTCGGGTTCCACACCGCGTGGCCGCTGATGTCGCTGGGCATCAGGTCGGGCGTGAACTGCACGCGGCTGTAGCTGCAATCGAGTGCCCGCGACAGCGCGCGCACCAGCAGCGTCTTGCCCAACCCGGGCACGCCTTCGATAAGCACGTGGCCACCGGCGAGCAGCGCGATCAGGATCTGGTCGAGCACGTCCGCCTGGCCGATGAAGGCCTTGCCGACCTGCTCGCGCACTGCGGCGGCGCGCTCGGCCAGTTCGGCGCCGGTGATCGGGACCAGGGGTTGGAGGGTGTCGGCGTTCATGGCGTGGACTCGTGTGTGATGACGGGCGGGGCGGTCACAGCAGGTTGCGCAGCCGCACCAGCGTGGCGATGCGGCTGCGGAACGCGGCGTGGTCGCGTGCGATCGGCGTGGACAGGGCGTCGCGGATCTCGGCCGCGGGGACGTTGAAGCGTTCTGACAGCATCAGCACCTGCGCTTCGCCACCGATCGCCGCGGCCTGCGGGTCGCGACGGCGCAAGCGGGCGAGGAAGGCGTTGCGCACGGCCTCGTGCAGCAGATGGGCGTAGCCGTACCGGTAGACGTGCTCGCCACTGGCCACCACATGCTCGAGCAGCGAGCGGCGTTCGCTGGCCGGCGACGGCAGCGCCGGACCGAAGCGCTGCGAGCGCAGCCACAGCCACGCGATCAGCGCCAGCAGCAAGGGCAGCCAGGCCATCCAGCTGTGGCGCAACAGCGTCCACCAGAACGACGGCATGTCGGCGGCATAGATCAGGTGCACGGTGCCGGCACGGTAGTTGGGTGCCAGCAACTGACGGGCCAGTGCGATGTGCGGGCCGTCGTCGAGCGAATCGTTGCCGAGGAAATCGAAGTCGGCCACCACGTCGACGTAACCGCGGCCATGGGCCAGGCGCATGTAGGTGCTGCCGCGCTCGCTGGCCCAGTCCAGCACCGGCGAACCGCCGGTGCCGAGCGCCTGGAAGCGGCGCCCCCGACAGAACTCCACATGAGGGTCCTCGCCGCGCACGTCCCATCCGGCGCATTGCGGGGGCGTCAGCGCCGGAACCACGTCCAGCTGCGACAACACCGGCACGACGGTGCCGGGCGCAAAGGGACCGGGCGCGGGCGTGCGCACGAGCAGGTGCCCGCCCTGCGCGACCCACTCGAGCAGGGCGCGGCCTTCGTCGCGGCTGAGCGTGCGCGGGTCGTTGTACAGCAGCACCGTGTCGCGCCCGCCCAGTGGGTGGCTGTCGCGCTGCAGGCTCGGCCGCGCTTCCGCCTTCAGACCGTCGCCGCGCAGGGCCAGCTTCAGCACGTAGAGCGGATTGGTTCGTGCCTCGCCGGTACGCGGCAGGTCGACCGACTCTTCGACACGCTCGTAGTTGTGCAGCCACCAGGCTACGCCGGCACCGGCCAGGACCAGGAGCACCGCGCTGATCAGCACGACCTGCAGGTTCTGCCGGCTCATGCCGCCACCCCCGGCGTGGCCGCGACCGGTGTCCAGGCGAAGCGGCGCGACAGCTCGTCGATCAGCGTGTCCAGCTCATCGCCTGCCGGGAACCGCTGTGCATACGCGGCGTACTGCCACGTCCGCACCGCGCGCGCGAATGCATCGCGGTCTTCGCCGCGCGCGAGCTTGCGCGAAGCGCGCAGGCATTCGGCCTCGGTGGCGCCGGGCACCAGGATGGATTCGGTGCGCGCGACCATCGAGGCGACGCTGGCGCGGTACAGCAGCGCGAGTGCCTCGCGTTGGCGGCATTCGCGCCAGAGCTGGCGCACGACCGTTGGCACGTCGTCGGGCAACGGTTGCTCGGCTTCGGCAAGGTCGGCCAGGCGCAGGGCATCGTCCTCGCGACCCTCGCGGGCGACGCCGTCACGGAACCAGACCAGCCAGCGCGGCGCGGTCAGAAGCAGTATCAGCACCAGGACGCCGAGCACGATCCACAAACCGAACTCGCTGATCAGCGCCAGCGTCGCGCCAAGCCATTGCAACTGCGGCTCGTCCTGCTTCTTCTCGACCTTTGCCGCGGGGTCGCGCGGCTTCCACGTGGCGACCTTGCGCTTCGGACTGACGGTGGGATCGGCGTACGCCTTCTCGACCGCCTTGCGCAGGCTGCGGTCATCGGCGAGCGCGCGGCCGAAAACCTGTTCGGGCGTGACGCGCGCGATCTTCGGCCCGGCCGCAGGCGCCGCCGACGCAGCCGCGTGCTCGTCCTTGACGTCGTCGTTCCCGGCTTCTGCCTGGGCCTGCGCGTATGCCTCTTCCTGCGCATGCGCGTCCTGCGCGCGCACGCCCGACGGCATCGCCATGAACCCGATCGCCAGCAGCAGCGCCAATGGCGCAGTCGCGCTGGCCAGGCGCGCGCCGAGGCGACGCAGGGCGAGCTCGATGTCCCAGGCCTCGATCTGCGTGCGTCGATTCAGATACAGGCCCAGTCCCGCGCCGACATAGAACGGCTCGATCAGGCTCGTCGCGACCCAGGCCAGCACATTGCTGGCCACGCCCATCCAGGTCGGCATTTCCTGGAGCAGCTTCCACACGTCACTGCCGAACTGCGACAGGTACTCGTTCGGCACGAACAGCATTGCTGCGGAAAACATGCCCAGGTACAGCGCCAGCTCGAAGTTGATGCAGACCAGCGTCAGCATGCTGGCCACGCCGTAGGCCGGTGCGCCGAGGGTGCGCCGGCGCTCGCCGGCCTCGCGACCCTGACCGCCCTCGAGCAGGTCGACCGGCAGGTAGAGCGACCGGACCGGCCCCAGCCGGCGCCAGGTCAGGTACGGCAGCAACCAGCGCAGGCTCCAGTTGCGTTGCGCCTGCAATGTCTGGCGAGGCGTCGGCACGTCGCCGAACACCGCGCGCGAGAGCACGTATAGCGGGATGCGATCGAATGCCGGCTTCAGCCACCACATCAGCAGGCCGGCCAGCCACAGCGCATCGATGGCCCATGCGAATGCGTTCAACACCAGCAGCATCGGCACCGTCAGTGCGAGCCACGGCTTCCAGATGGCCGCGGCGTGGCGACGGGTCAGTGCCGTGCCGAGCTCGACCGCCTCCCACGCGGTGCGCGGGCGCAATGCCACGGTCAGCGATTCGATCCTCATGGCGCGCTCGCATCCACGCGCGTGTTGCCCAGGCCCAGATCGGCATCGGCGAAGGAGCGATTGCGTCCACCGCGCCAGAGCCAAAGCAGGATCAGCGCCCACATCGCGCCGCCGACGCTGTACTTGATCCACGCCGGCATCCACGCGATCGACGACCAGAACGCCTCGACGAACGCGGCGAACACCAGCATCGCCAGCACGCCCAGGCACAGCAGCGCGCCGCGCCGGCCGGCTTCGATGAGGGCGTCGCCGCGGCTGCGCTGGCCGGGTGCGACGAGGTTCAGGCCAAGGCGCAGTCCGGCGCCACCGGCGATGACGATCGCGGTGAGCTCCGGCGCGGAGTGGCCGGCGACGAAGCGCCAGAACGGATCGCCGTGGCCGACCGCCTGCAGGTGGCCGGCCACGCCGCCGATCATGATGCCGTTGACGATCAGCACCACGATCGCGCCGATGCCTGCGAGCAGGCCGCTGGCGAACGTGCGGAAGCCGATGCTGACGTTGTTCCACACGTAGTGGCCGAACATGGCGATGTCGGTGCCGTTGTCGCGTCCGAGCTTGCGCACCGGATCGTCGGGGTCGTACATCGACTCGAACTGCATGAGCTGGGCCGGATCGAACAACGACGCCGACAGCTCCGGCGTCAGCTGGATGGCGACGAACACCACCACCAGCGGCAACCAGAACAGCAAAGCCGAGGCCGCCATGCAGCCACGCTCGGCGCGCACCAGGCGCGGGAATCCGGCCAGCAGGAATTCGACCACGCGGCGCCAGCGCGGCGGTGGCGTGCGATAGAGCAGTCCGTGCCCGCGCTGCATCAGGCCCTGCAGGCGATCGGTGACCAGCGGGCTGTAGCCCCGGCGACGGGCCAGGGCGAGCTGCTGGCACAGCCGGCGGTAGCGGGCAGGCATCTCGTGGTCGGCCAGGCCGTGCCATTGGCGACGCGACATACGCGCACGCTTGACGTGCTGGCCGCGCGTATCGAGCCACTGCTCGAAGGCGGTCCACTCGGCCTGGTGACGCTGGACGAAATGCTCCTGCCTCATCTCAGCGGCGCCCCAGCAACCAGTTGGCGATGCCATACAGGCGTGTCACCGCCAAGGTGCCGCGCGCGCCGGTAAGCGGCGTGGCGAACTCGGCCAGTTCTTCCTGCCGGGCCTGGGTCAGTCGCGGACCGCGCTCGGCAAACGCCACCAGCGCGGCCTGTTCGTACGGATGCAGCGCGACCGGCGGTGCCATCACCTGGTTCACGGTGAAAGGCGCAGGCGCCTGCGCGCGGACGTCGTGCACCACCAGTGTGCCGGCCACCATGTCGCCGATGCGCCGTCCCCATGGATCGAGCAGGCTGCTGACCAGCCCGGTCGCGTAGGCCATGGGCAGCATGTCGACGACTCGCAGCAGGTTGCGCGTGAACGCCGCCAGCCAGCCCACCGGTGCGCCATTGGCGGCGACCACGCGCAGGCCAAGCGCACGTTTGCCGGGCGTGCGTCCGTCCCAGAGCGCCTCGAAGGCCACCGGATAGAACCAGTACAGCAGGAACACCAGCACGGCATGGAAGCCGAAGCCGGCGCGCCCCAGCAGGGCGAGCACCATGGAGGACACGATCACCACGCCCAGCCGGATTGCCAGGTCCATCAGCCAGGCCAGAGCCCGCGGCACCGGACCGGCCGCGGGCAGGTGAAGGGCGACGCCCTCGGGCGTCACCACCTCCCGGTACGTGTCGAGCATCAGGCGTTGACGACCATCGTGTCGGCAATGTGGTCGTGCAGGCAGCGGCGCTGCTCACCGAAGATCCACGGGATGTTGGCGAGGCTGAAGATCCAGCCGATGTAGGGCACTGCGCCAATCAGGCCCGGCACGAAATAGCGCAGCCAGAACAGGCGGCCCAGGCCAACGCGCTCGCCGTCGGTGCGAACGATGCGGATGCCGATGGCGCGCTTGCCGATGGTCTGGCCTTCGCGGGCCAGCAGGATCAAGGTGTAGATGAACAACGCCAGGTAGCCGACCAGGCTGAGCAGGATCAGCGATCCACCCAGTTCACCGACGCCACGTGTCGCGTCGTAGCGCATCGCACCGATGATGGCCGGTACGGCGATGACCAGCGAAATGCCGCCGTCGACCAGGGCCGCCATCAGGCGCGGCAGTCTTCCGGCAGTGACCTGCTCGTCGTCGAAACGCTCGGCAGCGGTGGGCTGGACCTGCGCCGTCGGCGCCGTGTACGGGTTGCGGTATTCGAAACTTTCCATGTATCCCCCATTCCCTTGCGGGAAGTCCTTGCGTGTTGCGGTGCCCGCGACCCCCTGC
>DATDBI010000225.1:0-1390 GCA_036524915.1 Lysobacter sp. | reverse complement strand
AGTCAGCGTCGAGATTGTAGCAACTTTTCGCGGCACCAGCGTGGCCGAGGTCAGGGTCGGCTTAATCACTCTGATGGCGTTGTTTTCGGCGACCCACGAACCGGCTGGCGGTCCCATCCGCGACGGCATCGGGATTGTCGCGGAGGAAACGCCGGAAAGGTTCAGCGACAGACCCCGCGCGACCAAGCGGGAAAGCAGGCTCGGCATCGGCTCGGCGGCGAGCATGGCGACGACTTGTTCGCTATGGCCGCTATGCGGCGGTGGGTTCAACCGGTCATCACAACACTTTCTGTAGCCTATCCGCCGGCGTTTCGAAGTCCAAGATTTTCCGCGGGCGCTGGTTGAGCCGCAGGGCGATGGCGTTTAGTTGAGCCTGCGAGACGTGGGAGAGGTTGGTTGCTCTGGGGAAGTACTGCCTGAGCAGACCGTTGGTATTTTCGTTGCTGCCGCGCTGCCAGGGACTGCGCGGGTCGCAGAAGTAGACCTGTAGATCGGTTGCAACGGTGAAGCTCTTGTGACGAGCCATCTCCTTGCCCTGGTCCCATGTCAACGAGCGCCGCAATTCTTCAGGCAATGTGCCGATCTGCTTGGCGACGGCCGCTACGACGGTCGCCGAGTCTCTTCTCGCCAACTTCACAAGCATCGTGAACCGGCTGTGTCGCTCGACGAGGGTGGCGATGTTCGTGTCGTTCGCACCGGTGAGCAAATCACCTTCCCAATGGCCTGGGATGGCGCGGTCCTCAGCCTCAGCGGGCCGCTCGCGGATAGAGACCATATCGAGGATTTGTCCTTGCCCCGTTCGGCGCTGGGCACCTTTGGCAAGACGCATCTGCCGTTTGGTGCGCAGATGCGCTGTCAGTTCCTTCTTGAGCACCCCTCGCGACTGGATGAATAGACTGCGATAGATCGCTTCATGAGATATCCGCATGCTTGGATCACCCGGGTACTCTCGCCTCAGCCAGCCCGATATCTGCTCCGGCGACCATTGTAGCGCCAGCTTTTGCGCCACCCGCCATCGTAGCCGTCCAGAGCATGCCAGGCGACACTGTTTCGGGCGCAGCGCGCGCTCCCAAGCCTGCTTGTCAGCCCGAGCTGCACGGTAGGTTCGCGTACCACCATTGCGCGTGATCTCGCGACATACTGTCGATGGCGCGCGCCCAAGACTTCGTGCGATGGCGCGAATTGCAAGACCCGCCGCGATCCCCCGAGAGATCTCTTCGCGCTCCGCCAGTCCAAGCGCCGAGGCCGCTCTACGCCTTGCTGACGGAGCAAAGCCGCCCTGCAAGGATACGATCCGCTGAACGCCGGTCTTGTTCCTGCGGTCCAAGGCCCGCGAGATCGACGAAATGCTTTGGCCTTGCTTCCATCGCCCCCAAAGCTCGGCCTTCTG
>DATDBI010000224.1:0-2598 GCA_036524915.1 Lysobacter sp. | reverse complement strand
GACTTGGTCAGCGCTTCCTTGATCGGCTTCGGTGCAGCCGGCTTGGCGGCGGCGGTCTTCTTCGGCGCGGCCTTCTTTGCCACTTTCTTCGTCTTCGCCATATGTGTCTCGTAATACTCGATTAGTTGATGGGTGCCCGGATTTCCCCGCTAGGCAAGCGGAATGTAGGGCAATGAAAAGGCGCCGCCAAGTGGTAAGTGGCGAAAAAAAGCGGGAAATCGCCACTTTCTTTGTCCGGAACCGCCGCAGCGACCACTTTGGCCGTCCGTCGGTCAGCCAATTGACAGTGCCGCGGCCTCTCGCGCCAGGGTTTCGATGTGGCTCCAGTCGCCTGCCGCCAGTGCATTGGCGGGCGTCAGCCATGACCCGCCGAGGCACGCGACGTTGGGCTGGCGCAGGTATTGAGGCGCGAGCGCCGCATCGATGCCGCCGGTCGGACAGAAGCGCGCCTGTGCAAATGGCCCGCGCCAGGCGGCCAGGAGTTCCAGCGCATTGATCGCCTGCGCCGGAAACAACTTGAGCAGTCCAAAGCCCGCCGCCATCGCCGCCATCACATCGCTGCCGGTGGCGACGCCCGGCAGGTAGGCCATTGATTCCTCCCGCGCGGCAGCCAGCAGCTCCGCCGAGGAACCGGGCGAGACGGCAAAACAAGCGCCGGCGCGCTGTACCTGGCGCATCTGCAGGGCATCGAGCACCGTGCCGGCACCGACCTTCATCCCCGGCACGTGCGCGGCGATCGCCGCGATCGCCTCCAGTGCCACCGGCGTGCGCAGCGTCACCTCGATCGCGTCGATGCCGCCGCGCAACAGCGCCTGCGCCACCGCCACGGCTTCGTCGACGCTGCCCGGCGTGTAGACCGGGATGATGCGGCTGCCGCGCAGCAGCGCCTGGGCGTCAACGACGGACATGGAAGCCCGCCTGTGCGATGAAGTCCTCGACGTCGGCGTGCGCGACCAGGTTGAAATCGCCTGGCAGCGAGTGTTTCAGGCATGCCGCACCCAGGCCGAAATGCAGCAACCTGGCCGGATCCATGCCGGCGATAAGGCCATGCAGGACGCCAGCGGCGAAGGCATCGCCGGTGCCGATACGGTCGACGATCGCCTCCAGCTCGTAGCCGGGGGCGCGATGGCGCGCACCGTCGCGTCCGAACATCACCGCCGACATCGTGTGGTGATCGACGCTGTGCTGGCTGCGCAGCGTGCAGGCGAGCCACTGCAGGTGCTCGAAGGCGGCAAAGGCATGCGTGGCCGCCTCGGCCACCGCGTCCTCGCCCTCGCCGGCACTGCGCTGGCCCAGCACCACCTCGATGTCGCGATGGTCGGCGAAGACCAGGTCGGCCTCGGCAAAGATGCGGCGCAGGATGGCGGCGGCATCGCCATTCCATGCCTGCCACAACTTGCCGCGGAAGTTGCCGTCGAACGACACCTTGACCCCGCGCCGGCGCGCAGCACGGGCCGCAGCCACCGTGGCCTCGGCGGTTGCGGCACCCAGCGCCGGACTCACGCCGGACAGGTGCAGCCAGCTCGCGCCATCCAGCAGCGCGTCCCAGTCGTAATCCGTTGCCCGCACGAAGGCCGAGTCGGCGCGGTCGTAGAGCACCTCGCTCGGACGCTGCATGGCACCGTGCGAGAGGAAGTACAGGCCCATCCGTCCGGGCGCTGTGCGCACGTGGCGGGTGTCCACGCCATGACGCCGAAGCTCGCCGGCCGCCGCTTCACCCAGTGCGTTGTCGGCCACGGTGCTGACCACGGCCGCATCGTGGCCGAACCGCGCCAGCGACACGGCGACGTTGGCCTCGGCCCCGCCGATGTGGACATCCAGCGCCGGCGACTGCAGCAGACGCTCCCGTCCTGGCGCCGAAAGGCGCAACAGCAGTTCCCCAAAACACACGATCCGTTGACTCACGTCCTGCTCCCGGAGGATGGAATAGTCCCTATTGATAGCGCCTGGCGCGCCGTCGTGGCGCTGCCGGCCCGGTTATGGCGCAGCGCAGCATGCCAATCGCCGTCCCTTTTGTTAGGGTTTTGACCATCGGTGTCATTTGCACCGCGTGAACACCATAGCAAGCGTCGCAAGCCAGTCAACAAGCACCTTACAAGCTGTCTTAGTCATTAGGGAGGGGAACCTATGCAATTTCAGCGTGCCACCAAAAAGACACCGGTTACCTTATTGGCGGCCTCGATAGGCCTCGCGCTGCAGATGGCGGCGCTCAGCGCGCTTGCCCAGGATGCGTCGACCGCCAATAACACTGCCACTTCGACCACCGCGCCTGCCGAAGCCGTCGCCGAAACCGGGGCGCAGCGCCAGCAGGCGACCGATCTCGACGCCGTCGTCGTCACCGGCTTCCGCGGCAGCCTCGAGAAGGCCCTGGACAAGAAGCGCAGTGAAGTCGGCGTGGTCGATGCGATCGTCGCCGAAGACATCGCCGATTTCCCGGACCTGAACCTGGCCGAATCATTGCAGCGCATCCCGGGCGTGTCGATCGCGCGCGATGCCGGCGAAGGCCGGCAGATCTCGGTGCGCGGCCTCGACAGCCAGTTCACCCGCGTGCGCATCAACGGCATGGAGGCGCTGACCACCACCGGCGGCACCGACAGT
>DATDBI010000223.1:0-1968 GCA_036524915.1 Lysobacter sp. | reverse complement strand
ATGAAGCTGAAGATCAGGTACAGCGTGCCGATGTCCTTGTGGTTGGTCGAAAAGAACCAACGCTCGATGAAGCCCTGCTTGTGGGCGTGATCATCGTGATGGGTGTCAGCGTGCGTGACGGCCATGGCCTACCTCAGGATTGCGTGACGATCAGCCGGCAGCCGCGACAGCGGCGACGGCTTCGGTGTTCGGGGTGGTGCCTTCCGGCGCCGGCTGTTCAGCCGGTGCAGCGGCGGGCTCCGCAGGTGCGGCAGGCGCGGCGGGAGCCGGAGCCGGGGCGTTCTTGGCCTTCTCGGCGGCCAGCCACTGCTGGTACTCCGCCTTCGGCACGGCCTTGACCACGATCGGCATGAAGCCGTGGTCCTTGCCGCACAGTTCGGCGCACTGGCCGCGGTAGATGCCCGGCTTGGAGATGTCGGTCCAGGCCTCGTTGACGATGCCCGGGATCGCATCCTGCTTCCAGCCCAGGGCCGGCACCCACCACGCGTGGATCACGTCGTCGGCGGTGATGACGAAACGGATCTTGGTGTCGGTCGGCAGCACCAGGACGTTGTCGACGTCGAGCAGGTAGTGCGGGTTCTGGGCGGCGTTCGGGACGGCCTTGCTCTGGCGCATCGCGTCGCTGTTGCGGTCGAGGCGGCTGGTGAAGGCCACGTTCTCGCCCAGGTACTCGTACTTCCACATCCACTGGTAGCCGGTGACCTTGACGGTCATCGCCGCTTCGCGGGTGTCGTACATCTTGATCAGCTTGCTGGTCGCCGGGAACGCCATCGCCACCAGCAGCACCACCGGGACCACGGTCCAGACGATTTCCAGCTTGGTGGAGTGGGTGAAGTCCTTGTCCGGCACCGCACCCTTGGAGTGGCGGAACTTGACCATGGCCACGGCCATCGCGCCGAACACCAGGATGCCGATGACCACGCAGATCCACAGCGCGAGCATGTGGGCCTCGTAGGCATTGACGGACTGGGCGGTGACGCCCTTGCCCATGTTCAGCTGCCACGGCTTGGGATCGGCCGCCTGCGCGAACGCAAGGACCGGCAACGCCATTGCGGCGATGCCCGCTGCCCACTGCTTGAAACGACCGGCTTTCATCTGTTCGAGCCCCAGAAATATCAACTAGGTAACGTGTAGGGATACGGTTGTACGTGCTGCTCCGCGGGCTGCCTCTCCCGGCACCGGCCGCGCAACAACGCGGGGACCGTCCGGACGGAGGTGGCTGGCGAGCCCCTGACACTCGGTACGGGGCCCATCACGCAGGGGCGGATGGCCCCATGGCGCTACGGATAACCGAGAAATGGTAGCCGCCGACCACTGTTGCGGCAACCCGCGCGATGCAGGAAGCGGGCCGCGGACCTTGCAAAAATGGCTCTTTGCCACGCTTGAGGGGCTTGCGACCCGAAATTGACCGGTGCGGTTTCTTGCTTTCGAACCCGACTCCCGGACTTCGGTAGGGCGTTGTCCGCCGGGGTGGGGATTGCGCCGGCATTTCTCTGCCCGGTCTTCGACGAGGGTCCGGCCCCGCCCCCCCGGCCGGCGGCGCACAGGCCAGTGGCACTCGTAAGCTCTAAACTATCGGGCTCCCCACGGCAGTCTCCCGGGCCCGATGACCATCAACGCTTCCCCCGCCGTCGCCAGCGACGGCCCGCCGCCGACGCGCGCGCTGCTCAGCCCCGAAATCCCGCCGGCGCCGGCCGCGCCCCGTGCCGCGATCACCGCCGGCTGGGTCCGCGACGAGGCCGAGCACGTCCGCGCCCTGCTCGAACTGGCCCGCCTGCCCGATGCCGAGCGCGACGCCGCCCAGGCCACCGCCGCCGGCGTCGTCCAGCGCGTGCGTGCCCGCGCCCAGGACCAGGGCGCGATCGAGGCCTTCATGCGCCAGTACGACCTGGGCAGCGAGGAAGGCGTGCTGCTGATGTGCGTGGCCGAGGCGCTGCTGCGCATCCCCGACCAGGACACCGCCGACAA
>DATDBI010000222.1:0-10165 GCA_036524915.1 Lysobacter sp. | reverse complement strand
TGCGCTCCTTCACGTACTCGACGGTCTTCTCGTAGGCAGCGCGTGCGATGCCGATCGCCTGCGAAGCGATGCCGATGCGGCCGGCGTCAAGCACGCTCATGGCGATCTTGAAGCCCTCGCCCTCTTTGCCCAGGACCTCGTCGGGCTGGACCACGTAGTCGGCGAACTCGATCTCGCAGGTCGCCGAAGCGCGGATGCCGAGCTTGGGCTCGGTCTTGCCGCGATGGAAACCGGCCCGGGCGGTGTCGATCATGAATGCAGTGATGCCGCGCGGGCCCAGTTCCGGATTGGTCACGGCGAACAGGACGATGTACTTGGCGACCGGGCCGGAGGTGATCCAGCTCTTCTTGCCGTTGATCAGGAAGGTGCCGTCGGCCTGCTTGGTGGCCTTGCAGCGCATCGCGGTCGCATCGGAACCGGACTGCGGCTCGGTCAGGGCGAAGGCGCCGATTTCGCGGCCTTCGGCAATGGCGCGCACGTACAGCTGCTTTTGTTCCTCGGTGCCGAACTTGAGGATGCCGTTGCAGAACAGCGAATTGTTGACCGACACGATCGTCGAGTGGGCGGCGTCGCCGGCGGCAATCTCGATCATGGCCAGCACGTAGCTGATCGGGTCCATCCCCGCGCCGCCGTACTCGGCCGGCACCTCGATGCCCATCAGGCCGTTCTCGCCCAGGGTGCGGATGTTCGCCAGCGGGAATTCGCCGGTCTGGTCGTGGTGCTCTGCGCTGGGAGCAATTTTTTCCTGGGCGATGCGGCGGGCCACATCCTGGATCATCAACTGCTCTTCAGTGAAGCGAAAATCCACGGCGACTTCCTCGAGGCTGCAAGTATTTGGGGTGTTTGACGCTACAGACGGAGAATTGTAGCTGTCTCGTGCAGGAAAGGCAGGCCCCGAATGTTGTTGCGCAGCGTCATTCCCGCCCTCCCTCGCCCTCCGTGGAATTCGCCCCCCCTGGTTCGGGGCCACCGCGAACCCCGGGGGTGATCGAAGTACGCTGCCGGTGCCGATAGCCCGCGCTTGACCCTTCAGGCCTTGCGGGCCACACTTATCGCTATATCGCGATAGGTTGATAAATCATGGATCTGGAAGGCTGGTCGCTGCGACTGAAGGTGTTCGCCGACGCCACCCGCGTGCGCCTGCTGGCACTGCTGGAAAGCGAAGAGCTGACCGTCGCGGAATTGTCGGCGATCACCCGCCTTGCCCAGCCCCGCGTTTCGACGCACCTGGCAAAGCTGAAGGAAGCGGGCCTGGTGCGCGACCGCCGCTCCGGCGTGTCGGCCTACTATCGCTTCGACGACGCCTCGCTCGACTCGGCGCAGAAGGCACTGTGGCAAACGCTGCGTGAAGGCAGCGACGACCCGCTGCTGCGCCAGGACGCCGAGCGCGTCGGCAACGTTCTGGCTGCGCGCGCGTCGGAACAGAACTGGGCCGATACGGTGGCCGGTGACATGGAGCGCCACTACTCCCCCGGCCGCACCTGGGAAGCGCTGGCGCGCTCGGCGCTGCCGCTGCTGGAACCTGGCGACGTGCTCGACATCGCTTCCGGCGATGGCGTGCTGGCCGAGCTTCTGGCGCCACACTCGCACCGCTACGTCTGCCTGGACTCCAGCACCAAGGTCGTTCTGGCCGCATCCGAGCGCCTGCGCAAGCTCAGGAACGTCGAAGTTCGTGAGGGCAACATGCACGCCCTCCCCTTTGCCGACGCCCATTTCGACCTGGTGGTGCTGATGCATGCGCTGACCTATTCCGAGCATCCGGCCCAGGCCGTTGCCGAGGCCGCGCGCGTGCTGCGACCGGGCGGTCGGCTGCTGCTCACCAGCCTTGCCCGGCATGAACATCGCGGCGTGGTGGAGGCCTACGGGCACGTGAACCTCGGCTTCAGCGAGAAGGACCTGTCGAAGTTCGTCGGCAAGGCCGGATTCGACATCAGCAGTTGCGAGACCGTCACTCGCGAACGGCGCCCGCCGCATTTCGAAGTGATCGCACTGATCGCACGCAAACCCGCGGTCGCAGCACCCGAACCTCTATCCGCAGCACGCAAGACAAGCAGGAAGTCCTGACATGAGCACCCTCCCCTGGCTCAACCCGGAACGCGCCCACTCGCTGCAGCAGCGACTGGGCGAGCGCATCCTCATCATCGACGGCGCCATGGGCACGATGATCCAGCGCCATGAACTCGACGAGGCCGCCTACCGTGGCGAACGCTTCGCCCACGGTTACGACCGCGCCTATGCGCATGCCGAGCACGTCCACGGCGAGGGTTGCGGCTGCGCGCGCGATCAGCGCGGCAACAACGACCTGCTCACGCTCTCCCAGCCCGACATCATTCGCGAGATCCATTCGCAGTACCTGGATGCCGGCGCCGACCTGATCGAAACCAATACCTTCAACTCCACCACCGTGTCGCTGGCCGACTACGGACTGGAGCACCTCGCGCGCGAACTCAACGAAAGCGGTGCGCGACTGGCTCGCGCCGCCTGCGACGCGGCCGAAGCCAACACCCCGGACCGCCCGCGCTTCGTGATCGGCGTGCTCGGACCGACCAGCCGCACCGCCTCGCTCAGCCCCGACGTCAACCGTCCAGGCTTCCGCGCGATCAGCTTCGACGAGCTGCGCGTGGCCTACCGCGAAGCCACCGATGGCCTGATCGACGGCGGCGCCGACGTGCTGATGGTCGAGACGGTGTTCGACACGCTCAATGCCAAGGCCGCCCTGTTCGCGATCGAGGAAGCGTTCGACGCGCGCGGCGCACGCCTGCCGGTGATGATCTCCGGCACCATCACCGACGCGTCCGGCCGTACCCTGTCGGGACAGACCGCCGAGGCGTTCTGGTACTCGCTTCGGCACTCGCAGCCGCTGGCCATCGGACTCAATTGCGCGCTCGGCGCCAAGGACCTGCGTGCGCATGTCGACGTCCTCGCCCAGGTTGCCGATGCGAACGTCAGCACCCATCCGAACGCCGGCCTGCCCAATGCGTTCGGCGGTTACGACGAGACGCCCGAGGACATGGCCGCGGTGCTGGGCGAATTCGCCCAGGCCGGCCTGCTGAACCTGGTCGGCGGTTGCTGCGGCACCACGCCGGCGCACATCGCCGCGATCGCGCAAGCCGTGGCGCCGTATCCGCCGCGCGTGTTGCCTTCGCTGGAGAACGCGGACAGGGAACAGGCCGCATGAGCGCATTGCCGCGCCAGACCCGTCTCAGCGGCCTCGAGCCGCTGCAGATCACCCCGGAAAGCAACTTCATCAATGTCGGCGAGCGCACCAACGTCACCGGCTCGGCGCAGTTCAAGAAGCTGATCCTGGAAGGCCGCCTCGACGAAGCCGTCGTGGTCGCGCGCCAGCAGGTCGAGAACGGCGCCCAGGTCATCGACGTCAACATGGACGAAGGCATGCTCGACTCCGAGCGAGCCATGGTCGAGTTCCTCAACCTCATGGCCGCCGAGCCCGACATCGCGCGCGTACCGGTGATGGTCGACAGCTCGAAGTTCAGCGTGATCGAGGCCGGCCTGAAGTGCCTGCAGGGCAAGGGCATCGTCAACTCGATCTCGATGAAGGAAGGCGAGGCCGAGTTCCTGCGCCAGGCGCGGCTGGTGCGCCGCTATGGCGCCGCCGTGGTGGTGATGGCGTTCGACGAGGCTGGCCAGGCCGACACGGTCGCGCGGAAGGTCGACATCTGCTCGCGCGCCTATCGACTGCTCACGCAGGAGATCGGCTTTCCGCCGGAAGACATCATCTTCGACCCCAACGTATTCGCCATCGCGACCGGCATCGACGAACACAATGACTATGCGGTCGCTTTCATCGAGGCCACCCGCGAGCTCAAGCGGCGGTTTCCGTTCAGCCACATTTCCGGCGGCGTCTCCAACGTCAGCTTCTCGTTCCGCGGCAACGAGCCGGTGCGCCAGGCGATCCACGTCGTGTTCCTGTACCACGCGATCCGCGCCGGCATGGACATGGGCATCGTCAACGCCGGCGCCCTGCCCCTCTACGACGATCTCGAAGCCGACCTTCGCGAGCGCGTCGAGGACGTCGTGCTCAACCGCCGCAGCGATGGCACCGAGCGTCTGCTCGAGATCGCCGACCGCTTCAAGGGCAAGAAGGGCGAAAAGCGCGTCGAGGACCTGGCCTGGCGCGAGCGCCCGGTGCGTGAACGCCTGAGCCATTCGCTGGTGCACGGCATCGACCAGTACATCGAGACCGATACCGAAGAAGCACGCGCCCAGTCCACCCGCCCGCTCGACGTGATCGAAGGCGCACTGATGGACGGCATGAACGTCGTCGGCGACCTGTTCGGCGCCGGCAAGATGTTCCTGCCGCAGGTGGTCAAGTCCGCGCGCGTGATGAAGAAGGCCGTGGCGTACCTGTTGCCCTACATCGAAGCCGAGAAGCTGCGCACCGGCGACGTTGGCAAGTCGAACGGCAAGATCGTCATGGCGACGGTCAAGGGCGATGTGCACGACATCGGCAAGAACATCGTCGGCGTCGTGCTCGCCTGCAACAACTTCGACGTGGTCGACCTGGGCGTGATGGTCCCGGCGCAGACCATCCTCGACCGCGCCCGTGCCGAGAATGCCGATCTGATCGGTTTGTCCGGCCTGATCACGCCGTCGCTCGAGGAGATGAGCCACGTTGCCCGCGAGATGCAGCGCCAGGGCTTCCACATGCCGTTGCTGATCGGCGGGGCGACCACGTCCCGCGCGCACACGGCCCTGAAGATCGATCCGCACTACAAGTCGCCGACGGTGTGGGTGAAAGACGCCTCGCGCGCGGTCGGCGTCGCGCAATCGCTGATCAGCCCCGACCTGCGCGTCGGCTTCGTTGCCGCCAACGACGCCGATTACGCCGAGATCCGCGAACGCCACAAGCACCGCGGCGACGGCAAACGCCTGGTGCCGCTGGCGAAGGCGCGCGCGCAGCGCTTCGATGGCCGCTGGCAGGACTACACGCCGCCGGAACCCCGACAGCCGGGCCTGCACGTGTTCGATGACTATCCGCTCGCGGAACTCGTCGACTACATCGACTGGACGCCGTTCTTCAACACCTGGGAACTGGCAGGCAAGTACCCGGCCATCCTCGACGATGAAATCGTCGGCGCGCAGGCACGGGAGTTGCTCGGCGATGCGAAGGCGATGCTCAAGCGCATCGTTAAAGAGAAGTGGCTGAAGGCGAAGGCCGTGTTCGCGTTGTGGCCGGCAAACAGCGTTGGCGACGATGTCGTCGTCGACACCGGCGCCACACCAACCACCCTGCATTTCCTGCGCCAGCAGGTCGACAAGCCGGTCGAGCGCCCCGACTTCTGCCTGGCCGATTTCATCGCGCCGAAGGACTCGGGAAAACGCGACTGGATCGGTGGATTCGCCGTTACCGCCGGCCTGGGCATCGAGGAACACGTCGCCCGCTTCGAAGCCGACCACGACGACTACAACGCGATCCTGCTCAAGGCACTGGCCGACCGCTTCGCCGAGGCCCTGGCCGAGCGCCTGCATCAACGGGTGCGCAAGGAGTTCTGGGGATTCGCCGACGACGAGTCACTCGACAACGATGCGCTGATCCACGAGTCCTACCGCGGCATCCGCCCCGCGCCCGGCTATCCGGCCTGCCCGGAGCACAGCGAGAAGGCGACGCTGTTCGCGATGCTCGACGCACCGGGCAATGCCGGGCTGCAGCTCACGGAAAGTTTCGCGATGTATCCGGCGGCGGCGGTTTCGGGCTACTACTTCAGCCACCCCGACAGCCAGTATTTCGTGGTTGGCCGGGTATCGAAGGAGCAGGTTGAGGACTACGCGCGCCGCAAGGGCGTCAGTCTCGCGCAGGGCGAGCGCTGGCTCGCGTCGAACCTGGATTACGACCCGGAGTAATCAGACGCCGCCATCCCGGTGAAAGCCCGGATGGCGGCAAGGCTCACCAGACCAGATCGTCTGGCACCTGGTATTGCGGATCCGCGTACGGATCCTCGCCGGCTGGCGCATTCGGATCGACCTTCAACGCGATCGCCGCGGCGAAGATCTGCTCCGCCTGGGCCAGCATGTCGGCGTCCACCAGCACGTAGCGCCCATCCAACTGCAGCACGCCCAGTTCGCCGGCGTTGAGCGCCTTGAGCTGCGTTTCGTTGACGTAGATGCGCTTGATCTTCCCGCCATACGGGAAATGACGGGCGATCTCGGCCGCCGGATCATTGAGCGCCTTGTCCTTGACCAGCTCGGTCAGCCTGGCGCGGGACTCGCGGCGCAGCCGGGCTTCTTCCTGCCTGGCCGCCTCGGCCGCGATGCGTTCGTCCTTCTCGCGCTGGGCGCGTATCGCGTAGGCCTTGGCCAGGTCGATGTCCTCGCGCGACTGCGGCTTGCCGCCCGGGCGTGCACCGCCTGCGTTGCGCGGGTCGTTCCTGCGCGGGTCACCCTTGCGCGGGTCACTCCGGCCCGGCGCGCCTTTGCGTGCGTCGCCCTTGGGGGCACCGGCCGCGTGCGACCCGGGCTTGCCACCCTGCGGCTTGCCGCCAGGCGCGGGACCCCGTGCGCCCTGCTTGCCGCCAGGCCTGCCGTCCTGCCTGGGCTGGGCCGGGCGCTCGGGCTTCGGCGCCGGCTTGAAGCCCAGCCCCATCAGTTCATCGCGAAGACTATTGCTCATTGCGTCTTGTCAGTAGTGCGGCGGGGGCGGTTCTTGCGACGCGTCGCCGGTGATCGGGTTGGTCGACATCACCATGCGCATCTGCTTGAGTTCCTCAAGCACGCGATGCAGCAAGAGGGCATTGCGACCTTCTTCCTCGCGTGCGCCGGCCAGCGCATCGCTCAGTTCAGTCAGGGCCTGCTCCTGGAATGCAACGCGCATTTCCAGGTCGACCAGACGCTGCTCGAGCTCACTCGGGTTGCTCATGCCGCGTCGTCGATCAGAATCGAGCGGCCGCGGCCGATGCCGTAATACGCCAGCCCGGCCGCCTCGACTTCGTCGGGGTGGTAGAGGTTGCGGCCATCGAAGATCACGCGGTCAGCCAGCGACTGGCCCAGGCGCTGGAAATCGGGACTGCGGAACTGCTTCCATTCGGTCACCACGACCAGCGCGTCGGCATCGGCCAGCGCGGCACGCGCCGAATCGCAGAGCACCAGGTCGTCGCGCTCGCCGAAGATCCGCTGCGCCTCTTCAGTCGCTTCCGGGTCGTAGGCCCGCACCCTGGCGCCGGCGTCCCACAGCAGCTGCAGCAGGCGCCGGCTCGAGGCCTCGCGCATGTCGTCGGTGTTTGGCTTGAACGCCAGGCCCCACACCGCGAACGTCTTGCCAGCGATGGCACCGTCGTAATGACGGCCAATCAGCTCGAACAGGTGCTCTTTCTGGCGGTCGTTGACCGACTCGACCGCGCCCAGCAGCTCCGCGTCGTAACCGTGCTGCTGCGCCGTCTTCGCCAGCGCCTGCACGTCCTTGGGGAAGCACGAGCCGCCATAGCCGGCGCCCGGGTAGATGAAGTGCCAGCCGATGCGCGGGTCCGAGCCGATGCCCTGCCGAACCATCTCCACGTCGGCGCCCACCTTCTCGGCGATGTTGGCGATCTCGTTCATGAAGCTGATCTTGGTCGCCAGCATCGCGTTGGCCGCGTACTTGGTCAGTTCCGCCGAACGCACGTCCATCACCACGATGCGCTCGTGGTTGCGGTTGAACGGTGCGTACAGTCGCTTGAGCTTTTCCACTGCCGCCACGCTGCTGGCGCCGATCACGATCCGGTCGGGACGCATGCAGTCGTTGACCGCGTCGCCTTCCTTGAGGAATTCCGGATTGGAGGCGACCTCGAAGCCAAGGTCTGCGCCACGCGACGCCAGTTCGGCGGCGATGGTTGCGCGAACCTTGTCGGCCGTGCCGACCGGCACCGTCGATTTGTTGACCACCACCACCGGCCGCTCCAGGTGGCGGCCGATCGTGCGCGCCACCGCCAGCACGTACTTCAGGTCGGCGCTGCCGTCCTCGTCGGGCGGGGTGCCCACGGCGATGAACACCACGTCGCCGTGGCCCACGGCCGCTTCCGCATCGGTGGTGAAACGCAGCCTTCCGGCCGCGTGGTTGGCCTTGACCATCGGCTCCAGTCCCGGCTCGTAAATCGGGATCACGCCGTTGTTGAGGCCATCGACCTTGGCCTGGTCGATGTCCACGCAGACCACGTCATGGCCGACGTCGGCCAGGCAGGTGCCCGTGACCAGGCCAACGTATCCGGTGCCGAAGATGGTGACGCGCATAGGTACTCCAGGGAACGAGTCGGTGGGAGCGCGGAGCGGATGCGCACATTGAGCCCGCTCCGCGCACCCGGATGGCTACCCGTTCTTACTTCTTCGCATTGGGCTTGACGATGTCGAGCAGCTCGACCTCGAACACCAGCGTCTGGTTCGGGCCGATCGGGCCTGCGCCCTGCTCGCCATAAGCCAGCTTGCTCGGGATCCAGAAGCGGTACTTGCTGCCGACCGGCATCAGCGCGATGCCTTCCTGCCAGCCCGGCACCAGCTGGCCGAGCACGAAGGTCGCCGGCTCGCCGCGGTCATAGGAGCTGTCGAAGGTCTTGCCGTCGAGCAGCGCGCCCTTGTAGTGCGCGCTGACCGCGTCGGTGACGCTGGGCTTGGCGCCCTTGCCTTCGGTCAGGACCTGGTACTGCAGGCCCGAAGCGGTGGTGACGACGCCCGGCTTCTTGCCGTTCTCGGCCATGAACTTCTGGCCGTCCTCAAGGTTCTTCTTGGCGTCGGCCATCATCTTGGCGATGCGCTGGGCCTGTACCTTCTGGCCGAACGCTTCGCGGATTTCAGCGGCCTGCTTCTCGTCCAGCAGCGGCTTTTCGCCGGCGAGCGAACTCTTGAGCGCCTTGTGCAGCGTATCCAGGTCGATCTCGTCCTTGACCGGCTCCAGCGAGCGCGCCATGTCCATGCCGATCATGTAGCTGACCTGCTCTTTCTCGGTCGCCAGGCCCGGGATCGCCTTGGCACCGGCCTTGCCGGCATCGGCTGCGGCATCGGGCTTGGCGGCATCGGCAGCCTTGTCGGCCGGCTTGTTGCAGGCAGCCGTCAGGGCCGCGAGCGAGGCAATGGCCAGAGCGAGGGCGGTATGGCGCGGGGAAAACTTCATTGGACGTTGGCTCCGGAATATGGGATCGGCAATCGGGGGCGGCAGCGCGGCGTGGATGCGACGCTGCCGTTAAGGCCTGACAAACTGCCAGCTTCGAACTGAACGGTAGACGTACCGCGCCCGTTCAGAGGATGGACATCAGTTCAACGTCGAACACCAGCGTGGCATTGGGTCCGATCGGGCCACCCGGGGTGCCCTTCGGGCCATAGGCGAGCTCGCCCGGGATCCAGAAGCGGAACTTGCTGCCCACCGGCATCATCGACAGGCCTTCAGTCCAGCCGGCGATGACCTGGTTCAGCGCGAATTCGGTCGGCTGGCCGCGATCGTAGGAGCTGTCGAACACGGTGCCGTCGAGCAGCGTGCCGTGGTAGTTGACGCGGACCTGGTCGGTCGACTTCGGACGCGCGCCCGAACCCTGGCGCAGGATCATGTACTGCAGGCCCGAGCCGGTCGTGAACACGCCCTTCACCGTCTTGTTCTTGGCAAGGAACGCAGCACCATCGGCCTTGTTCTTGTCACCCAGCGCGGACGCCTGTGCCTGCATCTTGGCCTGCACCTTCTGCTGGAAGGACTGGCGAACCGCGCCCTGCTCGGCTTCGCTCAACAGCGGAGCGCCCTTGTTGAAGCTGGTGCGGATCGCCTGCACGACCACCGGCAGATCGAGTTCATCCTTGATCGGGGCGAGCGAACGGCCGACATCGGCGCCCACCAGGTACGCCACCTTGTCCTTGGCCACGTCGGGGACCTTGGCGCCGGCCGGGGCCTGGCCCGCACGCGAGGCAATGCGCTGCATCAACGCGGGACCGACGGCCTGCGCTTCCTCTTCGGTGATCAGCGGCTTGCCGCCGTCGAAGGCGTTCTTGATGGCGCGCTCGAATGCTGCCAGGTCGATGTCCGGCGCCACCGGGGCGATGGACTGGGCGATATCGCTGCCAACCATGTAGCTGGCCTTGTCGCGTTCGGTAGTAAGCACGGTCTTGTCCTGGGCAGAGGCTGCCGCGCCGAACAGCGTGGCCGCAGTAGTGATCAACACGGCGGCGCCGCGCACAAAAGCCTTCATCGGGTACCTGC
>DATDBI010000221.1:0-2675 GCA_036524915.1 Lysobacter sp. | reverse complement strand
ATCTCGCGCGGGGATGACCAGGCGGCAACACGCCGAGCCAAGGTCGCGTTGGCGGCCGAGCTAAACGAAGCGAGAGAACAACTAGTGCTGGCCGAATACCTGCCGACCCTGCTGTTCCTGATCGTCGCCGGAGGTATCGGCGTCGCCCTGCTGGTGGTGGGCAAAGTGCTCGGCCCCCAGCGCCCGACCCTCGAAAAACTCGCCCCGTACGAGTGCGGATTCGAGGCGTTCGAAAGTGCACGCATGCAGTTCGACGTGCGCTACTACCTGATCGCGATCCAGTTCATCATCTTTGACCTGGAAATCATTTTCATCGTGCCTTGGGCCACCGTGTTCCGCGAACTCGGTGTCATCGGCCTGATCGAAATGGGCATCTTCGCCGGCATGCTCTTGCTCGGCTTCGTCTACGTCTGGAAGAAGGGAGCACTCGAATGGGAGTGATCCAGGGTGTTTCCGAGCTGATGCACAACCCGCTGCCCGAAGGGCGGCTGGACGACATCCTGCGCCCGGAAGGCGACAACCCGCTGCTGCAGAACGGTTTCGTCACCACGTCCTTCGACGCGCTGTGGAACTGGGCGCGCACCGGTTCGATGTGGCCGATGACCTTTGGCCTGGCCTGCTGTGCGGTCGAGATGATGCACGCCGGCGCCGCGCGCCTGGACCTGGACCGTTACGGCGTGGTGTTCCGCCCGTCGCCGCGCCAGTCCGACGTGATGATCGTTGCCGGCACGCTGGTCAACAAGATGGCCCCGGCGCTGCGCAAGGTCTACGACCAGATGCCCGGCCCCAAGTGGGTGATCTCGATGGGCAGCTGCGCCAACGGCGGCGGCTATTACCACTACTCGTACTCGGTCGTGCGCGGCTGCGATCGCATCGTGCCGGTCGACGTGTACGTGCCGGGTTGCCCGCCGACCGCCGAAGCGCTGATCTACGGCATCCTGCAGCTGCAGAAGAAGATCCGTCGCGGCACCAACTTTGGCGAAAACATCCAGGGCGTGCGCTGATATGGCCGAGACCGTGCAAGCCTTTGCCGACCGCCTGAGCGCACGCTTCGACGACGCGATGGTTGCTGTCGCGCAACCGCGTGGCGAACTGACGATCGACGTTGCCCCGGGCCAGTGGCTGGCCACGGCGGTGGCGCTGCGTGACGAGTTCGGTTTCGAGCAGCTCGTCGACGTCAGCGGCGTCGACTACCTCAGCTACGGCAGCGACGAGTGGGACACCGACGTGTCCTCGGAAGGTTTCTCGCGTGGCGTCGAAGGCAAGAGTGCCGGCCGTTTCGCCTGGGGCGAGCAGGTCAACGGCGCCGCCGCTTCACCGGAGCGCCGCTTCGCCGCGGTCGCGCACCTGCTGTCGTACCAGCACAACCGTCGCGTGCGCCTGCGCACCTTTGCCGAGAGCGACGATCTGCCGGTGGTGGATTCGCTGACCTCGGTCTGGCCGGGCAGCAACTGGTTCGAGCGCGAAGCGTTCGACCTGTACGGCATCATCTTCGAAGGCCATCCGGACCTGCGCCGCATCCTCACCGACTACGGTTTCGTCGGCCACCCGTTCCGCAAGGACTTCCCGCTGATCGGCAACGTCGAAGTTCGCTACGACGCCGACAAGAAGCGCGTGGTTTACGAGCCGGTGTCGATCGAGCCACGTGTCGGCGTGCCGCGCGTGATCCGCGACGACGCGCGCTACCAGACCGCTGCCGGTGAAGCCGCGCAGGGTGTGGAGGTGAAGAAGTGAGCACCATCCCGTCCAGCATGAATGCAGCCTCCAGCACTTCCGGCCTCAACAACGCCGAGATCCGCAACTACACGCTGAACTTCGGCCCGCAGCATCCGGCCGCGCACGGCGTGCTGCGCCTGATCCTCGAGATGGACGGCGAAGTCGTGCAGCGTGCCGACCCGCACGTCGGCCTGCTTCACCGCGGCACCGAGAAGCTGGCCGAGTCGAAGCCGTTCAACCAGTCGATCGGCTACATGGATCGCCTCGACTACGTGTCGATGATGTGCAACGAGCACGCCTACGTGCGCGCGATCGAGACCCTGATGGGGATCGAGGCGCCCGAGCGTGCGCAGTACATCCGCACGATGTTCGACGAGATCACCCGCATCCTGAACCACCTGATGTGGATCGGTTCGAACGCGCTCGACCTGGGCGCGATGGCCGTGTTCCTGTACGCGTTCCGCGAGCGCGAAGAGCTGATGGACTGCTACGAAGCGGTCTCCGGCGCGCGCATGCATGCGGCTTATTACCGTCCGGGCGGCGTCTACCGCGACCTGCCCGACCGCATGCCGAAGTACAAGGAATCGCCGTGGCGAAAGGGCGGCAAGCTCAAGCGCTTCAACGAGTGGCGTGAAGGCTCGTTGCTGGACTACCTGGAAGCGTTCACCAACGACTTCCCGCATCGCGTCGACGAGTACGAGACGCTGCTGACCGAGAACCGCATCTGGAAGCAGCGCACCGTCGGCATCGGCGTGGTCTCGCCCGAACAGGCGCTGGCCTGGGGCATGACCGGCGCGATGATCCGCGGCTCCGGCATTGCCTGGGACCTGCGCAAGAAGCAGCCGTACGCCAAGTACGACGCCGTGGACTTCGACATCCCGGTCGGCACCAACGGCGACTGCTACGACCGCTACCTGGTGCGCGTGGCCGAGATGCGCCAGTCCAACCGCATCATCCAG
>DATDBI010000220.1:0-31243 GCA_036524915.1 Lysobacter sp. | reverse complement strand
ACGAAGGTCGGATAATAGCAGCCCCTGCGCGGCAGCCCTGAATCCTTCCCCTCCGATGAACACCCCCGCCACGCCCCTGCATGCCACCGTCCCGGACAGCGCCGCCGGGCGCCGCTTCGACGCGGTCCTGGCCGAGCTTTTTCCCGATTTTTCCCGCTCCCGCCTGGCTGCATGGATCAAATCCGGCGATGCCCTGCTGGACGGCCGCGAGGTCCGCCCGCGCGAACCGGTCCGGGGCGGGGAGGCGGTGACTCTCACCGCCGCCCTCGAGGTCCAGACCCGTTCCGAGCCCGAGGACATCGCCCTGGACGTCCTTTATGAGGACGAGCACGTCATCGTCATCAACAAGCCGGCCGGGCTGGTGGTCCACCCCGGTGCGGGCAATCCGGCCGGCACCCTGGTCAATGCCCTGCTGCACCGCGACCCCTCGCTCAACACCCTGCCCAGGGCCGGCATCGTCCATCGCCTCGACAAGGACACCTCCGGGGTCATGGTGGTCGCGCGCACGCTGCCGGCGCATACGGCGCTGATCGAGCAGCTGTCCTCGCGCCAGGTCCACCGCCAGTACCTGGCCGTGGTGCTGGGTTCGCTGGTGTCGGGCGGCACCGCCGATGCGCCGATCGATCGCCACCCGCGCGACCGCATCCGCATGGCCGTGCGCGAGGACGGCCGCGACGCCGTCACCCATTTCCGCCTGCGCGAGCGCTTCCGCGGGCACACGCTGCTGGAATGTCGCCTTGAAACCGGCCGCACCCATCAGATCCGCGTGCACATGGCGCACCTCAAGCACCCGATCGTTGGCGACCCGTTGTACGGCGGTCCGCTCAAGCTGCCCAAGGGCGCGACCGAGGAACTGATCGCGACACTGCGCGGCTTCAAGCGCCAGGCACTGCACGCCGAGACGCTGGAGTTCTCCCATCCGGTCACGGGTGAGCCGGTGCGCTGCACCGCGCAGGTGCCCGACGACCTGCGCGATCTGGTGCGCGCGCTGCATGACGACACCGTGGCGGCGGCCGAGAAGGAGCGCTGAGGGTGACGTCCCCCTGGCTGGAGGCGCAGTGGCCGGTGCCGGGCTTCGTGCGGGCCTTCACGACTCAGCGCCACGGGCTGGGGGTCTCGCAGGCGCCGTTCGATCATTTGAACCTGGGTTTGCGCGCAGGCGATGACGCCGAGACGGTGCTGCGCAATCGCGCGCTGCTGCACGAAGCGGCGCGGCTGCCGTCGGCGCCATGCTGGCTGCGACAGGTGCACGGGGTGGACGTGGTCCGCTTCGATGACCACGCCGATGACAGCGAAGCCGAGGCGGACGCCGCGGTGACGGCGACTGCGGGCGCCGTCCTGGCCATCCTCACCGCCGATTGCATGCCCGTGCTGTTCTGCGCGGATGACGGCGGTGAGGTCGGTGCCGCCCATGCGGGATGGCGTGGGCTCGTCGGCGGCGTGCTGGAGAACACCATCGCCGCCATGCGTACCGCGCCGCAGCGCCTGCACGCCTGGCTCGGTCCCGCCGCAGGGCCGAAGCATTACGAGATCGGCGAAGAGGTCTACGACGCCTTCGTTTCGCGCGACTGGAGCGCCGGCAGCGCGTTCGCCAGTACCCGCCCGCACCATTGGCGGGTAGACCTGTACGCCCTGGCACGGCGTCGACTTGAAGCTGCAGGCATCGATGCCGCCCGCATCCACGGCGGTGGCCTGTGTACGATCGGCGAACCCGAGCGCTTCTTCTCGCACCGGCGCGACCAGCGCACCGGCCGCATGGCCTCCCTGATCTGGATCGAGCCAAGGCAATGACCACAGCCGCGCCGCAGTCGTTGTACCGACAACTTCTTGCGGCGCGGTTCGACGAGTTGCCGCCAACCCTGCGTGCGCTGCACGACCGCCACGGGTGCCGGCGCTATCACGGCAAGGTCGAGGTCGATCGCGGCGCCGGAGTGTTGTCGCGGTTGTGCGCCTGGGCTGCGCGCTTGCCCGCCCAGGGGCGCGGCACGATCAAGGTCGAGATTGACGCCGACGCCAGCGGCGAACGTTGGGCGCGCGTGTTCGCCGGCCGGGCGATGCGATCGCGGCTGTGGGCGCACGACGCGCTGCTGCGCGAACGCCTGGGTCTGCTTGTCTTCACTTTTCGCCTCGATGTCGAACACTTGCCCGGTGCCGGGTCCGCGGTCGTCTGGCATGTGGCCCGGGTGAGCGCGCTCGGGCTGCCGCTGCCACTTCGCTGGTTCACCGCGGTGACCGCACGCGAGTACGAGCGCGACCACCGATATCGCTTCGACGTCGCGGCGAAGCTGCCGTGGATCGGGCTGCTGGTGCACTACCGGGGATGGCTGGATGTCGATTGACGGCTTTCGAATGAAGGGCATGGTGTCTGTCGCGATGCTGCTCGCGGCGCTGGCGCTTGCCGGCTGCGCGGGCGTCAGCACCGCAACCTCCGCCGCCATGCAGGGCGATGCCGTGCGACCGGCGCAGGCGGCGGGCTGGATCCGCAGCGAGCTGTATTTTTCCGTCGGCAACGAGGACGGCAGCGACACGGTCGACGAGGCGAAGTGGCGCGGATTCCTGGACAAGGAAGTAACCCCGCGTTTTCCCGACGGGCTGACCGTGCTCGACGGATACGGGCAGTGGCGGTTCAAGGACCAGGGACGCATCGTGCGCCAGCGTTGCAAAGTGCTGGTGGTGCTGCATGAGGACAGCGCCGCGCACCGCAATGACATCGAGGCGATACGGCTTGCGTGGAAGCAGGCGAGCGGCCATGAATCGGTGCTGTGGGCGCGGCAGGCGGTCGACGTCTCGTTCTGAGTTGCGGTCCACGCCTGGGAACAACAGCGAGGGTGGCCACAACGAAAGGTCATGCCAGCCCGTGCCGCCGCTCGGCTAGGATGTCCCGGATCCCACTGGAGCCATCGCCTTGGCCACTGCGCATACCGCCTCCCGCCGATGGTTCGTCGCCGGCGACCTCAACGGCTTCTTCGGCCTGGTCGTCGACAACCTCTCGATCCTGGGCTTCATTTCCGCGGCGCTGATCGGAATCTTCGGCTTTCCCGCCGAGGTGGTGTTCGCGCGCATGTTCCCGGGCACGGCATTGGGCGTGCTGGTGGGCAATCTCATCTACACCGCGATGGCGCGCCGGTTGGCCGCCAGGACCGGGCGCGACGACGTCACCGCGATGCCGCTCGGCCTGGACGCGCCCACCAGCATCGGCATGGCCCTGCTGGTGCTGGGCCCGGCCTTCGTCGCCTTCAAGCAGCAGGGCATGGACGAGCAGGCCGCGGCGATCGCCACCTGGCAACTGGGCATGGCGTCGCTGGTGGTGATGGGCGTACTCAAGTTCATCCTGTCGTTCGCCGGCGACGCGGTGACCCGGCTCATCCCGCGCGCCGGCCTGCTTGGCTCGATCGCCGGCATCGCGCTGGTGCTGATGGGATTCCTGCCGCTGGTGGAGGCGCTGCGCTCGCCGGTGGTCGGCTTCGTCACGCTCGGCCTGCTGCTGTACGTGCTGGTCGCGAAAGGCCGCCTGCCAGTCCGGTTGCCGGGCGTGTTCGTCGCCTTCGTGTTCGGCACCGCCCTCTATTACGCGCTTGGCGCGGCCGGGCTGGCACCGGGCTTCCACTGGCCCGAGCCGACGCCGTTGCGTCTGGTACTGCCGTGGCCGACGCTGGGGTTCCTCGAGGGCCTGCCCTCGACCGTGCCGTACCTGCCGCTGCTGTTGCCGTTCGGCCTGCTGATGGTGGTCGGTGGCATCAACGTCAGCGAGAGCGCACGCGCGGCCGGTGACGATTACCGCACCCGCGACATCCTCCTGGCAGAAGCCTTCTCGACGCTGGTCGCCGGCTTCTGCGGCGGTGTCGCGCAGACCACGCCCTACATCGGTCAACCCGCGTACAAGCACATGGGCGCGCGCAGTGGCTACACCCTGCTGACCGGATTGTTCATCGGCCTGGGCGGCATGCTGGGCCTGGTGTCCGGGCTGGTGCAGTGGCTGCCGCTGGCGGTGCTGGCGCCGATCATCGTCTATGTCGCCCTCGACATCACCACGCAGGCATTCCAGGCGACGCCGCGACGCCATGCCACTGCCATGGTGCTGGGATTCCTGCCGTCGGTGGCCTACATGCTGGCGATCAAGGTGGGCAATCCCGGCTGGATCGCGCCGGAGAATTTCGCCCGGTTGATGACGACCAGCGACGGCCATGGCCTGCCGGAAATGGCGGTGATCATCACCCTCGGCAACGGCTTCATCATCACCGCGATGATCTGGACGTCGGCGGTGGCGGCGATGGTCGACGGGCGTCTGCTGCGCGCCAGCGGCTTCCTGCTGGCGGGCGCGGCGCTGACGCTGTTCGGGCTGATCCACTCTGTCCACCCGCAGGGTGGCATCTACTGGCCCTGGGCATTGGAGGGACTGCCGCGTGTGCTGTCGTGGCAGTTCGCTGGCGCCTACGTCGCGCTTGCGACGCTGTTGGCGCTGTTGTCGCTGCAAAGCGATGCGGTGCCGGTCGATCCGACGGCAGGCCCGGTGTAGCGGGTCGCGCATTGAGCCAACGCTCATCGCGCCCTGACTAGAATCTCCATCCCCACGTTCAACGAGTCCCCCTGATGTCCCTGCAAGACGATCTCAATGCCACCCCCGGCGTCAGCGCGCAGCGCGATGACGCCACCCGGCACTTCGTGTTCAACCACACCATGCTGCGCGTCAAGGACATCGCCAGGTCGCTGGATTTCTACACGCGCGTGCTCGGCTTCACCCTGGTGCGTCGGCGTGATTTCGCCGAGGCGAAGTTCAGCCTGTACTTCCTGGTGCTGGTGGAGGATGCCGCGCAGATCCCGGCCGACGAACCGGCTCGCGGGGAGTGGTTGTTGAGCCAGCGCGGCGTGCTCGAGTTGACCCACAACCACGGCAGCGAGGATGACGCCGCGGTCGTGTACCACGACGGCAACCGCGAGCCGCGCGGGTTCGGCCACATCTGCGTATCGGTGCCGGATGTCGAAGTCGCCTGTGCGCGCTTGGAGCAGTTGGACGTCGCGTTCCAGAAGCGCCTCAGCGACGGGCGCATGAAGGACATCGCCTTCATCAAGGACCCGGACGGCTACTGGGTCGAGATCCTGCAGCCGACGGCACGGGCGTGACAACGCGGGCGCTGGAGGGGGCCGCTGCAGCGCCGCCTGCGATGCCCCGGCAACGAAGAATTCCGATGGGCAGGCAATTGTCCCAGATCTAGACTGCGGGCTCCTTTCAACGCCCCAGGGAAGACCATGACCGCAAGGATTGCGAGTACACGCCTGTTCCGGAACCTGCTGACGCCCGTCCTCATCGCCATGGCCACACAGGTCGCGGCGCACCACGATGGCGCCTATCGCCACGAAACCAGCGATCTGCCGCCAAGGTCGTCGTGGATGGCGACCCTCGACGGTGATCGCACGATCCGTTCCCTCAGCCTGCCTGGAACGCACGGATCAGCGGCCCTGCACGGCGGCCACATCGTCGCCAACCAGACGCTGTCGATCACCCAGCAGCTCAACGGCGGCATACGCGTCCTCGACCTGCGCCTGCGGCACATCGACAACGTGTTCGCGCTGCACCACGGTCCGGTGTTCCAGAAGAAGTTCTTCGGTGACGCGCTCAACGATATCCAGGCCTTCCTCACCGCGAACCCGGGCGAAACGGTGTTCATGCGCGTGAAGGAAGAGCACCAGGCCGAGAACACCACGCGGAGTTTCGAAGACACCTTCGCGGCCTACTTCGATCAGTACAAGCCGATGATCGCGGTGCCGGCGAACGGTCAGTTGACGCCGCTGTCCGAGCTCCGCGGAAAGCTCGTGTTCCTGGTCGACTTCCGCGCGAGGCGGAGTTTCGGCCTCGGCTATGGCAGTTTCCTCATCCAGGACGACTACAGCGTCCGCACCAACTGGGATGTGTACACGAAGTGGGAACGGGTGAAGGAATGGCTGACCCGGGCCGGCGTGGATCCTGCCCGGGGCCCGGCACGGATGAACTACCTGTCGGCGTCTGGCGGTGCGCTCCCGTATTTCGTCGCCAGCGGCCATGTGTCGGCAAAGACCAACGCCAACCGCCTGTCGACGGGGCGCATTGTGCGCAAGGGCGACCATTCGGCCTTTCCGGACTTCCCGCGCGTGAATTGCCTGCCCCGTCGCTGCACGATCGCATTCGAGGGCACCAACATCCTGGCCCGGGACTACATCAATCGGCATCGCCCCGGCTACGTGGGATTCGTGCTCGCCGACTTCCCGGGCCCCGACCTGATCAGGGCGATTGCCGCGGCAAACTGACCCGTCAGCCTTCGCGCAACGCCTTCAGATAATCGCGTCGCCATGCGGTGACGTCATGCGATCGGAGCAGGGTCATCATCGCCTGCCAGCGCTCGCGGCGTTCGTCCAGCGGCATCGCCATGGCGGCTGCGATGGCGTCGGCGACGCCGTCGAGGTCGTAGGGGTTCACCAGCAGGGCCGTGTCGAGTTCCCGAGCGGCACCCGCAAAAGTCGACAGCACCAGGACGCCGGGATCCTCGGCGTTCTGCGCGGCCACGAACTCCTTGGCCACCAGGTTCATGCCATCGCGCAGCGGCGTGACCAGCCCGACCCGGGCGAGGCGGTAGAACCCGGTCAACGTGGGGTGTGGATGGTTGCGGTTGACGTAGCGCACCGGCGTCCAGTCCGCATCGGCATGGGCACCGTTGATGTGGCCGGCCAGCTGTTCGAGCTCGCTGCGCAGCTGCTGGTACTCGACCACTTCGCCGCGCGAGACCGGGGCGATCTGCAGGTAGGTCAGCTTGCCGCGGTGCTCGGGGTGGCGCTTGAGGAAACGACCGAACGCGCGGAAGCGCTCGGGCAGGCCCTTGGAGTAGTCGAGACGGTCGACACCGATCGCCAGCGACCGCCCGGACAGGCTCGCCGCCAGGCGTCGCACCGCGGGTTTGCTCACGGCGACCGCAGCCTGGCTGGCGATGTGGGCGGTATCGATGCTGATCGGAAACGCGCCCGCACGCAGGCGACGACCGCGCTCGGTCTCGAGCACGCCGTTCTCGATCACGCGGCCGCGGCCAAACAGGCGCACGTAATCCTGGAACCGCTCAAGGTCGCGTCCGGTCTGGAATCCGACCAGGTCGTACGACGACAGTCCTTCGAACAGCCGCTGATGCTGCGGCAGCGCCGCAAGCAGGTCGGACGAGGGCATCGGCACGTGCAGGAAGAAGCCGAGCTTGCAGCGCACGCCCAGTTCGCGCAGCAGCTTGGCCATCGGGATCAGGTGGTAGTCGTGAACCCAGACCAGGTCGTCGTCGCGCAGCAGCGGCGCCAGCTTCTCGGCGAAGAGGGCGTTGACGCGACGATAGGCCGCGTAGGTGACGCGGCTGTAATCGACCAGGTCGACACGGAAATGCAGCAAAGGCCACAGCGTGCGGTTGGCGAATCCGTTGTAGTAGTCGTCATGGTCGCGCTTGGACAGGTCGACGGTGACGTAGCGGATGTTGCCCTGCTCGGTCTCGTGGACCTTGCCCGACGCTTCCGCGTCGATCTTGCCGCTCCAGCCGAACCAGAGCCCGCCGGTTTCTTCCAGCGCGGCCTGCAGCGCCACCGCCAGGCCGCCGGCGCTGTCGACGCCGGGCAGGGCAACACGGTTGGAGACTACGACGAGGCGACTCATGACGCTGTCGTGAGAATGGCGGCCAGCCTCATGCCGCGTCCTGCCAGGGTCTCGACAGTCGCATCGCGGCGTTGATCAGTCCGACGTGCGAGTACGTCTGCGGGAAATTGCCCCATGCCTCGCCACCGCCGAACTCCAGGTCTTCCGATAGCAGGCCGAGCGGATTACGCCGTGCCAGGATCCGTTCGAACAGCGTTCGCGCCTCTTCGACGCGGCCGATCGATGCCAGCGCGTCGATGTACCAGAACGTGCAGATGGTGAAGCTGGTCTCGGGCGAGCCGAAGTCGTCCGGTGCGACGTAGCGGAACAGGGCGTCTCCGCGCCGCAACCCTTTGCCGATCGCTTCCACCGTGCGCACGAAACGCGGATCGTCGGCCTTGACGAAGCCCAGGTCGGCGAGCAGCAGCAATGACGCGTCGAGCCGGTTGCCGTCGAGCGCCTCGACGAAGTGACCCAGTTCGGTGTTGTAGGCGTGCTCGGTGATGCGTGCGTGCATCTCGTCGGCACGCTGGCGCCAGTACTTGCATTGCGGTGCAAGGTCAAGGTGCACCGCGATCCTGGCCAGGCGATCACATGCGGCCCAGCACATCACGCTGGAATAGGTGTGGACCTCGGCCCGTCCGCGGAACTCCCATAACCCCGCATCGGGCTGGTCGTGCAGCGAGTACGCCAGCTCGCCCAGTGGTTCGATGCGGGCGAACGTCGTCGCATCGCCGACGCGGGTCAGGCGCTGGTCGAAGAACAGCTGCGTGGCCGCCAGCACGACACTGCCGTACACGTCGTGCTGGGCCTGCAACCAGGCCAGGTTGCCGCACCGCACCGGCCCCATGCCGCGATAGCCGGCGAGCGATTCGACCTCCGACTCGGCCAGCTCGCGTTCGAAGCCGATCCCGTACAACGGCTGCAGGCCACCATCGCTGGAGGCGACATTGGCCACGTAGCGCAGATAGTCCTCCATGCTGCGTGTCGCACCCAGGCGGTTGAGCGCGCGTACCACGAACGCCGAGTCGCGCAGCCAGCAGTAGCGGTAGTCCCAGTTGCGGACCGTATTGGCCGCCTCCGGGATGGAGGTGGTCATCGCCGCCACGATGGCCCCGGTTTCTTCGTACTGGCACAACTTCAGCGTGATGGCGCTGCGAATCACCGGGTCCTGCCACTCGAGGGGAATCGACAGGTAGCGGACCCAGTCGCGCCAGTAGGCGGTGGTCTTTTCCTCCGACTGGCGGACAAACGCGGCCACCGGCTGCGTCAGCGTTTCATCGGGGCCCAGCACCAGGTGGAGATCACGGTCGAGCACGAACGGCAGGCAATCGCGTATCAGTCGTACCGGGACGTCGCTGGTCAGGCGCAGCGTGAAACCGGGGATGAGATACCGGATGTGGTTGCTGCCCCATGTCGTCTCCGGTTTGCTGGCGCCGTAGTCGGCGAGCGGACGCAGGCGGATGCGGATGCGTGGCATGCCCGACAGCGGCCGCACGTGGCGAAGCAGCATCACCGGGCGATAGAAGCGCTCGTGCTGGTGCCAGCGCGGGGCGAAGTCGATGATCTCGACCGCGCCGCCGTTCGCATCGCGAAGGACGGTGCGGATGACGGCGGTGTTGAGCAGGTACTCCTGCTCGGACGAGGCGAAGTCCTCCAGTTCGATCGCGTAGTCGCCGCCCTCGTGGTGGCGAGGCGACAGCAACGCACAGAAGGTCGGGTCGCCGTCGAAGGCCGGTACGCAGCCCCAGACGATCCGCGCGCGGGCATCGATGAGGGCGGCGATGCTGCCGTTGCCGATGAGGCCCAGGTCGAGGCTGGACTGTAGCTGTGCAGGTGAAGTCATCCGTACTCCGTGGTAAGTGGTGTTTGCTGCGCGCGCGACTTTCGTCATCGACCCGGCGGACTCAGGCGATCGAGTCCTCCAGCCATGCACGCACCGCGGCCGGGTCATGCAGTCCGTAGCGCGCGGCACTGGGCTGGCGCGCGCCGACCAGCACGGCGAAACCGCCGTGGCAATTGACCGCGCTGAAGCCGTGCTCATCGGTGAGGTCGTCGCCGACAAACACAGGCCGGCGTCCGTGAAAAGGCGGCTGCGCCAGCAGGTCGATCACCGCAGCGCCCTTGTTGGCGCCATCGGGCCGCAGTTCGATGACGCGGTTGCCCGGCTGCAGGTGATAACCGGGCAGGTCGATCAGGGCCGACGTCGCGAACTCGTGCAGCGGTTCCTCGGCGGCCGGCGCACCGCGCCAGTGCAGTGCCAGGCCAATGCCCTTGTCTTCGATGCCGGCGCCGGCGTACTTCGCCGCCAGCGCACGCGCCGACGCGAGCACGATGTCGAGTGCCGGAGCGCGCACATGCTGTTGCAGGTGGCCATCGTCACGTCGCTCAAGGCCGTGCAAACCCACCGCAGGCAGGTGGAGCGGCGCGAACAGCGTATCGAGCTGGGCCAGGTTGCGGCCGCTGACCAGCGCCAGCGCGCCGTCAAGGCGGCCGTGGAGGATCGCCAGGGTGTCGATCAGGCCGGGATCGACCGCGACGTCACCGGGGGTATCGGCGAAATCGAGCAGGGTGCCGTCGACGTCGAGGAACAAGGCCCAGTCGGGCGCGACCGCAGGCGGCAGCGGCAGGTGGAGGCGCTGCGAAGTCATACACGCCATTGTGAACAAGGCCATGTAAGCATCAGGTGGACGCGCGGCTTTACGCTTGAATCGCCCCGGATCGACCCGCATCTGATGGCCATTGCGGCCTGCGAGCCATGCGGCCGCCCAAGAATCGAGAGGGAAACCATCCATGCGAATGGACAAGCTCACATCACGCTTCCAGCAGGCGCTGGCAGACGCGCAGTCGTTGGCGGTCGGGCGCGACCACAGCGTGATCGAACCGACGCACCTGCTGACTGCATTGCTCGACCAGAGCGGCGGCAGCACGCGACCGCTGCTCGCCCAGGCGGGCGTCAACGTGCCGTTGCTGCGCGAGCGCCTGGGCGAGGCGCTGGAGAAGCTGCCGAAGGTCAGCGGCCAGGCCGGCAACATCAGCGTCGGCAACGACCTGGCGCGGCTGCTCAACGTCACCGACAAGCTCGCCCAGCAGCGCGGTGATGCCTTCATTGCCAGCGAACTGTTCCTGCTTGCCGCGCTTGACGACAGTGGCGAAGCCGGCCGCGCGCTCAAAGCCGCCGGCGCCAGCCGTCAAAAACTCGAAGCGGCAGTCGAAAAGCTGCGTGGAGGCGAAACCGTGCAATCCGAGAACGCCGAAGACCAGCGCCAGGCGCTGGAGAAGTACACCATCGACCTGACCGCGCGTGCCGAGAGCGGCAAGCTCGATCCCGTCATCGGCCGCGACGAGGAGATCCGCCGCACGGTGCAGGTGCTGCAGCGCAGGACCAAGAACAACCCGGTGCTGATCGGTGAACCCGGTGTGGGCAAGACCGCGATCGTGGAAGGCCTGGCCCAGCGCATCATCAACGGTGAAGTGCCCGAGGGGTTGCGCGGCAAGCGCGTGCTGAGCCTGGACATGGGCGCGCTGATCGCCGGCGCCAAGTTCCGTGGCGAGTTCGAGGAGCGGCTCAAGGCCGTGCTCAACGACCTGTCCAAGAACGAAGGCCAGATCATCCTTTTCATCGACGAGCTGCACACCATGGTCGGCGCCGGCAAGGCCGAGGGCGCCATGGATGCGGGCAACATGCTCAAGCCCGCGCTGGCCCGCGGCGAACTGCATTGCATCGGCGCGACCACCCTCAACGAATATCGCCAGTTCATCGAAAAGGACGCGGCACTGGAGCGCCGCTTCCAGAAGGTGTTTGTCGGCGAGCCCACGGTCGAGGACACCATCGCGATCCTGCGCGGCCTCAAGGAGCGCTACGCGGTCCATCACGGCGTGGAGATCACCGACCCGGCGATCGTCGCCGCCGCAACGCTTTCGAACCGCTACATCAGCGACCGGCAGCTCCCCGACAAGGCCATCGACCTGATGGATGAGGCTGCCTCGCGGATCCGCATGGAGATCGACTCCAAGCCCGAGGAGCTCGATCGCAAGGAGCGCAGGCTGATCCAGCTCAAGATCCAGCGTGAAGCCTTGAAGAAAGAGAAGGATGCCGAGTCGAAAAAGCGGCTGGCCGATCTCGAGGAGGAGATCGCCAGGCTTGAGCGCGAGTTCAACGACCTGGAAGAGGTATGGAAGGCTGAGAAGGCCATGCTGCAGGGCGCGACGCGCATCAAGGAGCAGATCGAGCAGGCCAGGCTCGAGCTGGAGGCGGCGCAGCGCCGCCAGGATTTCACCGCGATGAGCGAGATCCAGTACGGCCGCATGCCCGAGCTGGAGAAGCAGCTCAAGGCCGCGCAAGAAGCCGAAACCAAGGGCTTCACCCTGCTGCAGGACAAGGTCACCGCCGAGGAGATCGCGCAGGTGGTCTCGCGCTGGACCGGCATTCCGGTCGCGAAGATGCTCGAAGGTGAGCGCGAGAAGCTGCTGCGCATGGAAGAGCACCTGCACACGCGCGTGGTCGGCCAGGACGAGGCGATCAAGGTCGTGTCCGATGCCGTGCGCCGCTCACGCGCGGGCCTGTCCGATCCCAACCGTCCCAGCGGTTCGTTCCTGTTCCTGGGCCCGACCGGCGTCGGCAAGACCGAGCTGTGCAAGGCGCTGGCCGAGTTCCTGTTCGACTCCACCGACGCGATGGTGCGCATCGACATGAGCGAGTTCATGGAGAAGCACTCCGTGAGCCGCCTGGTCGGTGCGCCCCCGGGTTACGTCGGCTATGAGGAGGGCGGCTATCTCACCGAAGCGGTACGCCGTCGTCCGTACAGCGTGATCCTGCTCGACGAGGTCGAAAAGGCACATCCGGACGTGTTCAACATCCTGCTGCAGGTACTCGATGACGGTCGCCTCACCGACGGCCAGGGCCGCACGGTCGACTTCCGCAACACGGTGATCGTGATGACGTCCAACCTGGGCTCGCACCAGATCCAGGAGCTGGCCGGTGACGGCTCGGCCGAGGCCTACACGCAGATGAAGGCAGCGGTGATGGGCGTCGTGCAGGCGCACTTCCGTCCGGAGTTCATCAACCGCCTTGACGACATCGTCGTGTTCCATCCGCTCGACAAGGCGCAGATCCGCCAGATCGCGCGCTTCCAGATCAGCGGGCTGGAAAAGCGCATGGGCGAACGTGGTCTTGGACTGGAGCTCACCGACAACGCGCTGAACCTGCTGGGCAACGTCGGTTTCGATCCGGTCTACGGCGCGCGGCCGTTGAAGCGTGCGATCCAGCAGCAGCTGGAGAACCCGCTGGCGCAGCGGATCCTCTCCGGCGAGTTCGTCAGCGGCGATACCGTGAAGGTGGATGCCGCGGGTGGACAGCTGACCTTCGCGAAAGCCTGAAGATCCGCAATCCCCTCTCCCGCATCCGGGAGAGGGGCTGGGGTGAGGGTCGGCCCAGCAGTGCCTGCCAGAAGAATCCACTCTGCAAGGCAATCAGCAGGCACACCAGCGTCGCCATTTCGCTGTTGAGGGTGAAGTCGCCGATCAACAGCACGGTCACGATCGCGAGTGGGCCGGCGATCAGCGCCCGCCTGCAGGCATCCAGTCGCAGCCGGTCGCGCAGCGGCACCGGCCCGTTGGCGTCGAACACCTGTCGCGTGGCGATGCCGAGCATCACGAACCCGACCGACAGCATCAGCACCCAGCCACGCCCGTACCAGGGCAGTCCATCGTCGGAGCGTGGCGTGCCCGGCCGATCGTGGGCGATCGCGTCCGGAATCAGCGCGAAGCTGCGGGTTGCGCTTCGCGCCGCCGCCATGTCGGTCGTGCCCAGGTAGACCCAGCCGCTGATCCCGCCGTCAAACTGGATGCGCAGCCAGTCGCGCATGCCGATGCCGAACTGGCCCACCTTGCGTGCCTGGCAGACGTGGACCTCGGCGCCGCGGGGCAGGGTGGCGATGACCTCGCCAGGGCGCCATCCGGCGCGCGTGGACAGCGTCGGCACACCGGCATGGACCGTGGTTTCGGCGGCCGTATGGGCGACCAGGCTGCATTGCGCGCGGGCCAGCGACGGCAGACAGGCAAGCGCGAGGACGAGCATGGGAGCCCACAGACCCGCGTGACGCCTGTTCATCCCGATCACACCCGTCACCGCAAATGCCACGGCATCCGTTGTAAGGGGCTACGCAGAACGCCGGGCGCGTCGGCCAAACCGGATGGCGTCGGATCAGGCCGGAGCGGCTGGAGGCAGGTGCCTTTTGCCACGGTACTGCGGCGTGGCCAGCACCATCTCGGCGAGGCTGTGGGCCAGCTCGCGCTCGGCCATCACGGCGCCGTCGGCACCGTGGTCAAGCAGGTGCTTGACCTCCGCGTCGCTGTGCGCGCGGGCGACGATGGTCAGCGCCGGGTTGATCGCGCGCAGCTTGGCGATGATCTCGCCGGCCTCGAGCGCGTTCGGGATCGCCATCATCACCATGCTCGCGCGATCCGGCGCTGCCTCGCGCAGCACGCGCTCGTTGGCGGCATTGCCGCGGATCGCCGGCAGTCCGGCCGCGCGCGCCTTCAGCACGAGGTCTTCCTCGTCGTCGATGACGACGATCTCGACACCGCGATCGGTCAGAAGGCGGCCCAGTTCGCTGCCGACGCGACCGTAGCCGATCTGGATGACGTGCTTGCTCAGGCCCGGGCGGATCGGCGGCGAGATGTGTTCTTCCGGTTCCGGCGCACGATTGGCTGCCTCGCGCGCTTCGCGCCGGTCGAGCCAGGCGAACAGCAGCGGGTTGACGATGATCGACAGCAACGCTCCGGCCAGCACCAGGTCCTGGCCCGCCTTCGGCAGGATCTCAAGCTGCAAACCGAGGCCGGCGAGGATGAAGGAGAACTCGCCGATCTGCGCCAGGCTGGCCGAGATCAGCAGCGCGGTCGAGTTGGGCTTGCCGAAGGCGCGGACGATCGCATAGGCCGCCAGCGACTTGCCGAACACGATGATCAGGAACGTGGCGATCACCTCGATCGGACGCTCGACCAGGATCATGGGGTCGAACAGCATGCCGACCGAGACGAAGAACAGCACCGCGAACGCGTCGCGCAGCGGCAACGTCTCGGTGGCAGCCTGATGGCTGAACTCGGATTCGTTGAGCAGCATGCCGGCGAAGAACGCGCCCAGCGCGAACGACACGCCGAACATCGCGGCCGAGCCGAAGGCGACGCCCAGGGCGATCGCCAGCACGCACAGCGTGAACAGTTCGCGCGAGCCGGTGCCGGCGACGCGCTCGAGGATCCACGGGATCACCCGGCGCCCGACGATCAGCATCACCGCCACGAATGCACCGACCTTGGCGAAGGTCTTGAACAGCGCCGTCCACACCTGCACCGGGTCGCCGGTTTCGCCCTTGAGCACGCCAGACAGCGCCGGCAGCAACACCAGCGCGAGCACCATCGCCAGGTCTTCGACGATCAGCCAGCCGACCGCGATGCGGCCGCGACCGGTTTCCACCAGGCGTCGTTCTTCAAGGGCACGCAGCAGCACCACCGTGCTGGCCACCGACAGCGACAGGCCGAACACGATGCCGGCGCCGTGCGACCAGCCCAGGAACCGCGCCAGGCCCCAGCCCAGCGCCGTGGCCAGTGCGATCTGGGCAACCGCGCCGGGCAGGGCGATGGCCTTGACCGACATCAGATCGCGCATCGAGAAGTGCAGGCCGACGCCGAACATCAGCAGGATCACGCCGATCTCGGCCAACTGCGGCGCCAACGTCTGATCGCCGACGAATCCAGGTGTGAAGGGTCCGGCGATGACGCCGGCCAGCAGATAGCCCACCAGAGGAGAAAGCCGCAGGCGGTTCGCCAGCGAGCCAAAGATGAACGCCAGCACGAAGCCGGCCACCAGGATTGCGATCAGGGACGTGTGATGCATCGAGTATCCGTTTGCGGTCTGCCGTTCAGGATGTGGGCCCAGGACGGGTCATGCAACCCGAGGTCAGTGCGGACGGGCCCGGCCGCCAGATTGCGCCAATGCGTGTCAAACGCGGGTCAGGGGTGGTTTTTTGCCCCCGGCAGCGGCGGGAGCCGGTCGCGCGGCAGCGATCGGACACGGTTACCGGCCGCCAAACCGCTAGACTAGTGGGGTTTCGAGCATCCTTCTGGTCCCCCCCGTGATTGCCCTTCGTAATTTCGCCCTCCGCCGGGGTGAGCGCCTGCTGCTGTCCAACGTCGACTTGACCCTGCATGCCGGCTGGCGCGTGGGCGTGATCGGCCGCAACGGCACCGGCAAGTCGTCGTTGTTCGCCGCGGTCCAGGGCGAGGTTGAAGCCGACAAGGGCGACCTCGACATTCCCACGCGCGTTCGCATCGCCAGCGTTGCCCAGGAAACGCCCGCGCTGGACGACCCCGCGCTCGACTTCGTGCTGTCCGGCGATGCCCTCGTCCACGCCGCGATCGTCGCTGAGCGCGAAGCGGTCGAGCGCGAAGACTGGGAAGCGGTGGCCGAAGCGCATCACCGCCTGGAAGAACTCAACGGCTACGACGCCACCGCGCGCGCCGGCAAGTTGCTGCATGGACTGGGCTTCTCACCGGACACCCACGAGCGCGCCGTCAAGGAATTCTCCGGCGGCTGGCGCGTGCGCCTGAACCTGGCGCGCGCGCTGATGACGCCGTCAGACCTGCTTCTGCTCGACGAACCGACCAACCACCTCGACCTCGATGCGGTGCTGTGGCTGGAGCAGTGGTTGCTCAAGTACCCGGGCACGCTGCTGCTGATCTCGCACGACCGCGAGTTCCTCGACGAGATCACCACCCACACACTGCACCTGCACGACGGCAAGGCCAAGCTCTACACCGGCGACTACACGTCGTTCGAGCGCCAGCGCGCCGAGCACCTGCGCCTGCAGCAGATCACCCACGAGAAGGTGCAGGCCGAGCGCGCCCACCTGCAGAGCTTCATCGATCGCTTCAGCGCCAGTGCGGCCAAGGCCAAGCAGGCGCAGTCGCGCGTCAAGCGCCTGGCCAAGATGGCCGACACCGAGGCGGTGCGCGTGGAGCGCGCGTTGCGGATCGAGTTCCCGGTGCCGGCCAAGCTGCCGCACGCGCTGTTGCGCGTGACCCATGCCGATTGCGGTTATGGCGAACACACGGTGCTGCACCAGATCGGCTTCATCCTGGAAGCCGGCGACCGCGTTGCATTGCTCGGCCCCAACGGTGCCGGCAAGTCGACGCTGGTGAAATCGCTGGTCGGCGAGCTGCCGTTGCTGAGCGGCGAGCGCGGCGGCCATCCCGATCTGCGCATCGGCTACTTCGCCCAGCACACGGTGGAGTCGCTGCGCGAGGGCACCACGGCGATCGACCACCTGGCCGACATCGCGCCCGGCGTGGCCACCCAGCAACTGCGCGACTTCCTCGGCAAGTGGAATTTCCCGGGTGACCGCGCGTTCGAGAAGGTCGACGTGTTTTCCGGTGGTGAGCGCGCCCGACTGGCGCTGGCGCTGATCGCCTGGCGCAAGCCGAACGTGTTGCTGCTCGACGAACCGACCAACCACCTCGACCTCGACATGCGCGAGGCCCTGGCCGAAGCGCTGAGCATCTTCGAAGGCGCGATCGTGCTGGTCAGCCATGACCGCCATCTCATCGGCCTGGTCTGCGATACATTCTGGCGTGTGGCCGACGGTGTCGCCCAGCCGTTCGACGGCGACCTCGACGCCTACGCGTCGTGGCTGCGCACGCGCGACAGCAGCGGCGACGGCAAGGTCCCGGCCAAGGTGGCGGCAGCGGCGCCGGTCCCGGCCGCCAAGCCCGCCGTCAAGGCGACCCGGGCCAACGCGCACAAGCTGGCGCAGGCCGAAGCACGCGTGGCCGAGCTGGAGTCAAAGCTGCATACGCTCGATATGGACCTGGCCGATCCGGACCAGTACGCCGGCGGTGGCACCGACGCGGTCGAGCTGGCGCGCCGTCGCGAGCAGATGGCGGCGCAGCTGGCGGAAGCGGAAGAGGCGTTGCTGGGGTTGTACGAGGGCGGCTGAGGCCGCGTTCGTCACCGCACCCGTTCGCCTAGCACGGCCAGTCCTTCGATCGCCACCCCGACCGGCTGGCCCGACGCGACCTGCACGCTGACGTCGACGAAGCCGCCGCGTCCCGCGCCCGTCTGCTGCCGTCCGCGAAACCGCACCTCGTCGCTGTCGACATCGATCAGCCCATGGCGCACCAGGTAGGCGCCGAGCGGGCCGTTGGCGTTGCCGGTAACCGGGTCCTCGTCGATGCCAATTCCCGGAGCGAACATGCGGCCGTGGCTGTAGCCATCGTCACCGCCCGCGTTATCGAGGGTGAAGACGAAATAGCCCTTGCTGCCGACGCGCTCGTCCAGCGCGGCCAGCCGCGGCATGTCCGGTTTCAGTTCGCGCAGTCGCTGCAGGCTCCGGATGGCGATGAGCAGCTTGCCGTGGCCGGTGCTGACGAACTGCACCGGAGCACGGGGGTCGAGTTCGCCCTCGCGCAGGCCGAGCGCATTGGCGACGTCCTGCACCAGTTCTGCTGACAGCGGGTCGGCGAACGTCGGCGCATTCTGCTGGATGCGCACGGCCGTGGTGCCGTCGTCGCGACGCAGCGTTTCCACCACCTGCACGCCGGCACCGGTAAGTTGCCGGCGCACGCCCGGCGCTGCCCCTTCCAGTGCAAGCGCGTAGTGCGCGCCGACAGTGGCATGGCCGCACACCGGCACCTCGGTGGTCGGCGTGAAGTAGCGGATGTGCAGGTCGTGGTCGCCGGCCTGCGGCGGCAGCACGAAGGCGGTTTCGGAATGCCCGAGCTCGTGCGCGATGGCCTGCATCTGCGCCTCGTCCAGGCCTTGCGCGTTGGTCACCACGCCGGCCGCGTTGCCCTGGCCGCGCTGCGTGGTGAAGGCGTCGATTCGATAGATGCGCAATGCGTCCATGGATGGCCGATGGCAGGTGGGGAGGCGGAGTGTACGACCGGCGCGCGGGCTTGCGGTTGTCTGCGGCGCCTTGGATCATCCGGTCGTGGCCGGTCACAAGGAACGGGAATGAGTCACGAGCTGGTCTACCTGCTGCTGATCTGCGCGCTGCTGATCGTGCCGCGGGCCCTGCAGCGCTTTCGGATGCCTGCGCCGTTGACCTGCTTCGCCTTCGGCATCGGGCTGATGCTGGCGTGGCCCGAGGCGCACCGGCACAACGACGCCATCCACCTGCTGGCATCGCTGGGCATTTCCACCCTGTTCCTCCACGCCGGCCTGGAAGTCGACCTGACCCAGCTGCGCCGCGGCGTGAGCCAGCTGCTGACCTATCTGGGCCTGCGCTGCCTGACGCTGGCCGCGGTGGCGTGGCTGGCTTGGCGTTCCCTCGGCCTGCCGTGGCAGCCGGCGATGCTGCTGGCACTGGCGCTGCTGACCTCCTCGACCGGCTTCATCGTCGACTCGCTCGATCGATTCCAGATGCGCGAGGAAGACCGCTTCTGGGTCACCAACAAGGCCATTGCCGGCGAGCTGCTGGCACTGGCACTCATGTTCTTCGTGCTCAAGGCCTCCGACCCGATCGAGCTGGGCGCTTCGTCGATGGCGTTGCTGGCGTTGATCGCGGTGATCCCGGTCGCCTATGTCGCGCTGGGGCGCTGGGTGGTCCCGCACGCGCCGGGCTCGGAGTTCTCGTTGCTGGTGATGGTCGGTTTCGCCGCCGCCTATGTCACCGACAGCCTGGGCGTCGAATACCTGCTGGGTGCGTTCATCGCCGGCCTGATCGCGCGCGCGCTGCGGCCGCGCGTGCCGGTGCTGGCATCGGACGACATCATGCACGGGGTCAAGCTGTTCTCCTCGTTCTTCGTGCCGTTCTATTTCTTCTCCAATGGCGCGCGCGTGCCGACCGGCGCGATGACATGGGAGGCACTGCTGGTGGGCCTGGGCCTGACGGCGATCGTCCTGCCTGCGCGCTTCGGCGTGATCTGGATCCAGCGGCGGTGGCTCTTCCGCGACAGCTCCGGCAGCAGCCTGCGGGTGTCGATGGCGCTGATGCCGACGCTGATCTTCACCCTGGTGCTGGCGACGATCCTGCACGAGCGCTTCGCGATTGCCGATTCGCTCTATGGCGGCCTGCTGCTGTACGCCTTCCTCAACACGCTGCTGCCGTCGCTGGTCCTGCGCACTCCGTTCGACGTGGCCCCGCTGCCGGTGGCGGTTGCGCCGGCGGCGTCCCTCCAGGCGTCCGGCGATGCCGGGGAGGCCGTCCAGGCCACCTCGCGACCATCGGATGCTTGAAAAGCCCGCGGTTGCCTCCAGAATGCCGGCCTGTCTTCGCGATGCGTCGTGCCATGCCGATCTATGCCTTCGAGTGCGCCGCCTGCGGCCACGCCTTTGACCGCCTGCAGAAGTTGTCCGAGGTAGACCCCACGCAGTGCCCGGTCTGCGGCGAGCCGCACGTGCGCCGTCAGCTGACCGCGCCGCAGTTCCGCCTGGCCGGCGGCGGCTGGTACGAGACCGACTTCAAGAAGGACGGCGACAAGAAGCGCAATCTGGCCGGCGACAGCCAGTCGCCCTCCGGCGGCGGCGACAGCAAGCCGTCCGACAGCAAGCCGTCCGAGAGCAAGCCGGCGGAGAAGAAGTCCGAGCCTGCGCCGCCCGGCAAGACCTGAAAGCCGGTCAGTAGCCGAAGCGCGCACTGCAGCCCTGGCTGACCCAGATCGCGCTTCCGGTAAATCCCCAGGTCTGGCCCTGCACGCAAGGCTGGCGCGACAGCTGCTGGATCAATTTCGGTGTGCCGGTTCCGGCGGGCCACGCGCATCCCTTGGGGCGCGCGTCGACGCTGGTGCACGTCACCGACGGCATGCCCGGCACCGGGGCGACGGGCTGCACGGTCCCCAGGGCGACAAACTCCGCGCGGCAGCCGCGGCCGACGTAGACCTGGCCGTTCTGCGATTGCCAGGTCTGGCCTTCGATGCACGGCTGGCTGCCCGACGACTGCCGCAACAGCCGGGACGGGCCCGACCAGGGCACGCGGCAGATGCTCGCCTGGTTGTTGAAGCTTTCGCACGTGACGCTCTGGCCAACAGGCCCGCCGGGCAATGGTGTCGGAGCAGCAGCGGCGAATTCGGCCCGGCAGTTGTTGCCGACATAAACCTGGCCGCGCTGCGACTGCCAGGTCCGGCCTTCGACGCAGGGTGCACCGGACAACTGCCGGACCAGGCGAGAGTCGCCGCTCCACGGCACCCGGCAGACCTGTGCCTGGCCGTTGATGCTCTCGCAGCGAACCGAGCCGACATCCGACGGCGGCGCACCGCCCAGCGACACGGCCATATCGGCCTTGATCTGGCTGAAGCGCCAGTTCGAGCGATTGACCTGGTCGAGGTAGAACTGCAGCTGGTCGTCCGGGATCCGGCGCCCGCGGGACTGCTCCTCGTATTCGATGCTGATGACCCTCACCTGGTCCTGGTAGGACAGGCTGCGCAGGTCTTCTGGCGCGTAGGCCCGCTGCTGGGCGACGGACGGGGCCAGCAGGCTTGCCAGGGACAGGCTCGCCAGGGACAGGCACAGCGCCAGCAGCCAAGGCGTGATCGGGCGATTCATGCGACCCCCGGGGTCGAAATGGCCGCCTCGGCCACGTCCGCTGCGATCCGCGGGCAAGTAACCCGCCGGTGCCGTTAAAATGACGTGTTCTCCGGCCTGCCCTTGGCCGGACGCTGTTACCCGGAGCCCCCATGCGTACCCATTACTGCGGCCTCATCGATGAGGCCCTGATCGGCCAGACCGTCACTTTGTGCGGCTGGGCCGACGTTGCCCGTAACCTCGGCGGCCTGTGCTTCATCGATCTGCGCGACCACGAGGGCATCGTCCAGATCGTGGCCGAGCCGACCCAGGATCCGGCGCTGGGTGCGGGTGAGGTCAATGCCGCGGTGATCGCGGCCGCGGCACAGGTGGGCTACGAGGATTGCCTGCGCATCACCGGCGTCGTGCGCAAGCGCGAAGCGGTCAACGCCAAGATCCGCACCGGCCAGGTCGAAGTGGTCGCGACGAAGATCGAACTGCTCAACAAGGCCGAGCCGCTGCCGTTCCACGCCCACGAAAACCCGGGCGAGGACATCCGCCTGCAGTACCGCTACCTCGACCTGCGCACGCCGGAAATGCAGCGCAAGATGCGCACCCGCATCAAGCTGGTGCAGGCGCTGCGCCGTTACCTCGACGAGCGCGGCTTCCAGGACATCGAAACGCCGATCCTGACGAAGGCCACCCCGGAAGGCGCGCGCGACTTCCTGGTGCCGGCGCGCATGCACCACGGCGAGTTCTACGCACTGCCGCAGTCGCCGCAGCTGTTCAAGCAGATCCTGATGATGGCCGGCTTCGATCGCTACTATCAGATCGCACGCTGCTTCCGCGATGAGGCGCTGCGTGCCGACCGCCAGCTCGAATTCACCCAGCTCGACATGGAGTTCGCGTGGGTGTCCGAGCGCGACGTGCAGGACCTGACCGAGGAGATGATCCGCTCGGTGTTCCGCGAAGTGATGGACGTCGAGCTGGCTGCGCAGTTTCCGCGCATGACCTATGCCGAGGCGATGCGTCGCTACGGTTCGGACAAGCCCGACCTGCGCATCGCGATGGAGTTCACCGACATCGCCGAGCTGGTGAAGAACTGCGAGTTCAAGGTCTTCACCGATTGGGCGAATCACGAAGACGGCCGCGTGGTCGCGCTGCGCGTTCCGGGCGCCGCGACGCTCAGCCGCAAGCAGATCGACGACTACGCCGCGCACGCTGCCAAGTACGGCGCCAAGGGCCTGGCGTGGATGAAGGTCGAGGACGCCGGCAAGGGGCGAGAAGGCGTCAACTCGCCGATCGCCAAGTTCCTCGACGACGCCACGCTGGCCGCCATCGTGTCCGCCACCGCCGCGCAGAGCGGCGATGCGATCTTCTTCGGCGCCGCTACCTACAAGTCCGCCAGCGACTTCATGGGCGCGCTGCGCCTGAAGCTGGGCAAGGACCTGGGCATGGTCGCCGACGCCTGGGCGCCGCTGTGGGTCACCGACTTCCCGATGTTCGAGTGGGACGAGGAAGAGAACCGCTACGTCGCCCTGCACCACCCGTTCACCGCACCTGCAGTGGATTCGATCTTCGATCTGCGCGCCAACGCGAAGACGGCGGTGTCACGTGGTTACGACATGGTGCTCAACGGCAACGAAATCGGCGGCGGTTCGATCCGCATCCACAACTCGGCGATGCAGTCGGCGGTGTTCGAGCTGCTGGGCATCGGTGCGGAAGAGGCCGAAGGCAAGTTTGGTTTCCTGCTCGACGCGCTCAAGTACGGCGCGCCTCCGCACGGCGGCATCGCCTTCGGCATCGACCGCATCGCCGCGCTGATGGCCGGCACCGAGTCGATCCGCGACGTCATCGCGTTCCCGAAGACCACCACCGCGCAGTGCCTGATGACCGGGGCACCGTCGCCGGTGCCGGATGCGCAGCTGGCGGAAGTGCACATTCAAGTTCGACCGAAGAAGGAAGGGAAGTAAGCGCATGACCGAAGTTGCTTTGGATCTCGAGTGGGAAGCATTGGGTGAAACCGGTTCGGCTGCCGGTGCCGGCCTGGTGACCGAGCGTGCGCAGGTGTTCGGCGGATGGCTGGTGCGCACGCGCAGCGCCGGCGGACAGCTGTCGATGGCGTTCGTGGCCGATGGCCAGTTCCGCTGGGACGGCGAGGACTTCGGCGACGAGGACTACGAGGAAGAAGAGGACGAGGACGGCGAGGAAGGCGAAGACGAGGAAGACGAGGACGCCGAAGAGGAAGACGAGGAAGTCTGATCGTGGCCACGATTCGACGTGCCACCTTGGCCGACGCGGAGACCGTGTCGGCCCTGGCCGCCCAGACCTTCACCGAGACCTTCGGGCATCAGTACCCGGAGGCCGACCTGGAATTCTTCCTGCGCGACAGCTACGCCGTCGACAAGCAGAAGGTGATCCTCGGCCACCCGGATTACGCGGTGTGGCTGCTGGAAGTGGAGGGCAGGGCCGTCGGCCATGCCGCGGCCGGCCCGTGTGGCCTGCCGCACGCCGATGTCGCCGACGGCGATGGCGAGCTCAAGCGGCTGTACGTGCTGCGCGAGCACCAGAACGGCGGCTGGGGCGCGCGCCTGTTCGAGACGGCGCAGGAATGGCTGCTGCGCGACGGACCCCGAACGCTTTGGATCGGCGTGTGGAGCGAGAACCTGGGGGCGCAGCGGTTCTATGCGCGGTACGGGTTCGAGCGGGTTGGCGATTACGACTTCGTGGTCGGTGGTACGCGCGACCATGAGTTCATCCTGCGCCGGAAGCCGTAGCTTCCCCTCTCCCTGGCCGCCTGCGGCGGCCTGTCCCTCTCCCGCAAGGGGAGAGGGTTGAGGGGTTTCCTTCTCTCCTTGTGGGAGAAGGTGCCCGAAGGGCGGAAGAGGGGGGCGCTCTTGCTCTCGCTGTTGCTTTCGCCCCGACCGCCACCATCCATCCCCGATGACGACCAACCGCGTAATCCTCCTGCATGGTCTCTGGATGCCCCGCCTATCGATGCACTGGCTGGCCCAGCGCCTGCGCGAGGCGGGCTTCGCCCCGGAGTTCTTCGGCTACGCCACGGTCGCCGGCGGCCCGGACGCGGCGATGCCACGGCTGGCCGAGCACCTGCAGCGGGCCCCGGCGCACGTAGTGGCCCATAGCCTTGGCGGCCTGGTCACGCTGTCCACGCTCGAGCGCCACCCCTCGACCAGGGCCGAGCGCGTCGTCTGCCTGGGCTCGCCCCTGTGCGGCAGCGCCGCCGCCAGCGGCCTGGCCGGCTACGCCTGGACTGCCCCGACGCTGGGGCGTAGCGCGTCCCTGCTGCGCCAGGGCTGCTCCCCCTGGTCGGGCAGCGCGGAGGTGGGCATGGTCGCCGGCCGTACCTCGCTGGGGCTGGGCAAGTACTTCGGCCGGTTCGACGAGGAGAACGACGGCACCGTGGCGGTGTCCGAAACCCGGCTGGAGGGCCTGGCCGACCACACCGTGGTCAGCACCAGTCACACCGGCCTGGTGTATTCCCGCCAGGTTGCCGGGCTGGTCGCCGCCTTCCTGCGCAGCGGCCGCTTCGGGTCCTGAGCCGGCGCGCCTGTCACGGTCGGTTCGCGACGAGCGGCACGTTCTGCCCAATCGAGTAAAATCCCGCCTTCGCCAAAGCAACAGCCTGGAACAAGTTCATGGGTAGAGGCCCCTCGATCGAGGCCCGCAAGAACGCGGTAGACGCGCAGCGCGGCAAGATCTTCACCAAGATAATCCGGGAAATCGGCGTGGCCGCCCGTGCCGGAGGCGGTGACCCTTCGGGCAACCCGCGCCTGCGCGTGGCCGTCGACAAGGGCCTGTCGATGAACATGACCAAGGACGTGATCGAGCGCGCCATCAAGAAGGCCACCGGCGAACTCGAAGGCGTCGTCTACGAGGAGATCCGCTACGAGGGCTACGCCCCCGGCGGCGTCGCCGTGATCGTCGACTGCCTCACCGACAACAAGGTCCGCACCGTGGCCGACGTGCGCCACGCATTCGGAAAGTTCGGCGGCAACCTGGGCACCGATGGCTCGGTGTCCTTCATGTTCAAGAAGCACGGCGTGCTGTCCTTCGCGGCAGGCGTCGACGAGGACAAGGTGACCGAGGTTGCCATCGACGCCGGCGCCGACGACGTGGCCGTCTATGACGACGGCGCGATCGATGTCGTGACCGCGCCGGATGCGTTCGCCGCCGTCAAGGCCGCGATGGATGCGGCCGGCCTCAAGGCCGACATCGCCGAAGTCACCATGCGCGCCGACAACGACATCGCCGTCAGCGGCGAGACCGCGCAGCAGGTGGTCAAGCTGCTGCGCTGGCTGGAAGACATGGACGACGTCCAGAGCGTCTACTCCAATGCCGACCTCGGCGAGGATGCCTACGCCTGACGGCGTAAGCTGACCACGTGATCAGAATCCTCGGGATAGACCCCGGTTCCCAGCGCACCGGCGTCGGCGTTGTTGATGTTGCCGCCGATGGCCGCTGCACGTTCGTGCACGCGCGCGCGCTGGTGCTGCTCGACGCCGAGGACTTCCCGTCGCGACTGGGCCTGCTGTGCGAGGGGCTGGAGGCGCTGCTGGACGAGTGGCAGCCGCAGCAGGTCGCGATCGAGACCGTGTTCATGGCCAAGTCGGCGACCTCGGCGCTGAAGCTCGGCCACGCCCGTGGCGCGGCGCTGGCAACGGTGGTGCGCAGGCGCATCCCGATCAGCGAGTACGCACCGCGCGTGATCAAGCAGTCGCTGGTCGGTCGCGGCGCGGCCGACAAGGACCAGGTCCAGCACATGGTCCGATTGCTGCTGAACCTGCCCGACACCAAACTGCAGGCCGACGCCGCCGATGCACTGGCGGTGGCCCTGACCCACGCGCACATGAGTGCGACTGCGGCGCGGACCGGCCTGGCCACCCACCTGTTGCGGAGACGCGGCGCATGATCGGTCGTCTGAAAGGCATCCTCGTCCACAAGCAGCCGCCGTGGCTGGTGGTGGACGTGCACGGCGTGGGCTACGAGCTGGAAGCGCCGATGAGCACCTTCTACGACCTGCCCGACATCGGCCGCGAGGTGGCCCTGTTCACCCATTACGCGCAGAAGGAAGACAGCGTCTCGCTGTACGGCTTCCTGCACGAGGGCGAGCGCCGGCTATTCCGCGACGTGCAGAAGGTGTCCGGCATCGGCGCGAAGATCGCCCTGGCGGTGCTCTCCGGCGTGTCGGTGGACGAATTCGCGCGCCTGGTCCAGATCGGCGACATCACCGCGCTGACCCGCATCCCCGGCATCGGCAAGAAGACCGCAGAACGCATGGTGGTCGAGCTGCGCGACCGTGCGGCCGACCTGGCCGGCGTGGGCGCCACGCTGTCCGGCAACGGCGCCGCCGCCGACCCCCAGAGCGAAGCGGCCATTGCCCTGCAGCAGCTGGGCTACAAGCCCGCCGAAGCCGTGCGCATGGCGCGCGAGGCCACCGCGGCCGGCGATGACGCCGCCGCCATCATCCGCAAAGCGCTAAAGTCCGCGCTTCGTTGACGCCATGGCGGGCCCGCCGCCCCGAGCAACCAACTCAATGTCCTCTTCCGTTCCCCATTCAACCTCCGCCAATGGCGCGCACCAGAGCCATGGCAAGCAGGGGCTGGGCGGCCTTGTCATCGGTGCGATCGGCGTCGTCTTCGGCGACATCGGTACCAGCCCGCTGTACACGCTGAAGGAGGCGTTCTCGCCGCACTTCGGCCTGATCGGCAACCACGACACGGTGCTGGGCATCCTGTCGCTGGTGTTCTGGGCGCTGATGATCACGGTGACGCTCAAGTACGTCACCATCATCATGCGCGCCGACAACGAAGGCGAGGGCGGCATCATGGCGTTGATGACGCTCGCCCAGCGCACGCTGCCCAAGGGGTCGCGCTCGGCCTACATCATCGGCATCCTCGGCATCTTCGGCGCGTCGCTGTTCTTCGGCGACAGCGTGATCACACCGGCCATCACCGTGCTGGGCGCGGTCGAGGGCCTGGAGGTCGCCGCACCGGGCCTGCACCGCTTCATCGTCCCCATCGCCGTGGTCATCCTGGTGATGGTGTTCTTCGCCCAGCGCTTCGGCACCGAGAAGGTCGGCCGGGTGTTCGGGCCGATCACCACCGTCTGGTTCCTGGCGCTGGCCGCCATCGGCATCCACAACATCGTCGAAGCGCCGGAAGTGCTCAAGGCGCTCAACCCGATGTGGGGCGCGCGCTTCTTCATGGAGCACGGATCGCACTCGGTGCTGATCCTGGGCGTGGTGGTGCTGGCGGTGACCGGTGGCGAGGCGCTGTACGCCGACATGGGCCACTTCGGTCCGCGGCCGATCCGCTACGCCTGGTACACGCTGGTGCTGCCGTGCCTGATGCTCAACTACCTCGGGCAGGGTGCGTTCGTGCTCGGCCACCCGGACGCGGTCAAGAACCCGTTCTTCGAGGCCGTGCCGGCATGGGCGCTGTACCCGATGATCGTGCTGGCAACGATGGCCGCGGTGATCGCCTGCCAGGCGGTCATCACCGGCGCCTATTCGGTCGCCCGCCAGGCCATGCAGCTGGGCTACATCCCGCGCATGCAGGTCAAGCACACCTCGCAGTCGACCATCGGCCAGATCTACGTGCCGTACATCAACTGGCTGCTGATGATCGCGGTGCTGGCGGTGGTGCTGATGTTCCGCAGCTCGACCGCACTGGCCACGGCCTACGGCATCTCGGTGTCGGCGACCATGCTGATCGACACGCTGCTGCTGGCGCTGGTCGCGCGCGCGCTGTGGCCGCGCTGGCGCACCTGGGTGCTGCCGCTGTGCCTGCTGTTCTTCGTGGTGGACGTCGGCTTTGTCATCGCCAACGGCGCCAAGTTCTTCGACGGCGCCTGGTTCCCGCTGCTGCTGGGCCTGGTCGTGTTCACGCTGCTGCGCACCTGGCGCCGCGGCCGTGAGCTGCTGCACGACGAGGTGCGCAAGGAAGGCATCTCGCTCGACAGCTTCCTGCCTGGCCTGATGCTGGCGCCGCCGGTGCGCGTGCCGGGTACGGCGATCTTCATGACGGCCGACAAGGGCGTGGTGCCGCACGCGCTGCTGCACAACCTCAAGCACAACAAGGTGCTGCACGACCGCAACGTGTTCCTGACGGTGGAGACGCTCAACGTCCCGTACGCGCCGCGCGACAAGCGCCTGAAGATCCAGGCCATCGGCGACGATTTCTACCGCGTGCTGATCCGGTTCGGCTTCATGGAAGTGCCCGATGTGCCACTGGCACTGATGCGCTCGTGCGACGCCGGTGGCACCTATTTCGACCCGATGGACACCACCTACTTCGCCAGCCGCGAGACCGTGGTGGCCAGCCGCCACCGCGGCATGCCGATCTGGCGCGACCGGCTGTTCGCATTCATGCACCGCAACGCGGCGCCGGCCACCGGCTTCTTCCGCATTCCGGGCAACCGCCTGGTGGAGCTGGGGGCGCAGGTCGAGATCTGATCGGATTTGCGGCCCCCGGCAACGCGCCCGACCCCACGCCCATGCGAACATACGGGCATGAATGACTCCCGCATCATCGCCGCCGGCGCCACCCGCGAGGACGAGGCCATCGAGTCCTCGATCCGGCCCAAGCGGCTGGACGAGTACCTCGGCCAGCAGCCCGTGCGCGAGCAGATGAAAATCTACATCGAGGCTGCCAAGGCACGCGGCGAGGCGCTCGACCACGTCCTAATCTTCGGCCCGCCGGGCCTGGGCAAGACTACCCTCAGCCACGTCATCGCCAACGAGCTCGGCGTCGGCCTGCGCCAGACCTCTGGCCCGGTGATCGAAAAAGCCGGCGACCTGGCCGCGCTGCTGACCAACCTGCAGCCGCACGACGTGCTGTTTGTCGACGAGATCCATCGTCTGTCGCCGGCGATCGAGGAAATCCTCTATCCGGCGATGGAGGACTACCAGATCGACATCATGATCGGCGAGGGCCCTGCGGCCCGCTCGATCAAGCTCGACCTGCCTCCGTTCACCCTGATCGGCGCGACCACGCGCGCGGGCCTGCTGACGGCACCGCTGCGCGACCGCTTCGGCATCGTCCAGCGCCTGGAGTTCTACAGCGCCGAAGAACTGACCCGGATCGTGCGCCGCTCGGCGCAGATCCTCGGCATCGCGTGCGAGCCCGAAGGCGCGGCCGAGATCGCCCGCCGTTCGCGCGGCACCCCGCGCATCGCCAACCGCCTGTTGCGGCGCGTGCGCGACTTCGCCCAGGTCCGTGCCGGTGGCGACATCACCCGCGATGTGGCCGATGCGGCGATGGCGATGCTCAAGGTCGACCCGGAGGGTTTCGACGAGCTCGACCGGCGCATGCTCAAAATCATCATCGAGTCGTTCGACGGTGGCCCGGTCGGTGTCGAATCGCTGGCGGCAGCGCTGAGCGAGGAGCGCGGCACGCTGGAAGACGTCATCGAGCCGTACCTGATCCAGCAGGGTTACCTGATCCGCACCGCGCGCGGCCGCATGGCCAGTCCGAAGGCGTACCGGCACATTGGCCTGAGGCCGAAAGCCAACAGCGGCGGGCTTTTCGAGGAGTCCGGCAGTGACGGTTGAAGTGGCGTTCAGTTGGCCGACACGGGTCTACTGGGAAGATACGGACGCTGGCGGGGTTGTCTATCACGCGCAGTACCTGGCGTTCCTCGAGCGCGCGCGGACCGAGTGGATGCGCGCGCAGGGGTACGGCCAGGAGTTGCTGCGGCTCGAATACGGGTTGGTATTCGCGGTGCGCGCCATGCAGCTGGACTTCCTCAAGCCTGCCCGGCTCGACGACGCGCTGGCGGTATCGGTGGGGCTGCAGGAATGCCGCCGCGCCAGCGCGATCTTCACCCAGGCGATTTGCCGCGGTGACGAACTGCTGCTGACCGCCCAGGTGCGGGTGGCGGCGCTGGAAGCCGATGGCTTCCGCCCGCGGCCGATCCCGCAACCGTTGTACGACCAGCTCAAGGCACTCGAGCAACCGCGGTAACCCCGATCCACGCTTCACCCGTTTTTCCCAATCGCATTCCCCACAACCGCAGTCCCCCAAGTTGCACACAGTCCCGCGTGACGGGCACGGAGAACCAGGCATGATCCCTTTGTTGACAGCACTGCAGGCCACCGCGGTGGAGCCCCTGCCGGAAGAGGCCGCCAACGCCGCGACGACTGCCGCGCAGGCGCTGACGACCGGAGCGGTCGACAACAACAGCCTCAACCTGCTGCAACTGGTGCTGCACGCCAGTATCCCGGTGCAGCTGGTCATGCTGTTGCTGCTGTTCGGTTCGATCGCCTCGTGGGTGATCATCTTCCGCAAGAAGCGCGTGCTCGACCGCGCCGCGCGCGAGGCCGACCAGTTCGAAGAGCGCTTCTGGTCCGGCGCCGAGCTGTCCAAGCTTTATGCCGGCAGCACCGAGCGCAACCGCGATATCGGCGGCCTGGAAGCGATCTTCGAAGCCGGTTTCCGCGAGTTCGGCCGCCTGCGCCAGCGCCGCGGCGCCGACAGCCGCATGCAGCTCGAAGGCGCCCAGCGCGCCATGCGTGCCACCGGTTCGCGCGAGATCGACGGGCTCGAGCACAACCTCGAGTTCCTCGCCAATGTCGGTTCGATCAGCCCGTACGTGGGTCTGTTCGGCACGGTGTGGGGCATCATGATTTCGTTCCAGGGCCTGGCCAACATGAAGGAAGCGACCATCGCCACGGTCGCCCCGGGCATCTCCGAAGCGCTGATCGCAACGGCGATGGGCCTGTTCGCGGCGATCCCGGCGGTATGGGCCTACAACCGCTTCGCGACCAAGGTCGAACGCATGTCGGTGCGCTACGACGCGTTCTCCGAGGAGTTCTCCTCCATCCTGCAGCGCCAGGCCAACCTCGACGAAACCTGAGGCGACTTCCTCGCAACGTCCCGCACGTTCGCGTGCGGACTTCACGCCGATGTCTGGCGGGCCCGTTCCGGGTTTTGAATTAGCGGTTTCAAACCGCGAGCAACGAGAGGAAGGCCATGGCCGGTATCACCGCGCGCCGCCATCGCAAGCGCAAGCTCAAGGCAGAGATCAACGTCGTTCCCTACATCGACGTGATGCTGGTGCTGCTGATCATCTTCATGGTCACCGCGCCGCTGCTC
>DATDBI010000219.1:0-2484 GCA_036524915.1 Lysobacter sp. | reverse complement strand
TGCATCATGTTCTCGATCGCGGTGAGCGGCTGCGGAGCGTCATTCCAAAACACCTGACCCGAAGCGTCGATGCGCAGCCTGATCGGCGGCGGCGGCTCTCGCGTCTGCGGCGGTGGGTTAAGCGACTTCTGCGGAAGGTTCACGTCGATCGGGTACGTCAGCGGAGGTGCCGTCACCATGAAGATGATGAGCAACACCAGCATCACGTCCACGAGGGGCGTGACGTTCATGTCCGCCATCGGACCGCCACCGGATTTCGATGCAAATGCCATATCTGGATCTCCGGTTAGCGTTTTTCTTTAAGCGCCATGAAACCAACCTTGCGCATGCCCTGGGCCTGCGCAACCCGCACCACATCGGCGACGATGCGGTACTTCGTGGTCTTGTCGCCGCGGACGTTGATCTGCGGCTGCGGTGTCTTCTGCGCTTCGATCGACAGACGGCTCTCGAGCAGATCCTTGGTGATCGGCTCGTCGTTCCAGTAAAGGCTGCCGTTGTCTTCCACCGAGATGTTGATCGGCGTGACCGGCGGAGCCTTGTCCGGACGCTTTAACAGATTGGCTTCCGGAAGATCGATCTGGACCTTATGGGACATCAGCGGTGCGGTGATCATGAAAATGATCAGCAGCACCAGCATCACGTCGACGAGCGGCGTGACATTGATCTCGGCCATCGGGCCGCCGCTATCGTTGCCTGTACTGAAGGCCATGTACGAACTCCAAACCTACTGCGAGAGGGCGTCGGTTATTGCTTAGCGCTTGCTGACAACTTCGCCGACGCGCGAGCCGGTAGCGAAGAAGTCATGCAGGTCGTGAGCGAACGTATCGAACTTGTTGTTCGTAACGCGGTTCAGACGGGTGAAGAAGTTGTAAGCCAGCACCGCCGGGATTGCGACGAACAGACCGATGGCGGTCATGATCAGCGCCTCGCCGACCGGACCGGCAACGGCGTCGATCGAAGCCTGGCCGGTTGCACTGATCTTGATCAGGGCGTGGTAGATGCCCCACACGGTGCCGAGCAGACCGACGAACGGTGCGGTCGAACCGACGGTGGCGAGCACGGTCAGGCCGGCTTCCAGCTTCGAGGACTCGCGGGTCACACCCTGACGCAGGGCGCGGTCAACGAACTCGGAGCGGTTGAGCGACTCGACCAGGCGCGAACCTTCGTGGCGCTGGTGGTGAGCGGCTGCCTGGGCAGCGTCGAGGGCGATCTTCGAGAACGGCTCGAAACGACCCTGCTCTTCCATGAAGCGGATGGCGTCCTGTGCGTTCGGGGTCTCCCAGAACGTGCTGACAACGCGGTCAGAACTAGCGCGCAGGCGCACGTTCTTCACGAAGTTCACCACGATCCAGTAGATCGAGAGGATCGACATGATGGCGAGGGTGAGGAACACGACCCAGCCGACCAGGTCGAAGTTCTGCAACAGATGGGCGAAGCTCATCTGCTGAAGTGCCTCGGCGTTGGAGCCTCCGGCGGTCGCAGCGGTTGTGGTTTCCTGCAGCATGACGCTTACCTTTGAATGTCGTGGAAAGGAAAGAGGTATTACGGATTGCCTACAACGTGTCCCGTGACCCCGATCAGGTCGGCGGGACGAAATCTACCGGGACGCGGACGCGGCTGGTTACGCCAGCGCCATTCTGCATCTCGGGATTGAACTTCCACTTCCGGGCGGCGTCCATTGCAGCGCGGTCGAGGTTGCGGTTACGGCTCGACTTCTCGACCGCGACGTCCAGGACATTGCCCTGGCCGTCAATGGTGATGATCAGCACAACCGTACCACCCACACCCTGGCGGGCTTCGGTCGGCGGGTACTTGGGCGGGTTGAGCCGCTTCGAGGACGGGTCGACGCTGGAGCCGATGGTGGTAGCCGGCGCGGGCGGCGACGGCGGGCTCGGCGGCGGCGCGGCCACGTCAACCGGGCTCGGGTCGTCGACCAGCACCGGCGGTTCATCCGGCGGAGGCGGCAACGGAGTCGGCTGCGGCGGCGTCAGCTTCGGCGGCGGCTTGAGCTCCTTGGGGGGCTCCGGCGGCGGCGGCGGCGGCGGCGGGGGCGGCGGCGGCGGCTTGATGAGGTTGACGAACGTGACGTCTTCCTCTTGCTGCGCCGTGGCCGGAGGGGCCATTGGAGCCAGCAAAAGGAGCAGGGCCGCGACATGGAATGCGATCGCGATGGTCACACCGGCGATACGCGCCCAGTTCAGACCTTCTACGTCGTCATCTTTTTTTGCGTGGATTTCGAGGTCTTGCGTCATGCGCCGTAGCTCGCGAGGTATTTCCGGACGCCAGGGCGCCTCGGGCCGTCAGTTACGATTCCCGCGGCTGTTTCGAGCCACGGGAACCTCCTAGCATATACCAAATTGCGCCTATTGGACCAAGTGCAATTGGATGATTTCGCGTTGCCGAATCGAGTCGGCCCTCAACTCGTTACTTGCCAGGCAACGCGATGATCTTCTTGGCGTCGTCGGGCTTCTTCACGCCCTTCGA
>DATDBI010000218.1:0-3205 GCA_036524915.1 Lysobacter sp. | reverse complement strand
GACGCTGCGCGCGTTCCTGCGCCAGCCCACGCGACCGGTGCTGTTCCAGCCGGTCTACATCGGCTACGAGAAGCTGATGGAAGGCAACAGCTACCTCGACGAACTGACCGGCAAGCCGAAGGAAAAGGAATCGATCTGGGCCCTGCTGTGGGGCATCCCCAAGGTGCTGCGCAGCAACTACGGCCAGGTCGTGGTGAATTTCGGCGAGCCCATCCGCCTCAACGACGTGATCGCCGAGCACGCGCCGGAGTGGGACGGCACGCCGATGGGCGAAGACGAGAAGCCGGCCTGGTTGTCGGGCGCCGTCGATGCACTGGCCGAGCACATCCAGGTCAACGTCAACCGCGCCGCCGACGTCAATCCGATCAACCTGCTCGCGCTGGCGCTGCTGTCCACGCCCAAGCATGCGATGGGCGAAGCCGACCTGCTGGCGCAGATCGCGTTGAGCAAGACGCTGCTGGCCACGCTGCCGTATTCCGATCGCGTCACCGTCACCCCGCATTCGCCGCAGGAAATCGTCGCCCACGGCGAAGAGATCAACGTCCTCAGCCGCACCGCGCATCCGCTCGGCGACGTGCTTGGCGTCAGCGGCGACAACGCGGTGTTGCTGAGCTACTTCCGCAACAACGTGCTGCATCTGTTCACCGCCGCGTCGTGGATCGCCTGCTGCTTCCAGAACAACCGCCGCATGAGCCAGGCCGGCGTGCTGCGCCTGGGTCGCAACGTCTATCCGTTCCTGCAGGCCGAGCTGTTCCTGCCGTGGAGCGAGGAGCAGTTCGCGCAGCGCCTGCTCGACACCATCGAGGTGTTCATCCGCGAGGGCCTGCTCGAGCGCATCAATGAAGAAGAAGGCGGCATCCTCGCCCGCAATGCCGGCCAGACCGACGAGGTGTTCCGCCTGCGCGCGATCGGCCATTCGCTGCAGCAGGCGTTCGAGCGCTACTACATCGCCATATCGGTGCTGGTGAAGAACGGCGCTGGCACGCTGACCGCGTCGGAACTCGAAAGCATGTGCCAGCTGGCGGCGCAGCGCCTGTCGCTGCTGTACGCCCCGGCCGCGCCGGAGTTCTTCGACAAGACGCTGTTCCGCGGCTTCATCCAGAAGCTGCGCGAGATGAAGCTGGTGTGGCCGGACGAGAACGGCAAGCTGGCCTTCGATGCGCGCCTGGACGCGTGGGCCAAGGACGCCAAGGTGATCCTCGGCCGTGAGCTGCGCCACACCATCGAGAAGATCAGCCCGGAAACGGCCAAGGCCGCGCCCGTGCCCGCGGACACCCCGTCGCCGTAGTCGCAGCGTGGCCCTGGGAAGCAAGGCGCCCCCGGGGCCACGTCACCGCAGTGCGCGCCTCAGGCCGGTTCGTCGGGAATCAGCGCGCTTTCCAGCCGCGAGATGCAGTCCTTCAGCCACAACTTGCGCTTTTTCAGGCGCTTGACGGTCAACTCGTCGGCATCGGGCTCGCGCACCAGGCGTTCGATCGCCACGTCGAGGTCGCGATGCTCCAGGCGCAGCTCGGCGAGCTGGCGTGCGATGACGGCGGGATCGTCGCTTTCGATCATCCGCGAAGCTTAACGCGGCCACGTTGCAGGCGTCACCGCCGCTGCCGCGCCCGGCAGATGCGCGCCCGGTAGAATGGCCGTTCGATGAGCACCGTCCTGCCCCTTCCCGCCATTGCGCTGCACGAGCCGCAACCCCACGTGCGCGCCGCGCAGCGCCGCGGGCACGAGAACAACAAGCTCGCCAAGCGCCTGCGGCACCAGGTTGGCCGCGCGATCGCCGACTTCGGCATGATCGAGGACGGCGACAAGGTCATGGTGTGCCTGTCCGGCGGCAAGGACAGCTACACGATGCTCGACCTGCTGCTGCAGCTGCAGGCCAGAGCGCCGGTGACGTTCGAGCTGGTCGCGGTCAACCTCGACCAGAAGCAGCCCGACTTCCCCGCGCACGTGCTGCCGGCGTACCTGGAGTCGATCGGCGTCAGCTACCGGATCCTCGAGCAGGACACCTACTCGGTGGTCACCCGCGTGGTGCCGGAAGGCAAGACCATGTGCTCGCTGTGTTCGCGCCTTCGTCGTGGCGCGCTCTACGCGCACGCTGCCGAGCATGGGTTCACCAAGATCGCGCTCGGCCATCACCGCGACGACCTGGTGTCGACGTTCTTCCTGAACCTGTTCTTCCACGCCAAGCTTGCCAGCATGCCGCCCAAGCTGTTGTCCGACGACGGCAGACACGTGGTGATCCGGCCGCTTGCCTACGTGCGCGAGGACGACATCGCCGCATACGCGCAGGCCCGGCAGTTCCCCATCATTCCCTGCAACCTGTGCGGCTCGCAGGAAAACCTCCAGCGCAAGCAGGTCAGGAAGATGATGGACGCGTGGGAACGCGAGAGCCCGGGCCGGACCGAAGCAATCGCGCGCGCGCTGGGTGACGTCCGCCCCGCGCAGCTGTCGGATCCGGGCCTGTTCGACTTCCTTGCCCTCGGGCGCCAGGGTGACTCGCCGCCGCCCGATGCGCACGCGTGGCTGGCGGGGGAGCCGCACGCCGGCGACGACACGCCTGTGTGATGCACACCTGCCTGATGCATGCTCGACACTCACCGTTGTTCCCGCGTGGCGGGCATGACGGCTACACACCTTTTCACCAGGATTCTCGATGTTCTTTCGCAACCTGACGCTGTTCCGCTTTCCCACCACCACCAAGCTCGATGATCTCAACGCCGGACTTGGCGAATGCCTGCTCAAGTCGGTCGGCCCGCTCGAACTGTCCAGCCGCGGCTTCATCTCGCCGTTCGGCCGCGACTCCGATGAGCTCTCGCACACGCGCAGCGACGCGACCTGGCTGGCCGTGGGCGGCGAGGACAAGATCCTGCCCGGCTCGGTCGTCAACGACATGCTGGCCAAGAAGCTGGTCGAGATCGAGCGCAAGGAAGGCCGCAAGCCCGGCGGCCGTACCCGCAAGCGCATCAAGGACGAACTGATCACCGACCTGCTGCCGCGCGCCTTCATCAAGCCCAGCCGCACCGATGCGCTGATCGACCTGGGCCATGGCGTGGTCGCCGTGGACACCTCCAGCCGCAAGAGCGGCGAGAACGTGGTCAGCGAGATCCGCCGTGCCCTGGGCAGCTTCCCGGCGCTGCCGCTCAATGCCGAGATCGCGCCGCGTTCGGTGCTGACCGGCTGGGTCGCCGGCGAGGAAATGCCCGAAGGC
>DATDBI010000217.1:0-29865 GCA_036524915.1 Lysobacter sp. | reverse complement strand
GCGATCGTCAGGCCGACCAGCGCCAGCGAGAGGTAGGAGTGGCGCTCGGCGAAGGCCAGCAATTCTTGGAAGGTCACGGGATCACTGCAGCAGAAACGGGGCCGGGATTGTCTCCCACGGCCGCCGGCTGCGCAAAACCCGTTTTCCCGTGCCCTTGCCCGCCCCGTCGGACAGGGCCTGCGGGCGCGCGGGCTGCGGGCGAGGCTGAGGATGTGTTACTCGCCGGACCACAGATCCGGCAGGCCGCCGGTCGTCCACCAGGTCTTGGCTTCCTCGTCCCAGCGCCACTGCTCGCGGAAGCGCACGGTGCGCTCGGCCTGGGTGTGGCGGTTGACCACGCCGATCTCGATTTCACGCACGGCGGCCCCGGCCTTCCAGTCGACGCTGCTGCCGCGGTCGCGGTAGGCGGTGATCTGGACCTGCTCGTAGCGCGCCAGCTCCAGGTCGCTGACCGGATGCTCGGCCAGGTAAACCGGGTCGACCAGGGTGAGTGCGGCATCGAAGTCGCCCCAGCGGATCGCGCCGGCCCAGGCGTACTGGTTGCGGTCGAGCGAGTCGGTCTTGCGGCTGGCCGCGGCATTGCCGGCCACCGCCAGCAGGCCCAGCAGCAGGGCCAGGCTCATCAGTTGGGTCAGACGGCGCATCGAGACGGATCCCCCGGAGTTCGACGACATCCTAAGGGCAAATCGCCGCCCTGCGCCGCGACCCGTGCCACGCCTACGGGGCTTGCTTCAGGATCGCGACATAGCGGGCGGTGAACTCGGTGGCGACGCCGCCGCCGGGCAGCATCGCCCGCGCGACCAGGCCGGTGCGGGCGCGGCCACGCTCGCGCAGGGTGGCAATGAAGCCTGGCCAGTTGGAATCGGGCGCCAGCTCGGCCTGCACGTCGAGGTCGGCAAACAGCGGCGCGAGGTAGCGGATCTGACTGTCGGCCACGAACACGTCCGCGTCCAGGCCGGCGGCTTCGATGTGCAGCGACACCACGCCCCAGGAGGCAAGCGTCATCAGCGAGGCGAGGCTGCCGCCGAAGGCGCAGTCCTTGTCGTTGACGTGACGCGACAGCGGCGCATGCAGCTGCAGGCACTGCCCGTCGTAGGAAGCGATGCGCACATCCATGGCCGCGACCGGCGGCATCGACTGGTAGTGGTGGTGCAGGCGCTCCAGTGCGGGAGCGTGGTCGTAGTCGATTTCGGGGACGCAGGGAGCGTCGGGGGAGCGGGAGTCGTTGGTCATCCGGAGTGCGTGCGAGCCGTGGGGGATGCGGCGAGGCGGCTATGCTGATGGCATGTCCGCCCCTGCGCCGCCCGGATGGTACGTGATCTCGCTGCGTCCGCGCGGCGAGCACGCCCCGTTGCGCCGTGCGGCTGCCCGTGCGGGCGCCGGGGTGATCGCGTTGTCACCATGGCAGCTGCGGCTGCGCGATGACGAGGCCAGCCGCGAAGCGCTGGGCCTGGCCATGCAGGCCCCGCGGGTCGTGGTGACCAGTCCGACGGCGGTGAAGGCCGCCCGGTCGCTGCATCCATTGGCAACACTGCCGGGGCAACGGTGGTTTGCGGTGGGTGCCGGCACCGCCGCTGCGCTGCGTCGTGCCGGAGTGGCCGGTGTCGAGTCGCCGTCGCGAATGGACAGCGAAGGACTGCTCGCGTTGGCGGGCCTGCAGGACCTGGCCGGGATCACGCTGGGTTTCATCAGCGCACCGGGCGGACGCGGTGTGCTGGTGCCGGCATTGCAGGCGCGCGGCGCGAACGTGTTGCGGGCCGACGTCTATGAGCGTGTCGCGGTGGTGCCGTCGTCCCACTCGATCAAGCAACTGCTCGCACTGACGACTCCGGCGGTAATTGCCCTTTCGAGCGGCGAAGCGTTTGAGACGATTCTCAACGCGTTGCCCGCCCCCGCCCGTGGGCGGCTGATGCAGGCAAGCGTGGTGGCTGCCAGCGAGCGCCTGGCGGACCTGGCCCGGGAGTGTGGTTTCAACGGGGTTGAAGTAGCGCGCAGCGCGCGCCCACAAGACCTGGTGGCCGCGGCGCAGGACCTGCAGGAGCGCCCCGCCTGAACGACCGACCGTGGTGCACACCGCATCCGGTAGCATTGCGCACGTCCATCCCGCCCTGACTGTTGCCGTGTCCTCCACGCCCGAAACCACCCCCGCACCCGCCGCTTCCACGACCGCTCCACGCCGCTCGCGTGGCTGGCTGTGGCTGGTGGTATTGCTGGCCGTTGCCGGTGCCGGCGCGTACGGCTGGATGCAATGGCAGGCCAAGCTCGAACACGATCGCGCGCAGGCCAGCGATGCCGGACAGCGCCTTGATGCACTCGATGTCCGTATCGATTCGATCCGCCGTGACCAGCGCGCGCAGGTTCAACGCCTGCAACAGGCCGACGCGACCAATCGCGTTCTGCGCGACGAACTGCTCGGCATCGGCCAGCGCGCCGCACTGCTTGAGGATTCGGTGTCGAAGCTGGCCGATCCCGATCGCCACGGCGCGCAGGCACTGCGCCTGGACGAAACCGAACTGCTGCTCAGCCTGGGCCAGCAACGCCTGTTGATCGCCGGTGATCTCGACGGTGCGCGCCGTGCCTATGCGCTCGCCGGCCATGTGCTCGATGGTGTCGACGACCCGGCCTACCTGAGCCTGCGCCAGACGTTGCAGCAGGAACGCGCAGGCCTTGAAGCGCTTGGCATCGAACCGCGCGTGCAGGCCATGGCCGAACTCGATGCGCTGGCGCAGACGGCGATGGTCACGCCGAACGAAACCATGGCGCGCGACGAGCCGCTCGCACCGTGGTGGCGTCGCGCATTTGCCACGCTCATCGACGTGCGGCCGAGCGATCGCACGGTCGCGGTGCAGCCATCCGATCGCGTTGCCGCGATGGCCGGCCTGCAGCTGGAAATCTCACTCGCCCGCGCCGCGGCCGAACGCCGCGACCAGGCCGGCTTTGGTGCCGCATTGCAGCGCGCGGATGGCTGGCTGACGCGACTGTGGCCGCAGTCGCCGTCGCTGCAGCAGCAGCGTGCGCACATGCGCGAACTTGCCCAGCGACCGCTTTCACTGACGCTTCCGACCCTCGGCAGCACACTGCAGCAGCTGCGCCAGCTACGCGCGGCGGATTGACGGACGCAAAGGAGCCGGCGCCCATGAACATCTTCCGCAACCTGCTGTTCTGGATCGTGCTCGCGCTGGCCGGTGCGCTGGTTGCACAGGTGCTGCTGCAGGACCCGGGCTACGTGCTGGTGCGCTACGGCGGCAGCGACTACACCACCAACGTGCCCAAGGGCGCGGCGCTGTTGTTGCTGGTGGCCGCCGGACTGTGGCTGCTGTGGAAACTGCTGAGCCTGCCGTTCGCGGCGATGCGCCGGCATCGCAAGCGGCAGGCGCGCGCGCAGCTGATCGACGGCCTGTCGGCACTCGACCAGGGCCACTGGAGCCGCGCCGAGAAGCTGCTCGAGCAGGCGTCGGCGCGGGACGACGTTCGCGCGCTGGCACTTGCCGGCGCGGCACGCGCCGCGGCCGCACGCGGAGACGATTCTGCCGCGCACCGTCATCTGGCTGCGCTGGAGGCCGGCCATGCCACTGGCCGCGCCCTTGCCGGCGCGGATCTCGCACTGGAGCGCGGCCGCCCGGCCGATGCCATCGCCGCACTCGACAACGCCGCCGCGGCACCGCTGCCGCCGCGCGGCCTGGCATTGCGCGCTCAGGCGCTGATTGCACTGGGTCGCAGCGGTGAAGCGTATGGATTGCTGGGTGCCTTGCGCCAACAGCAGGTCTGGCCAGCTGACCGCCTGACCGGGATGGAAGCGCAATGGGGCGCCACTTCACTGCGCGAAGCCGGCGACGCCAACGTCCTGGCCGATCGCTGGGAAGCACTGCCCAAGCCGCTGCGCAGCGATCCAGCCGCGGTCGCGGCGTATGCCGAGCGCGCCGCCGCACTGCGCTGGGACGAAGCCGCCGCGAAGAGCATCGAACAGGCGCTCGATTCGCGCTGGGATGAATCGCTGGCCGCACTGTATGGCGCGCTGCCGATCGGCCGGCTCGACGCCCGCCGCGGCAACGCCGAGCGCTGGTTGCAGGCGCACCCTGCCAGTCCGGCGTTGCTATTGACGCTGGCGCGAATCGCACGCGCACAGGGCCAATGGCCGCAGGCGGAGGCGTATCTGCATCGCGCCCTTGCCCAGGGCGCGAACAGCGAGGCGTGGGAAGAACTCGGCCACGGCTTCACCCAGGCCGGTGACGAGAAGCTTGCGCGGCTGTGCTACGCCAACGCGCTCAATGCCGCGCGCGGTGCGGCCACGCAGGAACTGCCGGGGCGCGACCTGCGCCAGAAGATCTTCGACCAGGCCGTGGTCGAGGAACGCAACGAGCACGGGGTTCCGCGCCTGCGCGGATGAGGCAGCCGCGCGGTTGCCGGGTGCGCTGCGCTGACGCGAGTTGCGGTCAGCGCTCCAGGATCGCCACGACGCCCATGCCGCCTGCGGTGCAGATCGACACCAGGCAACGGCCGCCGCCGCGCTGCTTGAGCTCTTTCGCGGCCGTGGCAACGATGCGTGCGCCGGTGGCGGCGAACGGATGGCCAGCGGCGAGCGAGGAACCGTTCGGATTGATCTTGGCCACGTCGATGCGGCCCATCGGCGCGTCCAGGCCGAGTCGGCTCCTGCAGTAGTCCTCGCTTTCCCACGCGCGCAGTGTGCACAGCACCTGCGCGGCGAAGGCTTCGTGGATCTCGTAGAAGTCGAAGTCCTGCAGGGTCAGGCCGTTGCGCTTGAGCATCTCCGGCACGGCCACGGTCGGCGCCATCAGCAGGCCTTCGCCATGGACGAAGTCGACCGCGGCCACGTGCGCATCGCGCAGGTAGCACAGCACTTCGTGGCCATGCGAACGCGCCCATTCGTCCGAGGCGAGCAGGCAGGCCGATGCACCGTCGGTGAGCGGCGTGGAGTTGGCAGCGGTGAGCGTGCCTCGGCCGGAGGTCTTGTCAAAGGCCGGCTTGAGCGACGCCAGCTTTTCGAGGGTGCTGTCCGGACGCAGGATGTTGTCGCGCGAGACGCCACGGAAACTCACCACCAGGTCATCGAAGAATCCGCGCTCGTAGGCGGCGGCCAGCTTCTGGTGTGAAGACAGCGCCCACTCGTCCTGCGAGTCGCGCGAGATGTTCCACTGCTTGGCCATGTCCTCGCAGTGGTCGCCCATCGACTTGCCGGTGCGCGGCTCGGCCACGCCCGGGAACTCGGGCTTGAGTTCGCGGAAATGAAACCCCTTGAACGCGGCGAGCTTGTCACGCGGCGTCTTGGCGCGGGCGGCTTCGAGCAGGCGACGGCGCAGCTTCTGGCCGTAGACGATGGGCACGTCGGAGGTGGTGTCCGAGCCGCCACCGATGCCAACCTCGATCTGGCCAGCGGCGATCTTGTTGCCGATGTGCACGATCGAATCAAGCGAGGTGCCGCAGGCGCGCTGCAGGGTGATGCCCGGGGTCAGCGGTGACAGGCCGGAGGACAGCGCGGCCTCGCGACCGAGGTTCCAGTCGCTGGAGTGCTTGATCACCGCGCCCATTGCCACTTCGCCCAGCTGCTGGCCATGCAGGCCGTACTTCTCGACCAGGGCGCCCAGGGTCCGGACCGACATGCCTAGGTTGCCGACGTCCGCGTAGGCCGTGTTCTGGCGGCAGAACGGTATTCGAACGCCACCGAGCACGGCAACGGGACGGGCAGGACGCATCGTTACACCTCACGCAGAAAGGCAGAAGGGGGATCAACACCCGGCCGTTAACGGCGGCGCGGGCATAATGTCGGCAGTGTAGCGCCGCCTTCGCGTGCGACCAAACGCCACCGTATCCATGAGTCTTGCCAACCCCGCCTCCACGCCCCCTGCCACCACCCTGCACGTGCTCGGCGCCCTGGCGCTGGAGCTGCGCGGCGACGCACCGGTATCGCGCCAGGCCCTGGCGCAGGCCGAGGTCGGGGCGCTGGGCGGGCTGATCGCACACGACCTGGCCGGCTTCGCCCCCGAGGCGGCCGCGCTGGAGCTGGTCACCGTTGGCGCCCATTACGATCCGGTGGAGCTGCTGCGTCCGGGCTGGCCGCTGCATCGCGAACTCGACCAGCTGGCGGCCCGCGCACCGCGCTCCGCGCCCGGCGGGGGCGGCCGGATCATTGCCTTCGGTGCACACGACGCCCAGCTTCCGGGCGCCCTGACGCCATCGCCGGACTTCATCGGCGGGCCGCTGCGGCTGGTGCCATTCGTCCTGGGTGGCGATGCCACCATCGCGACCCACGTGGGCGATGCGTTCGAGCGCGAGCTGCTGGAACGCGGCATGGCCGGCGCAGCGACCGCGCTTGCGGCGCAGGAGGCTTTTGGCCTTGAAGTCGAGCATGCGCGCTACCTCACCGTGCATGACCTCGCCGCGATGATGGCGATGCAGTACGACCACGCCGGCCTGGGACCGCTCTGGCCGCTGCTGGAAACCGCGCTGCTGCAACCCGAGGGCGAGCACTGGCTCGATGCCCCGCCCGAGCCGCTGGTGCATTTCGCCAACGGCGAGGCGCGCATCGCGCTGTTTGAACCGCGGGCTTGGAAGGCGCGCTATGCGACCCACGCCCCGTGCGAGACACCCGAATGCCGCGACAAGCTCGAGCGGCTGCACCAGCATTTCCAGGCGCGCCAGCGCCAGATCGCGGCCGTGCTGGGCGCGCATGGCGTGCCGGTGAACTTCGTGCACTGCGCGGATGAGCAGGCGCGCGAAGCGCTGGATTGAGGCTGCCCCGCCCCGGGTGCCGGGCCAAGGGCTACGTTTTGGCGAACTCGCTCTCGTAGATGGCGTAACCGGCGTCGACCATGCCGAGCGCCTGGTAAGTACGATGCGCCTGGGCGTTGTCGCGCTCGACGTACAGGCGAAGACCGATCACGCCCGGCGTATCGCGTGCAAGCTGCTCGACATGCCGGTACAGCGCGGCGAACACGCCCTGCCTGCGGTGTGCCGGTGGGACATACACGCTCTGGATCCACCACCAGTCGCCGTTGCGCCAGTCGCTCCACTCGCGCGTGAGCATCAGCGTGCCGGCCGCGCTGGAAATCGTTTCGCGGCCGGCCACCGTGGCTTCGCGCACGGCGACGAAGTAACGCGCCTTCGCTTCGTCGGCGATCGCCGCCTCGATGCCGGCCAGCACCGTGACCGGGTCGAGATGCTTGTGTTCGGTTTCCAGCGCCATGGCCTGCGCCCACTGCGCGAGCAGGTCGCGGTCGTCGGCGCCGGCCACGCGTACCCGCAACGGTGCCAGCATCGTTTGCCCGGTCACGTGAGGTTTACTGGGTGACGGTGATGACGCCGCAGGCGATGCGACCGCCCGCGTTGCCCGTGGGCTGGGTCTTGTAGTCGTCGGCGCTGGCATGGACGATCACGGCCTTGCCGGCGACGTCATTGGCCGCGCCACCGCCGAGTGTGACGCCGCTGGCATGCACGTCAATCCGCGCAACGCCCTCGACGTCGGCGACGATGTTGTTCATGTCGCCGCCGTGGTGCGCGTCGCTGTCGACCTTGCCGTGCGGCGACGCCGACGGATTGAAGTGGCCACCGGCGCTGCTGGCATCGGCCGCGCTGCAGTCGCCCTTCTCGTGGATGTGGATGGCATGGGTGCTGTTGGGCGCGAATCCGCCAATCTCACCGGTGATGTGCACGCCGTCGCCCATCGGCACCACGCTGAGCTTGCCGCTGACCAGGCTGGCCGATGCCGCGGCGAGATTGACGGTGGCCGCCTTGGCGGTCGAGACCGCGGCTGGCGTGGTGGGCGCCTTCGTCGTCGGCGTGGAACTGCAGCCAGCCACGGCCACCACGGCGGCGGCGGCGAGCGCGGCAGTTTTGAGGGCGGACTTCAGCGCGGTATTCATCGAACTCTCCTTGATTGAACTGGCCCGGTCCACGAGGGATGGACGCGGCCGGTTCGCGATTCGCAATGCCGGATGGCGCAGCCTAGTCGCGTGGCGGTCATCCAGCGGTGAAATGAAGGTGAATGACGCCCGGGAAGCTTCGCAGCATCAACCGCCGCTATCACCGGTGCCGCGTTGCAGCGGCAGGTCAGGATCGACGCCGTCCGGGGCCAAGCTTTCGCGTCAGCGTGTTGCGACCCAGGCCAAGCCGCGCTGCCGCCTCGGTACGTCGACCACCGGTGTGCTCCAGTGCCGCCTCGAACAGGGCGCGCTCGAAACGCTCGCGTGCCTGTGCGTGGATGTCGTCGCTGCCCAGGGCAAGCTGCGCGCGGGCCCATGCCGCGAGCTGCGTCTCCCAATCATCGTTGCCCCCGCTTGCGCTGTCCTTGCCTGGCGTGGCGGCAAGCGCTTCGTCGAGGTCGGCGCGCGCGATGGTTTCACCCGGTGCCAGCGCGGCAAGGCGCCAGCACAGGTTTTCGAGCTGGCGCACGTTGCCGGGCCAGTCGTAGCCGAGCATGCGTTCCAGCGCAGGCTTGGCGAGCCGCTTGGCCGGCGCGTCGAAACGCGCGGCGGCCGAAGCGAGGAAGCGCTCGGCCAGGCGCGGGATGTCGTCGCGGCGCTCGCGCAGCGGCGGCAGGTGCAGGCGCACCACATCGAGGCGATGCAGCAGGTCGGCACGGAAACGACCGTCGGTCACCAGCCCTTCGAGGTCCTGGTGGGTGGCGGCGATCACGCGCACGTCCACGCGAATGAGCTCGCGCCCACCGACGCGGAAGAACTCGCCTTCGGCCAGCACGCGCAACAGTCGCGTCTGCAGCGGCAGCGGCATGTCGCCGATCTCGTCGAGGAACAGGGTGCCGCGATGGGCCTGTTCGAAGCGGCCGGTGTGGCGGCGTTGCGCGCCGGTAAAGGCGCCGGCTTCGTGGCCGAACAGTTCGCTTTCCAGCAGTTCCGACGGGATCGCGGCGGTGTTGAGCGCGACGAACGGATGGTCCGCCCGCGGCGATTCGCGATGCAGCGCACGTGCGACCAGTTCCTTGCCGGTGCCGGTTTCGCCGGTGATCAGCACCGACAGCGGCGCCTGCGCGAGGCGGCCGATCGCGCGGAACAACGTGCGCATCGCCGGGGTGTCGCCGATCAGGGCATCGTCCTTGGGCAACTCGGCCTGTGCCGGCACCGCACTCTCGCCAACCGCCGCGAGCGTGCGTGCGGCCAATGCCACGGCCTCGTCGAGGTCGAACGGCTTGGACAGGAATTCGTGGGCGCCGCCGCGGAACGCGCCGGCGGTGCTGGCGACATCGGTGTAGGCGCTCATCACGATCACCGGCAACTGCGGCACCTGCGCTTTCAGGCGCTCGAGCAGCACCAGGCCATCGTCGCCTGGCATGCGCACGTCGGTGAAGAGCAGGTCGGGGGCGCCGCGCTCGGCCAGCGCTGCCAGGGCGTCACCGGTGTTCTCGAAACCATCGACGGTGTAGCCGCCTTCGCGCAGGGCCGTGGCAAGCACGAAGCGCACGCCGCGATCGTCGTCGACCACCCAGATCCTCTTCACGTGCCTTCCTCTTCCTCGAGCTGCAGCGGCAACAACAGCGTGAACACGGTGTGGCCCGGACGCGAGCGGTACGCCAGCGAACCGCGATGTTCGCGCGCGACCTGCTGCGCCAGCGCGAGACCGAGGCCACTGCCTTCGGCGCGACCGGACACCAGCGGCAGGAACAGCTGTTCGGCCAGCTGCTCGGGCACGCCGCGACCGTCGTCGACGATCTCCAGTCGCATCGCGATCGCGTGCACGGCATCGCCGATCCGCACCGCGTGCTCGGCGCGCGTGCGCAGGGTGATGTTGGCGGCGCCCGCCTCGATCGCATTGCGGACGAGGTTCCAGACGGCCTGGACGAGGCGATCGGCGTCGCCACCGAACTCCGGCAGGCTGGGGTCGTAATCGCGCACCAGGCGTACGGCCCAGCCGGCATCGCTCTCGGCCAGGCGCAACACGCGCTCGAGGACGGCGTGGATGTTCAGCGGCGCGTGCGGGCGCGGCGGTGCCGGCGTGAGCAGCTGGTCGACCAGCGCGGTAAGGCGCTCGACTTCGCTGCCGACCAGCGCCACCAGTTCGCCGGCGTCGCCACTGCTGTTGCCGGTCTCGGCATCGATGCGCCGTGCGAGCAACTGCGCCGCGCCCTTGAGGCCGGCCAGCGGATTGCGCAGTTCGTGCGCCAGGCCCTTGAGCGAGGCCGACAGGGCAGATGGCAACAGCAGCGCCGGATCGTCGCCCGGAAACTCGTCGACCGGATGCGCCTCGAGCAACCAGCCGCCGTCTTCGCGACGACTGAGCCAGACATCGGCGAAGCATTCGTCGCCATCGGCGAAGCGCAGGCGGCTGCGGCGCAGGCGCAGCGGCGCGTCGGCGGCGGCATCGAGGCGGCTCATGGCGTGGGCAAGGTGGCCGTCGCCGCCATCCAGCCCGGCCAGCGGCCACGCCACCAGCCGGCGCGCGCTGACCCCGAGCCAGCGGGAGAAGGCGGCATTGCAGCCGACGATGGCGCCTTCGTCGTCGCTCCACGCCAGCGGCGTGGTCAGGCCGTCGAGGTCGGGCCGGTCGAAGTCGGTCGGTGCAGGCGCGGACATTGCACCATGTTAGTGCAAGCGCCGGCGGTCAGGCGGCCCGGCCCGGCTCTCAACGGCGGAAGGGGCCCGCGCCGAACGGCCCTGGCATCGGGCCCGACATGGGGCCCGGCATTGGCCGTGACATCGGTCCCGGGCCCGGGCCGTAGTACCCCGGTCCATAGCCTGGCCCGTAGCCTGGCCCGTAGCCTGGCCCATAGGCCGGACCGTCGAACTGGCCGATGCTGATATTCAGGCCGAGCTGGCCGGTGTCGCCGTCGTCCGTGGTGTAGGTCTTGCCCATGTTGATGGTGGCAGCCTGGTAATTGCTGTTGCCGCCGTGCTCGGACCAGCCCACGCCGACCTCCATCACGCCATGGACCTGCCAATCGCCATTGGGGGCGACTTCGCTCGGGTCGCGGGGGCGCCAGGCAGCTTCGTCACCGGTCGCGCCGGGCGGGGTGTTGCGGTAGTCGGCGGCGTTGACGAAGCCGATCGGCGTCGCGGGCACGCTCAGGTCCAGCGCGCTGGCCGCCGAAGCAGTCCCGCCCGGCTCCTGCGCCAGCGCCGGCGCGCACGCCAGCACGCCACACAGAAGCAGGAGACCGCGTGTCGTGACCGGTTTCATGGCGTGCCTTGATGCGATGACCGCGCGTTGCGGACGTTCACGCTACCAACATCCGGTTGAATGTGCGCTGTCGGCGAACGGCCAGCATGGGTCAAACACTGCCCGTCACGATTTCACCGCCGCCTCGATCGCGGCGGCGTCGAGCTTGTGCATCGGCAGCAGGGCCTGGGTCGCGCGGTTGATGGCGGCCTGGTCGCCCGAGGCCAGGATCTCGTCCATCCGCAGGGGCGTGACCTGCCAGGACAACCCGAAGCGGTCCTTGCACCACCCGCATTGCTCGGCTTCCCGCACACTGGACAGCTGCGCCCAGTAGCGGTCGATCTCCGCCTGGTCGCGGCAGGTGACCATGAAAGAGATCGCTTCGTTGAACCCGAAGCCGTGCGGATGCCCGCTGTCCATCGCCACGAACCAGCCCTTGCCGAGGCGGAAGTCGGAATACATCACCGTCCCCTCGCGGTCTGCCGCCATGCCGGCGGGGTATTTGACCAGGCGCCCGGCCTCGGAGTCGTCGAACACCGAACGGTAGAACGCGCCAGCTTCTTCGGCTTTGCCGTACACGTCACCTGTGAACATCAGCGACGGCACGATCGGCGGCCTTGGTTCGCCCGCAGGGTCGGTCATCATCAACTGCCATGACACGCCGTAGCGGTCCTGGACCCAGCCGTAGTGTTCGCTGAAGGGATACGTGTCCAGCGGCATCAATGCCTGGCCACCCTCGACCAGTGCCGCCCACAGCCGGTCGAGATTCACCCTGGCCTGCGGGTCACGCGCCGGATCGAAATGGACGAAGAACGAGACCGCCGGATTGAACTTGAACAGCGGTCCGGCGCTGACCGCCATGAAGGGCTGCCCCTGCAGGGTGAACGACACCACGTCGCAATCGCCCGACGGCGTGTCGCGCAGCTGCGCGATGTAGTCGATCTTCGATTGCGGGAACACCGAACAGTAGAACTCGGCCGCCTCCCTGGCCTGCTTGTCGAACCACAGGTGCGGCGTGATCGGTTTGGCGAGGGACATGCGATACCTCCTGGCGGGCCATCTGCTTGATACGTCGATCCAGCGCGGTCGCAATCGACAGGGCGTGAATCCCGGCGGCGGAAGACGGTGACAGGCCAAGCCTGTTCAACGGCCTCGTCATTGTGTCCTTCAGGGAACCAGTGAAGTGCCGGCCGGATGACTGTGTTGCGCGAAACTGCGCCATATAAAGGGTCCTGCCAACACAAACAGCAGGTGTGCAATGAACAGGCTTCAGGACAAGGTCGCGCTGGTCACCGGCGGCAACAGCGGGATCGGTCTGGCCGCGGCGGAGCGGTTCGCTGCCGAAGGCGCGCAGGTCATCGTGACCGGACGCCGCCAGGAGGTGCTCGACGATGCCGTACGCCGCATCGGTCATGGCGCCGTTGGCATCCAGGGCGATGTCGCCGACATCGAGCATCACGCCGCGCTGGCAGCCATGGTGCGCGATCGCTTCGGTGCGCTCGACGTGTACATGGCCAACGCCGGCGTCATCACGATCGCGCACTCGGCCGGCGTCACGCCGGAGGAGTTCGACGCCCAGTTCAACGTCAACACCCGCGGGGTGTTCTTCGGCGTCCAGTCGATCATCCCGGTCATGCGCGACGGCGGCAGCATCATCCTGACCAGTTCGCTCGCGGCGACAAAAGTGCTTGAAGGCCATGCCGTCTATGCCGGCTCCAAGGCCGCGATCGCCGCCTTCGCACGCAACTGGGCGCTGGAACTGCGCGAGCGCCGCATCCGCGTGAACGTGCTCAGCCCCGGTCCTGTCGATACCTCGATCCTCGCCAAGCTGGGCGTGGCAGAGGCCGACCGTCCCGGGTTCGTGAAGATGATGGCGGACATGATCCCTGCCGGCCGCCTGGGCGAGCCCGAGGAGCTTGCCAAGGCGGCGCTTTATCTCGCGAGCGACGACAGCAGCTTCGTCAACGGCATTGAACTGAACGTCGACGGCGGCATGTCGTTGACCTGATCCGCCCGGCCGACTTATGGCCGACACGGTGCGATCAGTGCGGCCCCAGTCGCGGCCCCTCTGGCTGCGAAGGCGAAGAAATGGTGCGCAGCAGGCTTTCCAGGTTGCGCACGCCGCGCATCGATGAGACTTCGCGCAGCAGATCGTCGAACTCCTCCTCGGCCACGGCACCCTTGAGCTGCACCCAGCCGTCGTGCACATGCACTTCGACATCGTGCGGATGGCCGACAAAGCGGCCCAACCGGGCACGGATGCGATCGTGCAGGCGGTCGTCGTCGAGCGGCTCGGAGGACAGGCTGGCGCGTCCGCGCGCGGCGACACCCTTGAGGCGATGGACAGCGCGCTTGGCCTTGCCGCGCACGTAGTACTCGGCGTCGTGGCCCAGCGACGTACCGCGGTCGCGAATCAGCGCGCGGCGGCGGCGGCCGGTGTTGGGGTCCATCAGGTACATCGCCAGCGCACCGGCGGCGAAAGCCAGCGCGATGCTGCCCAGCGTCTTCAGCGTGCCCTGTGAGCGTGTGTTCTGCGCGGATGGCTCGTTCATGGCATCTCCAGGATTCCGGTCACGTGAGCTGGCATGCTGCCAAACCGTTCGCAAACGAAGCGCGAAGAAAGGGCCATGGTTTGCTTAATGCGCGACCGGGGTCGCATAAGCGAAGGCCCGCCGACGGGCGGGCCTCCTTTGTGACCGGTCAGTCCTGGATGCCGCGCTTCACCACACCTCGCAGCGATCCGCCTGCGGCCGCACCATCGGCGCATCCGCCTTGCACTGGAACGCGGCACGGAACTCCGGCAGGTTCGACAGCGGTCCGTTGACGCGATATTTGGCGATCGGATGTGGGTCGCCCTGGACCATCGTGCGCTGGGTTTCCATGCGCGTTTCGTCGCCACGCCACTGGCCCCAGGCGATGAAGAACTGCTGCTCGGGCGTGAAGCCGTCGAGGGTCGGCTCCGGGCCCTTGCCCCCGCGTGACTTCAGGTAGCCGCGGTAGGCAAGCTTGGCGCCGGCAAGATCGCCGATCGATTCGCCCAGCACCAGTTTGCCGTTGTGGTGGGTGCCCGGTTCGATGAAGTAACCCTCGAACTGGTCGACCACGCACTGGCCCTTGGCCTGGAACTGCTTGTTGTCGCCGGGCGTCCACCAGTTGGCCAGGCGGCCCTTCGCGTCGAACTGCGCGCCCTGGTCATCGAAGCCATGGCTGATCTCGTGCCCGATCACCACGCCGATCGCGCCGTAGTTGACGGCATCGGTGGCGTCCACGTCGAACGCAGGCGGTTGCAGGATGCCGGCCGGGAACACGATTTCGTTCTGCAGCGGGTTGTAGTACGCGTTGGACGTTGGCGGCGTCATGCCCCAGCGGCTGCGGTCGGTCGGCTTGCCGACCTGGCTGCGATTGTCGGCCACGTTCCAGCGCGATGCGGCCACGACGTTGTCCCATGCCGATTCCCGCGACACGACGACGCCCTTGTAGTCCTTGAACTTGTCGGGATAGCCGAGCTTGGGGACGAACGTCGCGCGCTTGGCCAGCGCCTTCTCCTTGGTCGCCGCGTCCATCCAGTCCAGGCCGCGGATGGTGTCGTCCATCGCCAGCAGGATGTTCTTCACCATCTCCTGCATGCGCGCCTTGGCTTCCGGCGGGAAGTACTTCTCGACGTACTTCTGGCCCAGCGCTTCGCCAAGCTGCGTGTCGGTGAGTTCGGCGCAGCGCTTCCAGCGCGGCTTGATCTCGGTGGCGCCGGTGAGGAACTTGCCGTTGAAGGCGAAGTTCTCCTCGACGAAGGGTTCCGACAGCGTGTCCGCCGCGCTGTTGAGCACCTGCCATTGCAGATAGGTCTTCCACTGCGGCAACGGCGTTGTCGCCAGCTCCTTGTCCACCTGCTGCAGGAACCTGGGCTGGGTGACGTTCACCGCATCACGCGGCATGCCCGCTGCGTCGAAGTACTTGCCCCAGTCGAACTCGGGGGCCAGCTTGGGCAAGTCGGCGAACGCGGTCAGGTTGTCCTGCAACTTCGGATCGCGCAGTTGCACGTTGTCGAACGAGGCCTCGGCCAGGCGCTTCTCGAAGGCGAAGACGGTGTCGGCCTGCTGCTTTGCCTGCGCGGCCGGGATGCCGGCCAGTTCGAACATCTTCGCCACGTGGACGAGGTACTTCGCCCTTGCTTCGACGAAGCGCGGCTCGGTCTTGATGTAGTAATCGCGGTCGGGCATGCCCAGCCCGCCGGCATAGAGGTTGGCGATTGTCTGCGACGGGTCGTGCAGGTCTTCGCTGGGGAAGACCGCGAACGGCACGAACACGCCCGCGTCGTGCAGCTTGCCGATCATCCCTTGCAGACCGGCCTTGTCCTTGATCGCAGCGACTTCGGCCAGCCAGGGCTGCACCGGCTTGCTGCCGAGCGCGTTGATGCGTGACTCGTCCATGCACGCGGCGTAGAAGTCACCGGCGAGCTGGCCGGCGCTGCCCTTTGGCCAGTCCGTGCGCGCGGACAGCTCGGTGAGGATGTCGCGCACATGTTCCTTGTTGACCTCGCCCGATTGCCAGCGACGGCTCCAGCGGTCCATGTAGTTCGGAATCGGGTTCTGTTGCCGCCACGCGCCATTGGCGTAGTCGAAGAAGTCGGTGCAGGCATCGCCGTTACGGTTGATGTCCTGGGGCTGTATTCCATGGACCGCACCGGCCGATGCGGTAGTGGCAGCTGCCAACAGAGCGACGAGCGGAAGGCTGGACCTGATCACGGCAACTCCCCTTGCTGGGATGGTGGCCGTCACTATAGCGGCAGGGTCCCCCCGAACCCGTCCCATAAGTCCTGCCCGGCCGCGCCTGACCGAGCGGTTGCGCTCACCTCGCCGCGAACGCAGCCTGCACGGCAGCGATGCTCACCGGCTTCTGCAGTACTTCGTCGAAGCCATGGTCGATGAGCGACTCGGTCTCCTCCGGCAACACCGAGGCGGTGTACGCCACGATCCGTAACCGGCCGTGCTGCAGCTTTCGCAATGCGCGGCAGACCTCGCGACCGTCCATGCCGGGCAGGCCGATGTCGAGGAGCACGGCGTCGAACGGCTGGCGCTGGAAACACTCCAGCGCGGAGGTGCCGTTGTCGCACTCCACGGCCTCCCAGCCCTCTCGCTCGAGGATGGCGCGGGCGAGCTTCCGATTGACCAGGTCGTCATCGACTATCAGTACGTGAGGCATGGCTGTTGCCCTCGTTGGTTTCGACGTTCGCGGCAGCGCTCCGACCAGTCGCAGCGGGCCCGCGAAGGGGGATCCAGAACGTGACGGCGATGCCTGCGTCCTGCAGCGATTCGACGTCGATCGCGCCGCCATGCATCGTGATCAGCTCCCTTGAGAACGCCAGGCCGAGCCCGGCACCGGCCATGGGCTGGGAGACGGCGTCACGGCCTTCGTTGAATGGTCTGAACAGGTGTTGCTTGACTGTTTCGGTCATGCCGATGCCGGTGTCGGACACGCGGACCGTGACCCGCTCGCCCTGCAGCGACAGCTCCATCGCAACGTGGCCAACGCGGGTGAACTTGACGGCGTTGTGGAGCAGGTTGTCCATGACTTCACGGATACGGACGGGATCGCATCTGACGTGCGCCGGGAAGTCGTCGGCGATCTCAAGGCGGTACTCCAGTCCTTTGTCCTTCGCCACCAGCGCATGCATCCTCGAGATGCTCATCGCGACCTGCCTAAGGTCGACCTCGCTCAGCTGCAACTGCAGCGTGCCGTTCCGCAGCTTGGCAAGGTCGAGAATCATGTTGACCAGATCCAGCAGGTGGCTGGAGCTGTCATGGATGTACTCGCCGTACTGGCGCTGATCGGCCTCGCTGGCGGTGGTCTTGACCAGTTCGGAGAAGCCGAGGATCCCGTTGAGCGGCGTGCGCAGGTCGTGCGAGATCTTGGCAAGGAAGCTGGACTTGAGTTCGTTGGCCTGGCGCTCGGTGTCGGCCAGCCGTTGCAGGGTTCGCTTTTGCCGACGGGCGAGGACCGCTGCCAGGATCGTCAGTACGCCCACGCCCAACGTGAAAGCAGTACTGCCCATCAGGTAGATCTGGCGATGCCACTGGAACGTACGCAGAGCTTCCTTGCGCGAGATTCCAACGACGATGATGAGCTGGAAATCCCGCAGGTAGCCGCCCGACCACAGGCGTGGAACGGCGTCCACTACGGGTTGCGAAACCTGCTGGATGCTGCCGTCCTTCAAGCGGTAGATGACCGGGCCCGTCGGCCACCGCTCCGCCGGAAGCGGCGCGCCGCCCAGCAGCACGGCACGTACCCGGCCGTCCATCCCGAGTATCGCGGCGATGTCGTCGCGGCCCAGGTCGACGGTGCCGAACTGGCGAACCATCGGGCCGACGTTGAGCTTTCGCAGGTTGCTCAGGATCTGGTCCGGCCGAACGGTCGCGATAACCGCGGCGGCGAAGGCGCCGTCCGGATGGCGCAGCGGGCGACTGACGGCAAGCGTGTCCGGTTGCTCACCATGGGCGAGCATCGGCGTGGAGACGGCCGGTCCATCCAATCGCGTCCTTGTCGACGACAACACCTTGGCGAGCCATCCAGAGTCTCCCTGGACCTCGCCCACGACAGTCCTGAGGGAAGTATCAACGATGCCCACCGGCACCTGCTGCTGCCGTGGATAGCCTGCGTCGTGCAGCAGCGTCGGAACGTCGATGTGCGGGGCGCCGGTTTCCTTGTCGGCGGCAACGTAGGCGGCGCGAACCACGCGCACCATCTGGTCGAAGTCATCGAGCCGGTGTTGCGTCTGCTCGGCGAACGAGCGGCTCATGCCATTGGCCTCGCGGTAACCCTCGACCAGCGCGCGGTTGCGGTCCTTGGTGATCTGGCCGAGCGTGACGATCCAGGCGAAGCAGATCATCAAGGGACCGATCAACAGCATCAGCACGGCCGGGTCGACGCGGCTGGACCAGCGCCTGAAGCGCGATTCGGGACGCGCGGGGGCGTTCATGCTATTGCCACTCCAGGCGCCAGCCCAGGAGCGCTTCGGTTTCGTCTCCCAGGCTGCGGTGTTCGATCGCGAAGGTGATGGCCTGGCGGTGCGGCAACGGCAGCACGCCGCGCAGATGGGTGATGAAGTTGTCGGGATCGGCACCGTAGCCGATGCCGCCAACCAGTTGCAGGCGATCGCGCTCGTAGGTCAGGTCGGCGACGTAGGCCGTGGTGTCACCACCAAACCTCGGATCGCCGTAGTAACCCACCAGCGTTGCGTAAGTCCGGGCTGACGTCGGCACGCTGATGCCCATGTGCCAGAGCCTGTCGTCTGCATTGGTGGCGCCGAACTGCTGGCGGAAGCCCGCGAATCCCTGCACCTTGCCGCCCAGCCGATGGCCGATGTTGAGCTCCACGCGCTGTTCGTCATCGACGGCATCGTGTTGGCGGTACTCGTACGCGACTTCCCAGAAGTACTGCCCGGGCACGCGCCGCACCCAGCCGAGGCGACCACTGTTCAACGGCAGCACCGCCCGGTCCAGAGGATCGAGGCTGACCAGCTCGCGATCGTTGTTGATGTATGTCGCGCGGAATACGTCGCGTGCATTGGGCGCGACCTCCAGTTGCGCGAAGGCGCGATTGGACTGGCCTTGCGACAGGTCCTCGCGCCCGGCCGCCAGGTCGAGGCGATAGCGCCAGCCACGTGCGAGTTCGGCCAGGCCTGCCTGCACCTCGGGGTCCTCGGGGTTGGCCGCCTGCAAGGGGTGCAGGCGCTCGCGCGCCTCGTCGTAGCGCCGCTGCTGTAGAGCCGTCATCGCCATGCCGGTCTGGGCTTCGAGGTCGGCGGGATCGTCAGCCAGCAAACCGCGATAGATCGTTTCGGCCTCGTCCGGGCGGTACTGCTGGCGGGCGACCCGGGCCAGGCCCAGTCTGGCCGGCCGCGAGGATGGGTCGGCTGCCAACACCTGCAGGTAGAGTGCGCGCGCCTGCGCGGGACGCTGCTGGAACTCGTTCGTGACGGCCAGCTCGAGCATGGGCGAGATCTCGGCCGGCGCCCGCTCGTGGGCCCGGGTGAGCGCGGCCGCCGCATCGGCCAGCCGCCCGTCGTCGCGGGCACGCACGCCCGTGAGCAGGTCGATCCGGAAGTCGGCCGAGCCGATGGCGCGGCACTGTTCAAGCATGGCGTCGATCTGCGCCGTTGGCTTCGGCTGCTGCGCCATCAACTGTTGCGCGCGGTCCAGCTCGCACTCCGCCGCCCGCGCCGGCAGCACGGGAGCCAATGCACACACCAGTGAAAGGACGGCGACCGCTTTCATTGCCCGATCCAGTAGCGCAACACGGCCAGGCCCACCAGGACGATCAGCAGGACGATCTCCGCATACAGCAGGCGCCGCTCGCGGCGGATGTCGGCCTGCAGGGCGGCAGCAAACGCAGCCGTGGTCTTGTCCAATGCACTCATTCCAGCTGCCTCACCTTGCCGATCTTCACCGTCTTGTCCCAGCTGCGTTCGGCGCCACGCCACTCAGCCACATACGCAGCGAACGAGACCGCGCACAACACCGGGCCATAGCCCACCACTGCCAGCAACGGGCGCACCAGCCAGGGTGGCGCGCCCGCGCGCTCGAGCCGATACAGCCCCCAGCCCGCGGCCATGCAGCCGCCCACCCAGGCGTACAGCGCGACGACCACGACGGCACGCCAGTCCCAGTGCTCGCCAAACGCGGGGAATGACTGCACGAGCTGCTGCAGGCGCTCGGGGAAGATCGACCAGGCCATGAGGCCGACCGACAGCAAGCCGGGAAACAGCACACCCTCCAGCCAGGCACGCTTTGCCGTCTGCGCATCGATGAGGCAGGAGAACAGCAGAACGAACAGGTAGACGATCGCGTTGATCAGCCACAGGACGTGGAATGCGCGCCAGGCCCACCCGTGATGAAAGAACAACAGGCACAGGCCAGCGACCATCGCCGTCAGCATCAGGATTGGCGTCAGCAGGGTCGAGAACCAGATGAATCCGAACACCCATCCGCCGATGCCCCGGTGCGAGAACGGACGGAACCATGCATTCCTGAAGGCCCAGGTCAGCTGCAGGTTGCCGCGCGCCCAGCGCAGGCGCTGCTTCCACAGGCTGGCCAGTGCATCGGGTTCTTCCGCCCAGACGACCGCGTTTGCATCGAACAAGGCACGCCGTCCGCGCAGTTCGGTGAGGAAGGTGCTGTAGGTGTCCTCGGCCAGGGTGGAGGTGTCGATGGCGCCGCCGATGGCGATGAGGTTCTCGCGCGTGTGCAGTTGTGCGCCCCCGGCGAGACAGGCCATCACGCCCATGACGTTCTGCGCGCGGCGCGAGGCGGCTTGGGCGGTGATGTACTCGAAGGCGATGGAGCGCGAGACGAATCCGCCCGGCGAACTGCCTTCCTTGATGTAGGCAGTGACCGCGCCCACCTGCGGGTCGGCGAGGTGGCGCACCATCTTCGTCAGGGCATCGCGCGAGAAGACGACATCGGCATCGGTGATCAGCACCGCCTCCATCCAGTCGTCGTCCAGCACGTGCGCCAACCCGTAGTTGAGGGTGTGCGCCTTGCCCTGCCCGCCTTTCTCGCGGCGCAGGTGGAAGACGTTTCCGGGGTGACGCAGCGCCGCGGCCTGGGCCACCTGCGGGGTCTGGTCGGTGCTGGCGTCGTCGATCACGTACACCCGCACCGCGTCGCGCGGGTAGTCCAGCGACATCATGTGCTCGATGGTGTTGTCGATCACCAGCCCTTCGTTCCAGGCGGGGATCAGCACGGCCACCCGCCGGGTCACGGGCGCGCAGCGCGGGTAATGGTTGCGCACGCCGTGCACGCCAACGAGGAGGAACTGGATCAGCGCGGCCAGTTGCGGGGCCGCGCCAAGGAAGACGGCGGCCACGCAACACCAGAGCCAGACTTCCTGCATGCGCGTAGCCTCCGCACCGCCCGTGGGCACGCGCCCGTCGATGATCGAAGGTCTTTACCACAAGCGCCGGCTGCTCCTTGCGAAAGCGACGGCACGTGAAGACGCCATCACGGCGGAGCGGATAGTTTTTTCGCTTCCGATCCTGAATCCGAAATCATGCGCGTGTTGGTCACCGGTGCGGGCGGGCCCTCCGCGGTCAGCGTCTGGAAATCGCTGGCGGCCGAGCATGAGATTTTTCTGGCGGACATGGACCCGAGCTCGCCAGGACTCTATCTGGTTCCCGCCGAACGCCGCTTCCTGATTCCCCGGGGCGACGATGCGGCTCTGGTCCCCGCGCTCGTCGAGCTGTGCCGCACGCACGCGATCGAGGTGCTGATTTCCACCGTCGACGCTGAGCTTGCGCCCGTCGCCGAGGCGCAGGCCGAGTTCACCGCGATCGGCACACGCGTACCGCTCTCGCCGGCGCCGGTGCTGCACCGCTGTCGCGACAAGTGGGCGCTGCTGTCGCATCTGCACGGGAATCCCTTCGTCCCCGATTGCGTCGAACTGACCGCCGATACGCTGCCAACGATCACCCGCTTCCCATGCTTCGCCAAGCCACGTACCGGCTCCGGCTCGCGCGGCATCGCCATGATCAACAGTGCCACCGAGCTGGCGGCGCTGCCGCTGGATCAGACGTATCTCATACAGGAGCTGCTGCCGGGCCCGGAGTTCTCCGTCGACGTTTACGTGAGCCAGCACGGCGAACTGATTGCGGCCGTCCCGCGCGAGCGCATCCGCACCGACTCGGGCATCGCGATCACGTCGCGCACCGTGCACATGCCCGAGCTGATGGAAGCGGCCGCCAACATCGTCCGCACCGTCGGCATCCGCTACGTCGCCAACGTCCAGTTCAAGCAGGGCAGCGACGGCCACTACAAGCTGCTGGAGATCAACCCGAGGTTCCCCGGCAGCCTGCCGTTGACCGTTGCCGCCGGCGTCGACATTCCGCGCCTGCTGATGGACGATCTGCAGGGCAGGCCGCTGCCGGCGGGGCCGATGGACTTCAAGGAAATACTCATGGTCCGGTACTGGACGGAGAAGTACCTGGATCCGTCCGAGTGGCAAGCGCTGTGCCGCCGCTGAGTGTTCGCCTGATCCGGCATGCGCAGACCACCGCCAATGCCGGCGAGATCACGGACAACCACTCCGACATCCGCCTGACCGCGCTCGGCGAGCATCAGGCGCGCGAGCTGGCCAGGGCGATCGCCGATCCGCCCGACCTGATCGTGGTGTCGCCCTTCCGGCGCACGCTGGATACGGCGCTGCCGCTGATCCAGGCGCACCCGTCGAGCGCGGTGGAGACCTGGCCGATCCAGGAGTTTTCGTATCTCGCACCGGCGCGGGCCAACCGCACCAGCTTTGCCGAGCGCAAGCCGATGATCGCCGAGTACTGGCAGCGTGCCGATCCCGACTACGTCGACGGAGCCGATGCGGAATCGTTCGCGCAGTTCGTCGGGCGGTTGCGTGCGTTCCATGCGCAGCTGTGGCAACAGTCCGGTCGCGTGGTGGTGTTTGGCCACGGCCAGTTCCTGCGGGGATTCGACATCGGCCTTCGCGATGGATTTTCTGCAACCCGCCAGGCGATGCTCCACTTCCGCCAGTCCGAGATTTCCAAGCCGGTGCGAAACGCCGAAGTCATCATCGTGACCCTGCCGCCGCCCGGCGAGGTGATGGGTGGGCGCTGAGGGCGACCTCGATCTGGCATCGGCCGCGCGGCTGCTCGGCGATGCAGCGCTGGTGCCACTGGTGGTGGACGCGTTCGCCCGTTCGGCGCCGGAGGTGCTGCACCAGCTCAGGCACTGCATCGCGACCAACGACGAAACCGAAGTTCGGCGACACCTGCATCGCCTGACGCCTACCCTGGCGCTGCTTGCCAGCCGCGACCTGCAGGACCAGTGCGCACGCGTGTTCGCCTCGTGGCGCGCGCCGCCCACGGCCGAGCGCGAAGCACGCTCGGTTGCCCTGGCCGATCGGCTGGAGTTGCTGGTGCGCGATGCCGGCGTCAGTGCCAACCGATCCGGTGGCGAAGCGGGCTGAAGGCCTGTCCCATCGCGGTCAGCCGCTCTGGCGGATCACTTCCAGCGGTTCGGCCAGTACATACCCCGCGAACCGGCCCCAGTAGCGCGCGGTCGCAACGATCAGGTCGGGGGCGAGGTAGGCGCGCAGTGCCGTCTGGCTGGAGTAGGCGTCGATGGCCTGGAGCTTTCGCTGCAGATGGTCGGAGATGTCCATGAACAGGCCGGGGCGAAACTCGACCGTGGCCGAGGGCGGCTGGTAGCAGTACACATTGCCGACGCTGCGTGCGGCGACCATCGTGGCGCGGTGGGTGTTGCGGTGGTCCTGGTGTGTGTCGTGCTGCGAATGGGTGTAGACGTGGGTGGGCTGCACCTGCGCGATGGTCTGCTGGATCAGCTCGATGCTGGCACCGCCCTCCGGAACCTGGGTGTCCTGCAGGTCGCCCAGGATCAAGCGGGCGCGCAGGAATTCGGCCGCGGCATGCGCCTCGCGTGCACGGATCCTGGCGTCGCCGCCGTGCGCACCGTGGCTGAGCGTGAGGATGGTCACTTCGTCCTGTCGCTGCGCATGCATCGACAGCGTGCCACCGCATCCGATCTCCACATCGTCCGGGTGCGCCCCGACCGCCAGCACCGAGCAACGCTCGCTCTGGCGACGGCTGCGCGTGAGCTGCGCCAGCTTGCGGGCCTCCTCGAGGAAGACCTCCTTGCCGAATGGCTTGAAGAGCATGCCGTCGGCGGCGTTCTGCAGTGCCGTGCGTGCGTACTCCGCGCTGATCACGCCGGTCATCACCAGCACGCACGTCCAACGGTGTACCGCCTTGACCTCCTGGATCAGGTCCAGGCCGCTGGCGCCGGGCATCTCGACATCGGTGATCACCAGGTCCCAGTTTCGCGTTGGAATCGCAGCGCGTCCCTGCGACGCGTCCGCGGCCACGGTCACCTGCGCCCAATCCCCCTCCTCGAGCCATTGCCGCACGATCAGGGCGTACTCGGGGCTGTCCTCCACCACCAGGATCTGGAGTGGGATCCCGGGCGGATTGCGTGGCGGCTGGGCGCGCTGGTTGGCCATCCCGGCTACAGCACCCGCTCGAGCTTGCGCTGCAGTGCCGTCGCTTCTGCCGTGCAGTCACGGTCGGGCGTGAGGCCCTGACTGCGCGCGGACGCGATCTCCGCTTTCGCCGCGGCCATGTCCGCCTCGAAGGTCGGATCGGCGTGCAGGCGGGCGACGGTGGCGGCACCCATGAAGCGGCCTTCGAGGATGTCACTCTGCCAATGGACATTGCAGACCAGGCGGCTCTCACCGAACGAACGGCCACGTGCGACCAGCGCGTCGGCGCGGTCGGGGGCCAGTTCGGTGAGGATCAGCGCCCAGGCCCAGCCGATGGTGGTGTGGCCGGAAGGGTACGAGCCGTCCTTCCGCAGCGCGGCCTCGTCGTCCGGCGTGCAGCTGGCTTCTTTGGCCAGCACGAACGGCCGTGTCCGGTTGTACTGGTTCTTGGCGCCGTAGGTGGACAGGCCGGCGTCGACCATGCTGCGCTGGAGCAGCATGTACAGGCGCGGCGTTGCCTGCTGGCTGACCGGGATGCCGAGCGCGCACGAGAACGTACCCGCCGCGTGCGGGAAGTGCAGGTCGGCATCGCTGACGGCCTGCTGCCAGCGCGGCGTGCCGCGCAGCGTTATCGCTTCCTCGCGCACGGCCTGGTCGTGGGCGAAGGCGGCCGATCCGGCCGCCGGCGGTTTCGGCACCAGGGCGAGGCTGTTGAGGTACTGCTCCTTGTGCAGGTAGCCGGCCGGGATGCCAGGGCGGATCTCGGGGACGGGTGCCGGTGTCGGTGGCGCGGACGCTGCTGCAGCGTCCGGCTTGTGCGCCTGGCTGGCGCAACCGGCGAGCAGGGCAAGGGCCAGGGCGTTGCATCGGAATCCACGTGCGGTCATGTCCGTTCCTCGGTCGGCGAAGAAGGAGAACCTTCCCGACGTCATCGTGAAAGCCCGGTGAGGCCGATTGCGTGATCCAACCGGGTGGCGGGCAGCCGTGAGCGGGGGCGAGCGGGCCGGTCGCGGCCAGCGGTAATCGAAAAAGCCGGGCAGCAACGCAGGCCAATGCGGCGATGGCCGGACACGCTATTGTGGCGGCCCGACCGTTGCCCGGACTCGTTGATGCCCGCACCCGCCGCTCCAGCCGCCGCGCCGACCCAGCTCAGCCACGCGCTCAAACCCCGGCAACTGATCATGATGGGACTGGGCAGCGCGATCGGCGCCGGCCTGTTCCTCGGCTCCGGTGTCGGCGTGCAGGCAGCAGGACCGGCGGTGCTGGTGTCGTACCTGGTTGCAGGCGCGCTGGTGATCATCGTCATGAACGCGCTCGGCGAGATGGCCGCGGCCAAACCGGCCAGCGGCGCGTTTTCGGTGTATGCGGCCGATGCCATGGGCGCCACCGCCGGTGCGACCGTGGGCTGGCTGTGGTGGGCGCAGCTGGTGATCGTGATCGCGGCCGAGTCGGTCGGCGCCGCAGGGCTGCTCTCGACCGTGTGGCCGTCGCTGTCGGTGCCGCTGGCGTCACTGACCTTCATGCTGTTCTTCACCGCCATCAACCTGATGGGCGTGAAGAACTTTGGCGAGTTCGAGTTCTGGTTCGCGATCCTCAAGGTGGTGGCGATCATCGCCTTCATCCTGATCGGCATCGCGCTGCTGCTGGGCCTGCTGCCGGACGTGGCATCGCCGGGCCTGTCGAACTTCTTCGACCATGGCGGCTTCGCGCCCAAGGGCCTGGCCGGCATCGGCGCGGCGCTGCTGGTGGTGATCTTCGCTTTCGGCGGCACCGAGATCGTGGCCGTCGCCGCGGCCGAGACGGAGGACCCGGAGCGCAGCATCGCGCGCGCGATCCGCACCGTGGCCTGGCGCATCCTGGTGTTCTACATCGGTTCGCTGAGCGTGATCATCGCGGTGGTGCCGTGGACGAGTACGGCGTTGTCCTCACCATTCGCGGCGGTGCTGGAAGCGGCGCGGATTCCCGGCGCGGCCACGGCCATCACCCTGATCGCGGTGATCGCGCTGCTGTCGGCGCTCAACGCCAACCTCTATGGCGCCTCGCGCATGATCCACTCGCTGGCCGAGCGGGCCGAGGCGCCGCGCTGGCTGGCGCGCGTCAATGGCCGCCATGTGCCGGTCGCGGCGGTGCTGTCGTGCGTGGTGTTCGGGTTCATCGCCACCGGCATGGAGCTGCGCTACCCGGGCAAGGTGCTGCCGGTGCTGCTCAACGTGGTCGGCTCGACCTGCCTGCTGGTGTGGACGATCTCGCTGCTGTCGCAACTCATCCTGCGTCGTCGCGCCGATCGCGCAGGCACGCCGTTGCCGTTCCGGATGCGCGGATTTCCGTACCTGACGGTGATCGCGCTGGCGATCCTTGGCTTGATCTTCCTGTTGCTGCTTTCGGGCAGCGACACGCGGATCCAGTTCCTGTCGATGCTCGGGCTGACGCTGGGGATCGCGGCGGTGAGCGAGGTTGCGCGGCGGCGGCGGGCTTAGCCGTCACCACAACCCCTCTCCCGCGAGCGGGAGAGGGGCTTGCTTCCATCAGTTCTCGTACGCCGACTCACCGTGCGAGGTGATGTCGAGGCCTTCGCGCTCGGACTCTTCGCTGACGCGCAGGCCGACCGTGTACTTCACGATCAGGAAGCTCGCCAGGGCGACCACGCCAGAGAGCACCACCGTCACCAGCACGCCCTGCAGCTGGATCCAGACCTGCGAGGCGATCGAGTACTCCGGCAATGCGGTTTCGGTCACGTAATCCCAGATGCCCGAACCGCCCAGCGCCGGCGATGCGAACACGCCGGTGAGCAAGGCACCGAGGATGCCGCCGATACCGTGCACGCCGAACACGTCGAGCGCGTCGTCGGCACCCAGCAGGCGCTTGAGTCCGGTCACGCCCCACAGGCACACCGCACCGGCCAGCGCGCCGATGATCATCGCGCCGCAGATGCCGACGAAGCCGGCCGCCGGCGTGATCGCCACCAGGCCCGCGACCGCACCCGACGCCGCACCGAGCATCGACGGCTTGCCCTTGCTGACCCACTCCAGCACCGTCCAGCCCAGCACCGCAGCGGCGGTAGCGAGGAACGTATTGACGAAGGCCTGCGCCGCCACGGCATTGGCCTCAAGCGCGGAACCGGCGTTGAAGCCGAACCAGCCCACCCACAGGATCGAGGCGCCGACCATGGTCTGGGTCAGGTTGTGCGGCTTGATCGCCTCGCGCCCGTAGCCCACGCGCTTGCCGACGACATAGGCACCGACCAGGCCGGCGACGGCCGCATTGATGTGCACCACGGTGCCACCGGCGAAGTCGAGCGCGCCCTTGGCGAACAGGAAGCCGGACTGGGCGAGCACGCCCGGAACGGCATCGTTGCTGGTGAACGCATCCGGTCCCGGGAAGAACCAGACCATGTGCGCCATCGGCGTGTAGGCGAAGGTGAACCACAGCACGGTGAACAGCATCACGCCGGCGAACTTGATGCGCTCGGCGAAGGCGCCGACGATCAGTGCGCAGGTGATGCACGCAAACGCGCCCTGGAACACGAAGAACACCAGCTCCGGGATGTAGACGCCCTTGGTGAACGTCGCGCCCATCGCCGTGGCATCCAGGCCCTTGGCGAACAGCCGGTCCCAGCCACCGATGAAGGCATTGCCGCTGGTGAACGCCAGCGAGTAGCCGTACAGCGCCCACAGCACCGCCACCAGCGAGAACACCAGCAGGCACTGCATCAGCACCGACAGGACGTTCTTGCTACGCACCAGGCCGCCGTAGAACAGCGCGAGCCCGGGCAGGGTCATGAAGATCACCAGCGCCGAGCACACCAGCAACCAGCCGACGTCGCCCTTGTTGGCGACCGGCGCGGCCGCGGCGGCTGCATCCTGGGCGAACGCGATGCCGGGCATCGCCAGTGCGGCGAAGGCGGCAAGGAGTCGCGGATGGCGGAAGGCATCGACCATCCGGCTGCGCTCGCGCGTGTGTACTTCGTCATTCCCGCGAAGGCGGGAACCCAGCGTAGTCGAGTGTGTCACGTCGGCGTTCCCCGTGGAGGCGATATCAGGCGAAGCGGAGTCGCCGGATCCCCGCCTGCGCGAGGACGACGGCTCCGGAAGGTGATGGTCGGTATCGAAGTTCATGGCCGCCTCCTCACAACGCATCGTCATCGAGCTCGCCGGTGCGGATGCGCACCGTGTGCTCGAGGGCTTGAACAAAGATCTTCCCGTCACCTACCTTTCCGGTGCGCGCGGCGTTCTGCAGGGCTTCAAGGGCCGCATCGAGGATCGATTCGGAGACGGCGCACTCGACCTTGAGCTTGGGCAGGAAATCGACGACGTACTCGGCGCCGCGATAGAGCTCGGTGTGACCTTTCTGTCGTCCGAACCCCTTTACTTCAGTGACGGTGATGCCGGACACGCCGACTTCGGTGAGCGCTTCGCGCACCTCGTCCAGCTTGAACGGCCGGATGATCGCGGTGATCAGTTTCATCTCGCAGCTCCGTGGGTTTGGATGGCTCGTCTGTGATGGGTCATCTCGGGTGCTGCCTCAGAACGTCTTGGTCAGGGTCAGCACCACGGTGTCGTCGCCGAGGTAGTTGCCGTAGCGGTTGGTGTAGAGCGCTTCCTCCGCGTCGGTGTCGAGGTAGGCCAGGGCGATGGCGAAGCCGCCGTCGAAGGACTTGGTGACGCCGAGCTTCCAGTCGACGTATTCGAAGTCCTCGTTGTTCTCGATCCACTGCTTGCCGGCGTGGGCGTTGAGCGTCCACGTCGGGACGAACTCCCAGTTCACCGCGGCGTCGAGATAGCCGCTGCCATCCGAATCGGCGTAGCCGAACAGATCGGTGAGGGCATAGGAGTACTTGGCGGAGAACACCCCGGCGCTGATGCCGAAGTAGAGCTCGCCGGTGTCGGGGCTGTTGAAGCCCGAGGGATAGTCGCCGGGATACCAGTAGTAGAGCGCGCCGACGTCGAAGCCGACGGACTCGCCGAACTTGCCGCGATAGCCGCCGTAGAAGTCGAGCTCTACGCTGTTGGAGATCGAATCGGGAAAGACATTGGTGTCGGACAGCCAGCTGACGTTGCTGCCCCAGCTGCCAACGTAGAAGCCACTGTCGGCGGCGTATTCGATGCCACCCTGCAGGGCCGGTTCCTGGTTGTTCTGCGAGATGCCGCGAAACAGGTAATCACTGGTCAGTGCCAGTGAGCCGGACGTGCCGGCGTGTGCGTTGGCCATCCCAATGCCAGCGAGCGCAATGGAGACGATGGTTGCAGCGCAGATCTTGCTTGCAGTGGTTCGAGACGACATGACGCAGGCTCCTCATAAGCGGTGGCCCCTCCCCGGTCATTGCTTCGTGCTCTTGCAACGCGGACGTTGGTGTCGTCTCCCGCGCCATCACCGGGACGCACTTCGCCTTGCGGCGGGCGCAGCCCGTCGATCTGGGTTACCTCGTGGATTGGTTGAAGCGGTGGTGCTTGCCCCTCCCCTGCTTTCGCAGGGGAGGGAGCAGGGCGTCAGACGGTGTAGTACATCTGGTATTCGAGCGGGTGCGTGGCCGCGCGGAACTTGGTCACTTCCTGCATCTTCAGCGCGATGTAGCCGTCGATGAAGTCGTCGGTGAACACGCCGCCCGCCTTGAGGAAGTCGCGATCCTTGTCGAGTGCTTCCAGCGCCTGGTCGAGGCTGTGGCACACGGTCGGGATGTTCTTCTCTTCTTCCGGCGGCAGGTCGTACAGGTCCTTGTCGCTCGGAGCACCCGGGTCGATCTGGTTC
>DATDBI010000216.1:0-11454 GCA_036524915.1 Lysobacter sp. | reverse complement strand
GACATCATCGCGATCCTCGGCATGGACGAGCTGTCGGAAGAAGACAAGCAGGCCGTGTCGCGCGCGCGCAAGATCGAGCGCTTCTTCAGCCAGCCGTTCCACGTCGCCGAAGTCTTCACCGGTTCGCCGGGCAAGTACGTCTCGCTGAAGGACACGATCCGCGGCTTCAAGGGCATCGTCGAAGGCGAGTACGACCACCTGCCGGAGCAGGCGTTCTACATGGTCGGCAGCATCGAGGAAGCGGTCGAGAAGGCCAAGAAGATCGCAGGCTGACCGGAGAGTCCCATGGCATCCACCATTCGTTGCGACATCGTCAGTGCCGAGCAGGAAATCTTCCACGGCGAAGCCGAGCTGGTGGTTGCCACCGGTGAGATCGGTGAGCTGGGCATCGCACCCAAGCACGCGCCGCTGATCACCCGCCTCAAGCCGGGCAAGGTCGTGGTGATCCTGCCGGGCGGCGAGCACCTGGACTTCGCCATCTCCGGCGGCATCCTCGAAGTGCAGCCGACCGTGGTGACCGTGCTGGCCGACACCGCCGTGCGCGCCCAGGACGTCGACGAAGCTGCTGTCCGCGCCGCCAAGGAAGAAGCCGAGCGGATCCTCTCCAAGAAGGATCCGAAGATGAGCATGGAAGAAGCCCAGAGCCAGCTGGCCATGAGCATCGCCCAGCTCAGCGCGCTCGAGCGCCTGCGCAAGAACATGAAGCACTGAATGTCGAACGCCGGTCCGCGCTGCGGATCGCCAATCGCACCGAAGACGCCGGCCTCGTGCCGGCGTTTTTCGTTTGTGCGGGCGTGCCTGGCCTAGCGCCGGTAGACCCAGTAGCGCGACAGCACGAACTGCACCGCCGCCAACCCCAGGTCGATGACCGGCTTGGCCAGCCACGCCCACTGCAGGCCGACGGCCTGTTCCACGTGCGCGACGCCCCACGTGCTGAGGAACGTAGTCACCAGCCACATCGCAAGGAAGCGGGCGAACTGGCGCCGTCCGAGCGCGGTGTCGGCGCCGGCGAAGGTGAAGCGCCCGTTGAGCCAGAAGCCGAGCAGGGCGCCCGCGACGCGACCGCAGATGTTGGCCGGCACCACGGCCAGCCCGAGCGCACTGAGCGCGACGAACATCGCCCAGTCCAGCAGCAACTGCACCAGGCCAATGACAACGTAGCTGCCGCCCTGGCGGACGAGGGTTGATTCCCGGAGAAATTTGCGCATGGCGCGATTCTAGACAATGTGGCGCCCGGCCCGAGGCCGGCGGTGTGCCGGCGTATTCGCGCGGGCATGACTTGCCGCCCCGCCGCGATTGCTAAGATTGCCGCTCGCGCCCCGGCCGGCGCAGCAATCCAACGGGAAACCGCATGAGCCAGTTGCACGTCGTCATCCTCGCCGCCGGCGAGGGCAAGCGGATGAAGTCCACCACGGCCAAGGTGCTGCAGAAGATCGCAGGCCGTCCGATGCTGGCCCACGTCATCGAGACCGCCAGGGGGCTGGGTGCTGATGGCATCCATGTCGTCTACGGCCACGGCGGCGAGCAGGTGCGTGCCGCATTCGCCGACCAGACCGACCTGCACTGGACCGAACAGGAACAGCGCCTGGGCACCGGGCATGCGCTGCAGCAGGCCATGCCGGCCGTGCCGCAGGACGCCCGCGTGCTAGTGCTGTACGGCGACGTGCCGCTGATCGCGCGCGACACGCTGCAGCACCTGCTGGCGGCTCCGGGACGGATCGCGGTTCTGGTCGCCGACCTCGAAGACCCCAGCGGCTATGGCCGCATCGTTCGTGATCCGCAGGGTCGCGTTGGGCGCATCGTCGAGCACAAGGATGCCGACGACGAGCAACGGCAGATCCGCACCGTCAACACCGGCATCCTCGTCGCCGATGGCGCCGCACTGCGCAACTGGTTGCAGCACCTGGGCAACGACAACGCCCAGGGCGAGTACTACCTCACCGACGTGTTCGCCTCCGCCGCGTCCGAGTTCAACGCCGCCGAGATGGTGCACGTGCGCGACCCGATCGAGGTCGAGGGCGCCAACGACCCCTGGCAGCTGGCGCAGCTCGAGCGCGCGTTCCAGCGCCGCGCCGCGCGCGCGTTGTGCATACAGGGCGCACGGCTTACCGATCCGGCACGGTTCGACCAGCGCGGCCAGGTGACCGTGGGCCACGATGTCGAGATCGACGCCGACGTGATCCTGGAAGGCCGCGTCGAGCTGGGTGACGGCGTGCGCATCGGCCCGTTCTGCCGCCTCAAGGACGTGCGCCTGGGTGCCGGCACCGAGATCCGCGCGCACTGCGATCTCGACGGCGTGGTGGTTGAAGGCGCGGCGCAGATTGGTCCGTACTCGCGCCTGCGGCCGGGCACCGTGCTCGCCGACGGCGTGCACATCGGCAACTTCGTCGAGACCAAGAACGCCCGCATCGGCGTGACCAGCAAGGCCAACCACCTGAGCTACATCGGCGATGCGGTGATCGGCAGCGGCGTCAACGTCGGCGCCGGCACGATCACCTGCAACTACGACGGCGTGAACAAGTCGACCACGATCATCGAGGACGGCGCTTTCATCGGTTCGAACTCGTCGCTGGTGGCACCGGTGACGATTGGCAAGGACGCGACCATCGCGGCCGGTTCGGTGATCACGAAGAATGCGCCGGACGGACAACTGAGCGTGGCGCGTGCGCGGCAGATGTCGGTCGAGGGCTGGGTGCGGCCGAAGAAGCAGCCGAAGCACTGAGGCTGCGGTTCACTCCGCCGGAACAGTCAGACTCACTGTCAGTCCGCCACCCTCACGGTTGGCCAGTGCAATGCGGCCGCCATGCGCTTCCGCAATCTCGCGTGCCAGCGCGAGACCCAGCCCGCTGCCGGTGCGCTTGGTCGAATAGAACGGTACCAGCGCATTGGCCAGTACGGTTTCCGACATGCCCGGGCCGCGGTCGCCGACCTCCATGCGCACCATCCGGCCGATCTGGCGCACGGCCAGGCTGACTTTGTCTGGCGATGACCCCGATTCGTGCGCGTTCTTGAGCACGTTGATCAGCGCCTGTTCGATCTGTGCGGCATCGAAACGGACATCGTCCTCCGGGGGCGTGCCGTCCAGGTGGAACGCGTAGTGCTGCTGCAGGCGCATCAGGAACGGCGTCCACTGGACCGTCTCGAGTTCCGGCACCGGCAGCTTGGCCACGCTGGAATAGGCGCGCAGGAAGCCGTGCAGATGGCGCGCACGTTCCTCGATGGTGTCGAAGATGCGGTCGAGCTTGCTGTAATCCTGGCGGCGCAGCAGTTCGGCGCCGGAGTGCGCCAGCGACGTGATCGGCGCCAGTGAGTTGTTGAGCTCGTGGCTGATGACGCGGATGACCTTCTTCCAGGTCGCCACTTCCTGGCGATTGAGTTCGGCCGTGAGGCGCTTGAACAGGAACAGCGTATGCACGCGGCCGTTGAGGTGGAACTCGCGGCGAGCGAGGTGGTAGGTCTCTTCCTGGCCGGCGTACTCGAAGGTGAAGAGGCGGTCGCGACCTTCGCCCAGCGCTTCGCGCAACGGCGCCGGTGTGCGCTCCACCAGCTGGGCGAAGCGCACGCCCTCGATCTTGCGTCCATCGTTGAACAACTGGCGCGAGGCCAGGTTGCCATAGACGATCGCGCCGCCCGGTTCGGTGAGGACCAGCGCCGTCGGCGTGTTCTGCACCACGGTGTCGAGCAGCAGCTCGCGCTGGAACAGCGATTGCCGCTCCTGGCGCAACACATTCCCGAGTTCGTTGTGGGCTTCGACCAGGTCGTCGAGCTCGTCGTTGGACTGTCGTGCCAGGCTGAAGCTGAAATCGCCGTCACGGAAGCTGGCGACCGAGCCGGAGAGGGCGCGGAACAGGCTCAGCTGGCGCGCCAGGTAACGATGCGCCAGCCAGGGCGCAAGGACCGCACACAGCACCGCGGCAAGGCAGGCGGCGAGCAGCAGATTGTCCAGCAGGTGATCAATCAGCGCAGCAGCGCCGATCGCAACCAGCGCAAAGAAGAACAGCAGCAAGGCGAGCTTGCCGGCCAACGAGAAACGGTGCGAAGCCGGGCGCATGGCGTCAGCGCGGAATGCCCAGCTTGTCCAGGCGTCGGTAAAGCGCCTGTCGGCTGAGTCCCAGTTCGGCGGCGGCCTGGCTCAACACACCACCAGCGCGCCGCATCGCCGCCTCGATCGCATCGCGGCCGATCTCGTCGTCGCCGTGTGGCCGCGGTATCGGCGGTGCATCCGGCAGGCCGAGTTGCTCCGGTTCGATACGTTCGGACTGCCCCAGCAGCAATGCGCGCTGGATGGCGTTCTTCATCTCGCGCACGTTGCCCGGCCAGGCATGGCGCAGCAGCGCTGACCGCGCCGCCTCGCCGAGCTGGCGTCGGCCGTCGAGGAAATGCTCGGCCAGCGGGAGGATGTCGCCGCGCCGTTCCGACAGTGGCGGCACGCGCAGTTCGATCACGTTGAGCCGGTAGTACAGGTCTTCGCGGAAGGTGCCGGCGCGGATCATCGCCGGCAGGTCGGCGTTGGTGGCGGCAATCACTCGCACGTCGACCTGGCGTTCGCGGTTGGAGCCCAGGCGCTGGAAGCGCCCGGTCTCGAGCACCCGCAGCAGCTTCATCTGCCCGGCAGGCGGCAGGTTGCCGATCTCGTCGAGCAGCAGGGTGCCACCGTCGGCGGCTTCGAACTTTCCCTCGCGCGATTTGTTGGCGCCGGTGTAGGCGCCCGCGTCGGCACCGAACAGCTCGGCTTCGATCAGCTCCGAGGGCAGTGCGCCGCAGTTGAGCGTCACGAACGGACCAGTGCGCACCGACGAGTTGGCCTGGATGATCTCGGCGATGCGCTCCTTGCCGGCGCCGTTGGGGCCGCTGATCAATACCGGCACGTTGGCGCGGGCGACATGGCAGGCCAGGCTGATCAGGCGCTCGCTGGCGGCGTCGTCGAAGATCACGCCGCGCAGGTCGTAGTCGCGTTCGAGTTCCTTGCGGCGGCGCCGTTCCTCGGCGCGACGCTCCGCGAGTGCGCGGTTGGCTTCGCCCAGTTCGAGCAGGTTGGTCACCGCGGTCATCAGCTTGTGGTCGTCCCACGGCTTGCCGAGGTAGTCGGCGGCGCCGGCCTTGACCAGCGACACGGCCGACTCCAGCCGCGTCCAAGCGGTCAGCAGGATGATCGGCAGGTCGGGGAAGCGGTCGCGGATGGTGCGGAACAACGCGATGCCTTCTTCGCCTGAGGTGGTGTCGGCGGTGAAGTTCATGTCCTGGATGACCAGGTCGATGCTCTCGTCCTCGAGCATGCGCAGGCCTTCGTCGGGCGACTCGGCGCTGAGCACACGCAGGTCGGCCAGCGAGAAGAGCACGTCGAGGGCGACGTGCACGGCGTGGTTGTCGTCGATGACCAGGATCGTGCGCATCGGCCTAGCCTAGCAGTGGGCCACGGGGCCGGAGTGTGTCAGACGGCAGGTGCCGGACGGCGGATGCCGTCCGGCACGTCGTTCGCGGGCCTAGACCGTGCGGGTGGCGACCGCCGGCGACACGCGGGTGGCGCGCGTGGCGGGCCCGAACACGGCCAATTGGCCCAGCAGCAGCACCGTCAGCGCGCCCATCGGCGCGTAGTACCAGGCCAGGCGCGGCAGCTCGTAGTGCTTCATCAGCCACATGTTGAAGCCGTACGTCAGCACCAGGCCGACCGCGACGCCAATGCCGACCACGATCAGGTTCTCGATCATGAAGTAGCGGCGGATGTCGAAGCGGCGCGCACCCAGGGCACGACGCGTGCCGATCTGCTTGATCCGGCGCGTGACCCAGAAGCTGACCATGCCGACGATGCCCAGGCCGGTGACGGCCAGCAGCGCGAAGATCACGGTGGTCAGCACCATGGTCATCGCGCGGTCCTGGCGGTAGCTGTCGCCGCGCACTTCCTCGATCGAACGCAGGCCGCGCACGATACGGCCGGTGTTGATTTCGCTGAGCTTGCGCTCGGCTTCCTTCATGATCTCGTCGCGGCGACCGGGTTCGGTGCGGATGAGGTAGCGCGAGCTGTTGGCATCGAACTCACCGAGGCTGTACTGCGGAACCAGGGTGGCGTTCTCGACCTTGTCCCAGCCAACCCATGGCGCCTGCAGTCGCTCGACCACGCCGATTACCGTCACCGGACCGTTCTTGCCGGGCAGGCTGCTGTAGAGCGTCTTGCCGACCGCGCCACCGGGGAACAGCTTGTCGGCCAATGCCTGGGTGATGATCACCGAGTGCAGCGTGCCCTTGTCGTCCTTGGTGCGCGCGCTGATGTCGTTGGCGGTGAAGTTGCGCCCTGCCACGAGCTTGACGCCGAGGGTGTCGAGGCCGTGCTCGTCCACCATGTAAACGGCCGAGCTTTCACGGATCCGCTTGTCCTGCGGCACCGCTTCGGACTGGTCCGACAGCCCCTCGCTCCAGCCGCCCTGCGACAGCGGCACCGAGTTGATGGTGGTCGCGTTGATCACGCCGGGGATTGAGCGCAGTGCCTCCAGGTCCTGGCGCAGGCTGCCCTCCAGGTCGAAGTTCTGCGCGAAGCCGAGGCTGTTGACGGTGAACAGTCCTGCCTCCTGCATGCCGCTGGGACGGTTCACCTTCTCGATGCGCTGCAGGATGATGAAGACGCTGTTGCAGACAATGGCCAGGGTGATGGCGACCTGCAGCACGATCAGCAGCAGGCCGGTCTTGTTGCGCATGAGCGCGTTGAGTACTGGACGGAATTCCATGGGTGCTCCTTACTGCGTCTTCAACTGCGTGGCCGGCTGCACCTGGCAGGCGCGCCACGTCGGGTACAGACCCGCGATCAGGCTGGCCACCAGTGCGATCAGCAGCGACAGGGCGACCATGGTCCAGTCGAGCTGGGCAAGCTTCTCGATCGAGGTGCCGGCGTAGAGCTTGCGCAGCGCCAGCAGACCCAGGCCGGTGAAGGCCAGGCCGATGACGCCACCGGCCAGGCCGACCAGGCCCGACTCGGTCAGGTACTGCGCGAACACTGCCGGCTTGCTGGCACCGACGGCGCGACGCAGGCCAATCTCCGGCGCCTTGCCCATGAACTTGGCCAGCAGCAGGCCGACCGTGTTGATCAGGCACACGGCGAAGAAGGCGAACGCGAGCCACACCTGCGTACGTGCGTCACGGCTGACCACGCGCTGCGCCACCAGCCACTCCGACACGCTGCGCAGCTTGTTGCTCATCGGGCGTGGGAAGCGGCCGTTCTTCTTCTGCTCGGTGACGTAGTTGTTGAGGAAACTCAGGTAGCGCTGTGCGTCGGCGTCGTCCTTGACCTGCACCCACAGGTCCATCCAGATGCACTCCGAGCCCAGCAGACCCTGGTAACCCGGGTCGGAACGGTCTTCGTAGCAGCTGTTGTTGGAGCCGCTGACCAGTTCCTTCTCGATGCCGATGCTCATCGGCACGAACACGGCCTGCGGATCGTTGAAGGCGCCGGCGGCGATGTGGTAGACCAGCGGCGTCGGGTGCCACTTGTCGAGCACGCCGACCACGGTGTAGTCCTCGCCGCTCAGACGGATCTTGCGGCCGACACTGTTCTCGCCGCCGAAGACCTTCTCGTTGGTGTCCTGGTCGATGACCGCAACGCGCGCGGCGTTGTCGTCCTCGGCCTGGCTCCAGCCGCCGCCGTACTTGAACGGCGGCTCGAAGATCGGGAAGAAGCCATGGGTGGTGAACAGCGCCTCGACCATGTACGGCTTGATCTCGCGCTGCGGCGGTTCCAGCGACAGCACGTTGGGGAAGAAGCCGGCTTCATGCTCGGCCTTGTGCGCGGCCACCAGGTTGCGCACGTCCTGGTAGGTCATCAGGTCCGGCGGTTCGCCCGGGTTGTCCTCATCCCACGGCTCGTTGGCATCCCAGTTGTCGAGCTGGACGCGACGGATCTGCTCGTCCTTATGCGACAGCGGGTTGGCGGACATCATGTGCAGCACCGTCATCGAGGTCATCGACATGCCGATGCCCAATGCGATTGCGGCGACCATCAGCGCGGTCAGGATGCGATTGCGCTGGAGCGAGATGATGGCCAATCGAAGGTAGTAGCCCATCATGGTGGTGTCCTCAGTTGGCCGGCACGGTGGCGGCGGCGGCAGCGGGCATGACGTCGCTGCCCAGGCGCGGCGCATCGTCGAGGTCGGTGACCTGGCCGTCGATGATGTGGACGTTGCGTTGCGCGCGCGCGGCCAGTTCCGGATCGTGGGTGACCATCACGATGGTGGTGCCCTGTGCGTGGATCTCCTCGAGCAGCTCCATCACGCCGCGTGCCATCAGCGAGTCGAGGTTGCCGGTCGGCTCGTCGGCGAGCAGCAGGCGCGGCGAGCCGGCCAGGGCGCGCGCGATCGCGACACGCTGCTGCTGGCCGCCCGACAGCTCGGACGGGTAGTGCTTCATGCGCGACATCAGGCCGACCCGGCCGAGCGCGTGCTCGATGCGCTGCTTGCGCTCGGCCGCGTTCATGCCGCGGTAGCGCAGCGGCACGTCGACGTTGTCGAACAGGTTCAGGTCGGGGATCAGGTTGAAGCCCTGGAAGATGAAGCCGATCTTCTCGTTGCGCAGGCGCGAGCGGGCGTTGTCGTCCAGGCCCTTCACCGAGACTCCATCGAGCAGGTAGTCGCCGTCGCTGAAGTCCTCCAGCAGGCCGGCAATGTTGAGGAAGGTGGTCTTGCCCGAGCCCGAAGGACCGGTGACGGCGACGAACTCGCCCTCGCGCACATGGATGTCGAAGCCGCGCAGGGCGTGCGTCTCGATCATATGGGTGCGATAGACCTTGCTCAGGTGGGTCATCTTCAGCATGTCGTACTCCTGGTATCGGCTCGTGTTCAGTTGTTGACCAGCACCTGATCGGCGCCGTTGAAAGGGGTGATGTCGGAAATGACGACCTGCTCGCCCGGCTGCAGGCCGGTGAGGATTTCCACGTCGGACAGGCTGCTGGCGCCGACCGTGATCGGGCGCTTGATGGCGGTGTCGCCGTCCATGACGTAGGCGATGCGACCGCCGCCGGTATCGAGGAACGGGCCGCGCTGCACCATCAGCACGTTGGGCTTCTCTTCGATCAGCACGCGGGTGCTGACGCGCTGGTTCTGGCGCAGGCCGGACGGACGCGCCTGAGCCGTTGCTTCGTCGGCGAAGCGCACGCGCGCCATGACCTGGCCGTTGACCACCTCCGGCGACACCGAGCGCAGCTTGCCGGCGTACTTGTGGCCGCCGTAGCTGATCTCCGCTGCCATGCCCAGGCGCAGGTCATCGGCGAAGCTCTCCGGCACCGGCAGCTCGACTTCCAGCTTGCGCAGGTCGACCACGACCAGCAGCGCCTGGTTGGCGGGGACCACGGTGCGGTCGGTGATCGCCACGGTGCCGACCACACCCTCCACCGGCGAGCGGATGTTGAGTTCGTCGACCTGGCGCTGCACCTCGGAGACGATCGCCTGCTGGCGCTGGGCGAGCAGGTGCTTGTTGCGGGTGTCGAGACCGACGCCCTGGTCCTGCAGGCTGTAGTCGCGCTTGGCGTGCGTCAGGCCGATGTCGGCCTTCTTCACCGAATCCTGGGCGCGGGCGACTTCCACCTGCGACACCGCGCCACCTTCGAAGCCGCGCTGGCTGCGCTCAAGGTCGCGCATCGCCGCGGTGCGGTCGATCTCGGCCTGGTCGAGCAGCTTGCGGGCGGTCGAACGGGCGAGCTGGGCATCGAGCGCGGCGCGGCGCGCCTCGGCCTCCAGGCTGGCCAGGGTGGACTGCTCCTGGACCAGGCGGCTGCGCAGCTCGGGGCTGTCGATCTCGGCCAGGGTCTGGCCCTGCTTGATGACGTCGCCCGCCTGGACCCGCAGCTTCACCGTGCCTGCCGCCGGGGCGTACAGGGTCGGGCTGACGGCGGCGACCATCCGCCCCTGAACCGCGACGTCGCGGATCAGCGTGCCGCGGCGGACTTCGGCCAGGCGCAGTCGCTCGCCGCTGACCGACTGTCCGGAGCCGAGCCAGCGTCCGAGGGTGGGTACGGCCAGTGCCAGCAGCAGCACCGCGCCGACGCTGGCACCGATGATCAGGTGCTTGCGGCGGGGGTTGGCCGGTGCCGGGGCGAGAATACGGTCCTGTCCAGAGGTGTCGCGAATCATGCGGTGTTGGATGCGCTGGAATGAGAATGCGCTTAAACAACGCAGGAACCGTGCCACCGGTTCGCCCATTGAATTCATGGACTTGGCCGGGGCACCACCGTCCGCAAGTGTCCGGGCGGACACCCGGGTGTCCGCCGTACAGCGGCCGTACCGGGGCACGGGCTAAACTAGCTGCAATTGAATGGAGTGCCGCCGAATGTGTGGAATTGTTGGTGCGATCGCCGATCGCGATGTGGTCCCGGTCCTCATCGAAGGCCTCAAGCGCCTGGAGTACCGCGGCTACGACTCGGCCGGCATCGCCGTGTTCGACGGACAGGACATGCGCCGCGTGCGCCGCACCGGCCGGGTGTCGGAGATGGAAGGGGCCGCGCAGGCCGAGGGTTTCCAGGCCGGACTGGGCATTGGCCACACGCGCTGGGCCACGCACGGCGGCGTGACCGAGGCCAACGCGCACCCGCACATCAGCTTCGGCGAGCTGGCGGTGGTCCACAACGGCATCATCGAAAACCACGAAGAGCAGCGTGAGCGCCTGCGTGGTCTTGGCTACACCTTCGAATCGCAGACCGATACCGAAGTCATCGCCCACCTGATCCACTACTACCAGTCGCAGGGCCGTGACCTGCTCGCGGCGGTGCGATTCGCCGTGCGCGAACTCACCGGCGCCTATGCCATCGCCGTCGTCAGCAAGCACGATCCGGACCGCATGATCGCCGCGCGCATGGGCTGCCCGCTGCTGGTCGGCCTGGGCGACGGCGAGAACTTCGTCGCCAGCGACGTCTCGGCAATCCTGCAATCGACGCGCCGCGTTATCTTCCTCGAAGAGGGCGACACCGCCGAGGTACGCCGCGAAGGCGTGAGCGTGTTCGACATCCAGGGCGACCCGGTCGAGCGCGAAGTGCATGTCTCCGATGTATCGCTGGCCTCGCTGGAGCTGGGCCCGTACCGCCACTTCATGCAGAAGGAAATCCACGAGCAGCCGCGCGCGATCGCCGACACCATCGAAGCGGTGATGGACGACAACGCATTCTCGCCGGCGCTGTTCGGCGCCCAGGCCGCTGCCGTGCTCGGCGACGTCGAGGGCGTGCAGATCCTGGCATGCGGCACCAGCTATTACGCCGGCCTGACCGCGCGCTACTGGATCGAAGCGATCGCCGGCATCCCGTGCTCGGTCGAGATCGCCAGCGAGTACCGCTACCGCAAGGCAGTGGCGAACCCGAAGCACCTGATCGTCACCATCTCGCAGTCGGGCGAAACGCTCGACACGATGGAAGCGCTGAAGTACGCCAAGTCGCTCGGCCACGACAAGAGCCTGTCGATCTGCAACGTGCCCGAGAGCGCGATCCCG
>DATDBI010000215.1:0-30932 GCA_036524915.1 Lysobacter sp. | reverse complement strand
CTGGATGGCCGCGGCCACCAGCTACAGCACCAACGACCTGCCGATGCTGCCGTTCTACATCTACTACTCGATGTTCGGCTTCCAGCGCATCGGCGACGCCGCCTGGCAGGCGGCCGACATGCGCGCGCGTGGCTTCCTGCTTGGCGCCACCGCCGGCCGCACCACGCTCAATGGCGAAGGCCTGCAGCACGAAGACGGCCACAGCCACCTGCTTGCCGGCGCGATCCCTAACTGCCGCGCGTACGACCCGACCTTCGGCTTCGAAGTGGCGGTGATCGTGCAGCACGGCATGCAGCGCATGCTGACCGAGCAGCAGGACGAGTACTACTACATCACCCTGATGAACGAGAACTACGGCCATCCGGACATGCCGGAAGGCGCGGCCGACGGCATAATCAAGGGCATGTACCTGCTGACCGACGCCGGCAAGCCGAAGAAGGGCGAGCTGCGCGTGCAGCTGATGGGCTCAGGCACGATCCTGCGTGAGGCGATTGCCGCGGCGGAGCTGCTGGACAAGGACTTTGGCGTGACCGCCGACATCTGGTCGTGCCCGAGCTTCAACGAGCTGCGTCGCGATGGGTTTGATGCGGAGCGTTGGAATCGTCTGAATCCGGAAGCGAAGACGCCGCGCAAGCCGTATGTGACCGAGTTGCTGGAAGGGCGCCAGGGTCCGGCAATTGTCGCGACCGACTATGTGCGGGCGTATGCCGACCAGATTCGTGCGTTCGTGCCGATGCACTACACGGTGCTGGGTACGGATGGCTTCGGCCGCAGTGATACGCGTGCGAACCTGCGTCGCCACTTCGAGGTTGACCGTTACTACATCGCGCATGCCGCGATTGCGGCGCTGGCGGCGGAAGGAAAGATGACGGCAAAGGATGTGGCGAGGGCCATCAAGACTTACAAGATTGATGGGGAGAAGCCGAATCCTGTTGGGGTCTAACCAAGTTTCCAAACAAGGAAAGGCGGCCGGAAGGCCGCCTTTTCTTTTTCTTCTCCGAGAAGCTACTCAGTCCCGAACACTTGGCTGCGTGTCTTCACCTGCCCCGAACCAAGCATCGCGGCACGCAACAGGCGCTACCTACCATCCCTTGCACTCCTGCAACATCGACAACGCTGCGCTGACGTTGTTGTCAGCAACCGCATCGCGCTTCGCGGCATCAGTCGGGTAGAAGTTGTAGGCCCAGCTATTGGACACCGAACAGCCACCACGCTCCGCCGTCGAATACGATTCGATCGACGTCGCAAACGTCTTCCCGTCCTTGTAGAGCCAGTCACTCGCGTCGCCATAGCTCGGATACCCCGACATCCCGCACCCATCAAGGTTGCCCGTGGTCGGGAAGTCGTCCTGCAGGTCCTTGTACCCGGTGGCAGTCGCCATGCCCTTGGTCAGGCCGTCGAAGATGGCGACGTGGCTGGGGTCCACGCCGGTGTTCGGCGCGACAGGCGTGTGCGAGATTGGGTGCATGACCACGCCCGTGTAGCTGTGCCAGGACAGGCCGCAGATCAGGCCGTCCACTTCGGTCTTGCGCTTGGTGGCGAACTGGCTGTGCGCCAGCCCTCGCACGGCTTGCGTCTCGACCTCCGAGAACGGTTGCTCGCCAGGGTACGTATCCCAATCGATCATCAGGTTGCCGGTGGCTGGATCGACGCCGGTGTTCTGGACGCCCGGCAGGGCAGCGCGCTGCGGCGGCGGAAAGCTGGTCACATGCTCGAACGCATAGTTGCGATTGAGGTCGGTGCCGCAGCGCTGCTGTCCCTTTGTCCCGCGCGTGTTCTTGCGCCAGTCGACCTGATTGCCGATCGCAAGCTCGTAGCCATTCGGGTTGACCACGGGGATCACCCAGACTTCGCGTTGCTCGAGGATGCCCTTGATATCCCCGCCGCTCGAATACCCATCAGTCAGTGTGTGCAACAGGCGCATGGTGTTCGCGCCGGAGATCAGCTCGCGGGCGTGGTGCAGGCCGAAGAAGGCGACCTCCGGTTCTTTCTCGTTGTCGCCGGGGCGCGCCGAGACCTTGACCGCATAGATCCTGCGACCCGACTGCGGCTTGCGGCCATTGCAGCTCTCCACGGTGCTCTGGCTCCAGACGTACAGCCGCACCAAGTCCGGCTTGGGGCTTCCGTCGTACGCCTGGGCAAGGGCGAACAGATCCTGCTCAATCTGCGCATAGTTTGGGTAGATGCCCGGCGAGTTGTGCGGGTTGTAGAGCGCGCGCTGCATCAGCGCGGCAGACGGATGCAAGCCGGAAGCGGGTAGAGACGCGGTGATCGTCGGGTAGGGCAGTTCGCCGCTCAGCGTGGGCGGAAAGACCGCGCCCTTGCGAATCTGCTCCAGCGCATCGCCCATCGCCGGGCTGTAGGTCACGCCCATCATGTCGCCCAGCGCGCCCTTCAGCGGAGGACCGTTGGGTGGCTGGTCGTTCGAGTACGCCATGAAGTCGCTGATGCCGTCGCCGTTGCTGTCGACCTTGTCCGGCGATGAGCCTAGCTTCTTCTCCAGTGCGTCGGTCAGGCCGTCGAAATCGGTGTCTGGGCTGGCGACTCTCGGATCGAAGCCGAAGTACACGTTGAGCACTTCGTCGAAATCGCTCCAACTGTCGCCGTCGGTGTCGGGCGCGTCGGCGCGGGTCTTCAACTCGGCCTCGCGTGCATCGGTGAGGCCGTCGCGATCACGATCGGCATCCACGCGCACCAGGTCGAATCCGAACTCCGCGGTTCGGTCCTCGAAGCCGTCGTCGAAGCCGTCGCCGTCGGTGTCGCGGTTGTCTGGCTTGCTGTGCAGTTCCAGTTCGCGATCGTCGGTGACGCCGTCGCCGTCCCGGTCTGCGCCCGGTGTGAACTTGCGGGTGTCGTCCGTCGCGATCAGTCCCCACGCCCCAGCCGGCGTCTTCGGAATCCGCTTGCAGGCGATGGGCGCCACTGCGACAACAAGCAGCAGGCACGCAAGCGTGCAGGATCGAGTCAGTGATAGTTGCGGACGCGGATTCCCGGACTTGCTCATGGGGTGCCCTCCTGTGGCTGGTCAGCTACAGGGGCAACGGCCGCCGATCCGCCGGGCGGCCAGCTCGAATCCCGTCGCCCGACCGACGGCACGGTGCCGCGGGACAGCCAGGAGAGTCCTCAGCCGCTCGTCGGCGACGCCGTGCGCAATGCGGAGATCACGGCGCCGGCTGGCAAATCTTGCAGCGATAGTCGTCCGGCTCCTTCTCTCCGCCCTTGGAGAGAATCTGTCGGATATGTCGCTGCCTATCTTTCATCAATGCATCGCGTTCCGCACCATAGAGGACCGCCAAGTCGTACAGCGCGTCAGCATCCTCGATCGGGCCGCCGGCAAGATTCAATGTCGCCCAGTCGCGCATGAGGTTCGCGACGATCGGGTCACGCGGCTTCACGAACCGTGTGCGCTCGTGCAGCTGATAGTGAAGCGACCAGTTGAGCACCCAAGGCTCGACGGGCTTGCCGTCGTTGCCTGCTGGCATCGACGTGGGCAGTGGCGGTGCCAGTTTCGGTTCAAAGGCGATCCCGACCACGGATCGGTCCTTCAAGTAGTCGGGGTCCTTCGCCAATGCGATCTTGGCCTCGAGGATCCGTTCGTGAAGCCATTCGGAGCGGTAGTGCTCGTCGGGATCCCGTTCAACACCCAAGCGGATCCAGCGCAAGGCCACGGCGTCGTGGCCTGAGAGTTCCAGCGCGGTGCCAAGGTTGGCAGCCGTCTCGTGATGGCCCGGGAAGATTCGTTCAACTTTCAGGAAATGCTGCACCGCGATTGTGTATTGGCCTTGGTAGATCAACAGAACGCCGATGTTGGTCAGGCTCTTGAAGTCTGGCTCCTTGCGGGCGTCCTCCAGGGTCAGCTTTACCCAATAGGGACTCGGGCCCTGCGAGCGCTCCATGAGACCCTTGGCCATGTCCTTGCCGACTTCCCAACCCGGCTGGAACCGCCGACCGGTGACGTCGGTTCCGACGGAGTTGATGCATGCATTCGCCGCAGGCATCAGGACCATCAGCGCTATCGCTGCGAGCGTTCTCAGGTTCATGACTCCCCTCCCCGGGCAGGCCATGAGCATGCCCGAGCGGCGCCGAGTCAGGAAGGGGGACTGACCTCTCCCGGATGCTCAGGCCGTTGCTTGCAGTCACTGGGATCGAGACGACTGCCGTGGACATGGAACAGACCGCGAAGCTCATTTCGGCCGTGGCCTCCCTGGCGTGGCCGGTCCTGATTGCGGTGCTGGTCTATAGCCTGTTCGAGCCGATCAAGGGCCTGGTTGAATCGGCCCGGTCGCGGAAGTTCACCGTCCGCGTGGCCGGCAACGAGCTGAGCATGGAGGAGGCCTCCGAGCAGCAGCGGGCCATCCTCAGCGACCTGCAGGCGAAGACGGCCGAGCTGCAGAAGCAGGTGGGCGCGTCCGCACTGTCGATGGATATCCCAGCGACGGAAGTAGGCCGGTCCAACCCGCGCATCCTATGGGTGGATGACACGCCCAAGAACAACAGCTTCCTGATGGCAGCGCTCCAGGACAGGGGGGCCACCGTCGACATCGCGAAGACCACGGACGAGGCGATCCAGCGCGTTGGCAATGCCACCTACGACGCCATCATTTCGGACATGAGCCGCCCGGAAGGGGAGCGCGCCGGCATCGACCTTGCGCGCAAGCTCAAAGCGATGGGGGTGGTTGCCCCGATCTACATCTTCTGTGGGAAAGGGGCTGCCACCGCGCTGCGTCAGGAAGCCCTGCAGGCGGGAGTCACGGACATCACCGATTCGGCGACAACGCTCTTCAGCTTCCTTCCCCTTCCGGCGATTAGCTGAACGAAAGTCCGGGCCAAGCGCCCGCGGGGTGCTTGCCAAAAGTCATCCCGCCCGCGGGATGTTCATTCCCTGATTCCCCGCCTTATCTCCGCTCGTGGTGTCTCCAACTCGTTGGGGAGCGTTGGCCGTGTGCCCTCGCCTTTCTCCCACTCCCCGGAAATCCAACATGAGCAAGCTTGCAGGCAAGGTCGCCGTCGTAACCGGCGCATCAAAGGGCATCGGCGCCGCCATCGCCACCGCACTGGCCGCCGAAGGTGCGTCGGTCGTCGTCAATTACGCATCCAGCCAGGAGGCCGCCGATGCGGTCGTGGCGAAGATCACCGCCGCTGGTGGCAAGGCCGTCGCCGTGCGCGGCGACGTATCCAGCAAATCCGACGCCGAAGCCATCATCGACGCGACCGTTTCCAAGTTCGGCCGGCTCGACATCCTCGTCAACAACTCGGGTGTCTACAACTTCGCCCCGCTCGAAGACATCACCGAAGCCGACTTCCACCGCCACTTCAACATCAACGTGCTGGGCCTGCTGCTCACCACGCAGGCAGCCGCCAGGCACCTGGGCGAGGGCGGCAGCGTCATCAACATCGGTTCACTTGTGACGCGCATCACGCCGCCTGGCAGCGCGGTCTACACCGGCACCAAGGGCGCGGTCGACGCGATCACCGGCGTGCTGTCGCTCGAGCTTGGCCCGCGCAAGATCCGCGTCAACTCGATCAACCCGGGCATGGTCGAAACCGAGGGCACGCACGCCGCGGGCTTCATCGGCTCGGACTTCAACCAGCACGCCGTCGCGCAGACCCCGCTGGGTCGCATCGGCCTCCCCAATGACATCGCCTCGATCGCGGTGTTCCTGGCGTCGGACGACTCCGGCTGGCTGAATGGCGAGCTGTTGAACGCTGCCGGCGGCATGCGTTGACCGTTCGGCGGGGCGGGGGCGCCGCGCCTCCGCCCCGCCTGATGGCGGGCGTCGGGTCGTGCGATCATCGCCCGGCTGACGCGATGCCTGGGGAGGCCGCGCAGCTGCAGGAGCCTTCGCGCTCCGCTGGGGGATCTCTTGAGAGCACGCAACGCCGTCGCGTGGATCGCGGTCGCCATTGCCCTTCCGCTGGCCGGGAGCTGCTTTGCCGCGGACCCGGTTCTGCAGTCGTCGTCACTGCCACCTCCGCCGCCGCTGCTTCCGCCGCCGCCGCCCGCATCCGATTCAACGCAGTCGCTGCGGCTGCCTTCGTACGTCCCGCCCTTCAAGCTGACCAACCAGCCGCCCAAGCTCCCGGAGGAGGCGCTGTGCCGGCAGCTGACGGGACAGGCCAAGCTCGTGCTGACGATCTCGCCGACAGGATCGGTGACGGACGCGGTTGTCGAGAAATCCAGCGGGCATCCGTCCCTGGACGGCGCCGCCCACGAGGCGGGCATGGCGTGGAGGTTCAGGCCGGCATTCGCATACGGCGTTCCCGTTGGATCGCGGGCGCGCGTTCCGGTCGACTTCGTCGCTCCCGCTGAGTGGCCGCACTGCAGCCAGGGCGTCCGCGTCCTGGCCACCTATACGCTTCTCGGAAGCGAAGGCAGCGATACGGGCGCGGCCATGTTCACGCCGATGTTCGCACCGAGCGACAAGGTAAGCGCGGTCGTCGAGTACGTGCTGACGTCGCCGGACGCGGTGGGCGAATCATTGAGCGTCCGATGGATCTACCTCGACGATGCAGGTCATCCGGTGATCCACCACGAGCAGACGTCGCCATTGCAGGTAGGCGGCCGCAAGCGTGTCGTCCTGTCCGGCGCGCAGCCAGGCAGTTGGAAGCCGGGGCGTTACCAGATCGAAGTGCGACTGAAGGACGACGTCCTCGGGCAAGGGGAGTTTGCCGTGCGCTGATAGCGCTGGTGACTGGCGAACGCCGTTCGCCCGATGATGCGCTGACTACGCCGTCTCGTGGTCACGGAGCGTCGACACCACCTCACGAACATCTGCCAGCAGCAAGCGGGCGATGGCGTGCGATTGCTCCAGATGCGACTTGGCAGTGCCATGGGCCTGCCTGCTGGCAACATCGAGGTGGATGATCAGCGCCGTCAAGCGGTGTCCAAGGAGGTCGTGGACGTCGCGGGAAATGCGGGTCCGCTCGTTGCTTGCGATGCTCTCTGCCAGCAGAAGCTGCATCGCACGAAGCTCTGTACCCAGTCGCTCATGCGCTTCACGCTCCAGGGTCTGCCGCTTGGCTAGCAGTGATCCAGCCAGCACAAACGCCGAGAACCCGGCATGGATCAACAGCTGCATGATCGCCAGTTGCAGCGGCATCTCAATGGGCGGAGACAGATGCGCGCAGGTCATCGCGATGCCCGCGAAGAGGAGCCATAAGACAGCCGAAGGGGCAGGCATCAGCCAAGGGAGAACGCCTGCTGTCACCATCAGCAGGATGCCGCCAAGGCCGGTTTCCGAGTAGTAGCTGACTCCAACGGAGCAAAGCACGAGTACCAGCGAACATGCGTGATTGAGTCCGATGGAGTTCAACCTGGGCAAGACGCTCGACGCAATGAGATAGGCGGCCCCGAAGACAAGCTGAAAGACGATCCACGCGACGACGGGTCCCCGCTCAGTTTCGTCTGGGGCCGTCGTGAGTAGCCAGCCTCCCACGGCGGCCCAGGCGAGCAAACCCGCGCCTCGAAGCAGCGGCGGGTGTTTGGTCGAGAATCTTGCGCGGTCGGCCATTGGCCAACCGCTGGATGAGATTGCCATTGCCTGAGGCCGTTCCCGAGCGTGCGGATCGACGGGGAAGCTAGATGAGCTGCGGCCGTTATGGCCGCGAACTGCCGGAGGTCAGCAGCTCATCGTGAAGAAGGGCATGACCGCTGCCTTCGGGCACCTGTAGCTATAAGGCGGGGGGTCGCCCGCCTTGCACGAAGGAGCCGTACCGCCAGCGACAAGCTCGATTTGCTCTTCAGAAAGTTCGGTCACGGTATTTCTCTCCTAGGTTGGCCGTTGTCGACCAGCGATTCGGCGCTGGTCGAATGCAGGTTTGCATCCGCGTCGTCCAGTCACCATAGGAATCGCCTCAAGGAGCGCACGAAGTTCGTTGGATTTCAGGCCGATCGTCGTGACACGATGGGGCAAGGTCGGCATCTGTTCCGCCGGTCACATCAAAGTCCAGCCATTGATAGCGGCTTGGCTTCATTGGATCCGTGCATGACTCAATCGCCAGCCAGGTACGTCCCGAGTTACTCGGTCGTACGCAGCGCCATCATCAGCGCCTCTGCGGCCCTCGCCGTCACGTTCGCCGTCCATGTCGTGAAGGGAGGGCTCCCTGACGACCGCGAGGCGCCCGGGTCGGTTGTCGCGTGGGTGGTATTCGCAATCACGGCTGTCATTGCCGCACCCGTCGTCGAAACATTGATGCTGGCTGCCGCGTTTGCATCGACCAAGCGCAGGCTGGGTGCCGTCGGCGCAAGCTACTTGGCGGCATTCGTGCTGGTGCTGTTCCACAGCGCGTTCTCCCCGCTCTGGGGGATCATCTTGCCATCCCCTTCATCGTGTTCACGCAGCCGTTTCGCGTGGTCGCGCAGGGCAATTCCCTGAAGCCGGCAATCGTCCGCTCGGCGCAGATCCATTCGGTCCACAACGCGCTTGCCCTGGCATTGATCGCGATGGGGTGGTTACTGGACGGGGTAACGAATTAGTCCACTTTTGCTCGCGTCACCGTGTCAGCTCTGCAGCAAGCGACCTTAGTAATCCTGCCCCATCTCCCCGCCATGCACTGCCATGCATGCACGCCAACGTATGCGGATTCGCCTGCGCCAGCTTCTCCAGGATCGCGCCGCTGTTGCTGGAGTGCGCGTAGTAGTCCATCTGATGTCGGAACGCTTCGCTGGGGCCGAGGACATCGGTTTCCGTCAGCGACAGATGCCCGCTGCCCGGTTGCGTGAACAGGTCGCCGCAGAACATCGTCGAGGTGTGTTCTTCCATCAGATAGCCGCACTCCCATCCGTGCGGCAGGTGCGGCGCATCGAACCATCGCACGCGGTGACGGCCCAATGAGATCACTTCGCCGTCGGCCATTGCGCGCGGCGGGCGGTCGGCGAGGTCGCCCATCGACACCATCGCGGCAATCGTGCCGCACAGCGGTGCGGCCTGCGGCGCCACGGCCAGCCACTGGTTCATCGATCCGCACTCGTCCGCTTCGACATGCGAGAACGCCACGTGCCGCAGCCGCTCCAGCGGCATCACGCTCGCCACTGCCTCCGACACCATCGGGAACAGCCCCCGCAGTCCGGTATGGAACAGCAGCGGCTCGTCATCGACCACCAGGTACTGGTTGAACGAGAACGGCGTGCTCCCCGGCAGCATCACCGGCGTATTGATCCGGTAGATGTGCTCGGCGATCTCGTGGACGTTGGTGCCTGACTGGGTGTTGGTGACGGTCATGGTGGCTCCGGGCGGCCGCGAGCGGGAGCGGGGCCGACATACCGGGTCAACGCAAAGGCCGCCGCGATGGGGTCAGGGGCTCCAGGACCTGGTGTCGAGAGGAGTGAGGTGGCTCTTATGGAAACGTATGCGCGCTCGTAGTCAGCTAGCGGCGGTTGGGACGTACTCAGCCAGTCAACTTCTTGAACCCGAGTGAGGACTTGAAATGCGTGAACTGACGAACTGTGAAATTTCGGCGATCGGCGGTGCGATGAGTGGACAGTGTGTCGCAGAGGCAGGACTGAACTACCTGGGAACCGCAGCGGCGATTGGTGTAACGATTGGTACGGGAGGTCTGGCGGGCGTCGGCGCTCTGGCTGGGTCGGCACTGGGCTGGTCTGGCTGGTGGAGGAGCTGCGGCCCCAGCGCAAACTATGGCCATACCAAGTTGCCTTGACGCGACATTTCTCGTGACGCGGCCAATGATCATCGCTTGCGCACTTGTATTCCTGGTGCTTGGCGCTTGGAATATCTTCCAGGGAATGACAGAAGCGATCGACGAAGGCGCCGTCGATGCATTCAGGGTGACGGCCGGGATTGTCTGCGGCTTTGTTGGCATCGCCATCCTGATGTCCCGTAGGCGATGAGGGATCCAGACAGCCCCGTGATCGGGCGCGGCGGTGCTGACGAACGTCCACCGCCTGATGTTCGCCCCCGCCGATGGCTCAATCACCCATTCCACGTTGCCGTGCTGGCCGCACCACCACCCACTCCACCACCACCAGCGCCGCAAACACCGAGTACGCCGCAACGAACGCCCACCACGGCGCTTCGAAAAAAATCACCCGCGACAGCCAGTGGGCGATGAACGACTCGCGATAGACCGCCTGGCCGGCGTGCGCTCGCAGCGCCTGTTCCCATATCGTCAGCGGGCACAGGGCCCCCAGCCATGCCTGCGCCGCGATGAACACCATCAGCAGCACGTGCGCCAGCCGCCAGCGGAAACCGCGCACCCATCGCCATCCGCGCAGGCCGCCGATCAGGATCGCCATCGCGCCGAGCACTATGCAGGCCACGATGCCAACGTGCAGGACCAGGATGGCGTCGGCCAGCAGGGCGGCGGTGGCGGGCGGGAGCGCGTCCATGACCAGACTCTACCCGTCTCCGGCCGGTGATCAGTGCAAGTGCCCGCCACGGTTGCGAGTGCCTGCCATGGCCTGTCAGGCTTCCAGCCTGCCTTCCATCATGGAGACGACCATGAAGGTCACATACCCGGCGGCGACCTCCGTCTTCCTGCTCGTGTTCGCTACGCCCGCCGCCGCGGAGGTGCCGCAACAAACGCCGGACAGTTATGCACGCCCCGGCGAGCACGTGACCATCGCCCCCGGTCGCGCGATCAACCTGCGTTGCAGCGGCAAGGGGCCGCAGACCGTGGTGCTGGAAGCCGGCGGCAATGCCGATTCGAGCACGTGGTTCCGCGTGCAGTCGCTGTTGTCGGACACGGTGCGCGTGTGCTCGTACGACCGCGCGGGCTACGGCTTCAGCGACCTGGGCCCTGTCCCGCGCAGCCTCCAGGCCGACGTCGATGACCTGCATGCGCTGCTGAAGGCGGCGAAGCTGAAGGCGCCACTGGTGCTCGTCGGGCATTCGCTTGGAAGCAATATCGTGCGCCAGTACGCGCAGCAGCATTTGGCCGACGTGACCGGGCTGGTGCTGGTCGATCCGCCCGAGCAGGGTGCCGACGCACAGTTGCCGGCGCGATGGCGACAGGAAGACGAGGACACGCGCAAGCAGCGCAACGCGTTCCTCGATGCCTGTGCGCAGGCCGCGGCGGGCGGGACGCTCGGTGCGGCAGACGGACCTTTGAATGCCTGTCTGCGCGAGGCACCCGCGTGGCAGAGCCCCGCGGTCGCCGCGGCGACGCGCGCCTACAAGGTCAAACCTGGTTACTGGGCGACGCTGCGCTCGGAACTGGACGAGAACACCGCCATCTTTGCCGCGCCTGTTCCCTCCGATACCAGCTTCGGCGCGATGCCGGTAGTCGTTCTGTCGGCCGGCAAAGACTTTCCGGGTGTCCCGGAAGATGTGCGCAACGTCCTGTTCGCCGCGCGCAACCAGACACATGAGCGCTTGCTCGCGGCATCCACCCGCGGTCGCCTTGTCGACGTGCCCGGCGCCTCGCACGAGATCCAGCTGGACCAGCCGCAGGCGGTGGTGGATGCCGTCACGAGCGTGATGTCAGGCCGACCATGACGCGCGACTCATGACGTTCTGGAGCATCGTGTTCCTCGTCGGTGCAGCGCAGGCGGCGCTGCTGGCGCTCGCGTTATGGCGACGACCGGTCAACAGGCAGGCCAACCGCGTGCTGGCGGTGTGGATCGCGGTCATCGGGTTCGACCTGTCGGTCAAGGCGCTCTACTTCCATGAGCCGTCGGTCGACCTGTTCAAGCTGTATCGATTCGTCGGCTTGTTCCCGTTCCTGTACGGGAGTGCGTTCTATCTCTACGTCCGCGCATTGACCCAGGGCCGCGCGCCGGGCGTTCGAGACGGCGTGCACCTGCTTGGCTTCGTCGCCGTGCTGGCGCTCCACGCCAAGCTGTTCCTGATGGACCGCGCACAGACGCAGGCCTTCATGGATCGTCTCGCCGCGGGCGGATCGTGGGGTTCGCCGTGGCTGGACGTTGCCTTGTATGCCTACAGCCTTTCCTACGTTTTCGCCGGTCTTGTGCGCGCGCGCCGCTATCGCCGCGAGTTGCTGCAGCGACGCTCCGATGCCGATCGCATGTCGTTGCACTGGATCGATGCGATGGCGCTGTCGCAGGTCGTGATCTGGTGCATCGCGGTGGTGCAGTGGCAGTTCCGGATCCCCTGGATCGACTACCCGCTGATCTACGGCGCGGTCGTGGCCTGGGTGTTCGTGGTCGGCTATCTCAGCCTGAGCCAGGTGGCGGTCGCAGTGGAGGCGCCGCAGGCCGACGCGGCGCCGGCCGAGGCGCCCGGCGCCGACGATCCGCGCTTCCCCGCGGTCGAAGCCCGCCTGACGCAGCTCATGGAAAGCGAACACCTCTACAGCGAGCCGGCCCTGACCATCGGCCAGCTGGCGCGCCGCAGTGGTTATCCCGAGTACCTCGTGTCGGCAGTGATCAACCGTCGGTTTGCCGGCAACTTCTGGGACTACATCAACCGCCAGCGCATCGAGGCGGCACGCGCCTGCCTGGCCGATACCGGCGACACGCGCACCGTGCTCGACATCGCCTACGCCTGCGGCTTCACATCCAAGTCGACCTTCAACGCCGCCTTCAAGCGGCAGCTGGCGGTAACGCCGAGCGCCTACCGGCAGGCGCAGACAGCCACAGCTCGCACAGCGCCAGGTTGATCGTCCAGCAGCTCCACGCCGCGAAAATGTAGACCGCCACGAACGGCAGCTGCAGCACGGCGCCACCGACCACCAGCGTGATCCGCAACGTGATCGCCGATGCAGTGAGGGCGATGCTGCGTGCCATCCAGCGCCGGTGCAGGGCAAGGTTGCCGGCGATCGCGTGGCGGATGCCGATGCCGGTGATGGTCAGCCAGGTGATCGCGAGCAGGGCGAAGCCGATGCCGGCCGCGGCACCGCCGGTGGCGTGCGTCGACAGCGACAGACCGCCAAGGCCGCCGACCAGTACCCCGCCGGTGTAGAGCCCGCCGCTGAGCCGGTGCAGGCGCGGCACCCGCCGCCGGATCGCGGCGCTCATCTGCACCGGTGCCAGCAGCAGCGCCAGCCCGGCGCCGAAGAAGTGCGCGGGGACGTCGAGGCCGGAGAGGGCGAACTTGGCCGCCATCGAGTCGGCAGACCCGTGCAGGCGATACATATAAGTGAACGCGTACGCCGAAACCGCCAGGCACAGCGCGAGGAAAACCAGCGCCATTGCCCAGCGCAGGGCAGGGGATCCGAATCGTTGCCAACTGCTATGCATGACCTGCCTCCAGAGTGGGAGGCGCCAGCGTCGTCCTGTGCAGGCCCGCGGTCGTCCGAATCCGGGGAGTCGTACCCGCCGGGTGACCAATTCCGCAACGCTGCGACCCGCGGGCACGGCCCCGTCACATGCTGCAATGCAGCATAATGCCCGCATGCCTGCCTCCACTTCTCCCGCTGCATCCGTCGCGGCGCCGTCGCCCGTTCTTTCGCCGCGCCAGGTCGCGCTGATCCTGTTCGCCCTGGCCATGGGCGGCTTCGCCATCGGCACCAGCGAGTTCGTGGTGATGGGGCTGATCAACGAGATCGCCCGCAGCCTGGGCGTCAGCGAGCCACAGGTCGGCCACGTCATCAGCGCCTACGCGCTGGGCGTGGTCGTCGGTGCACCGACGCTGGCCATCCTCGGCTCGAAGCTCTCGCGGCGCAGCCTGTTGCTGGCCCTGATGGGCTTCTACGCCGTGGGCAACCTCGCCAGTGCGATGGCGCCGGATTACCACACGCTGATGCTGGCCCGCTTCGTCGCCGGCCTGCCGCACGGCGCCTACTTCGGCATCGCGGCGCTGGTGGCCGCACGCATCAGCCGCCCGGAACAACGCGGCGCCGCAGTGGGCCGGGTGATGCTGGGCCTGTCGATCGCGCTGCTGGTTGGCAACCCCCTGGCGACCTGGCTCGGCCAGGCGTTCGGCTGGCGCTGGGCGTTCGCATTGGTGTCTGTGATCGCGCTGATGACGGTGGCGATGACCATGCGCGTGCTGCCGCGCGGCATGAACGCGCCACGCCCGGACGCGCTGCGCGAGCTGCGCGACTTCAACCGCAAGCCGGTGTGGCTGGCGCTCGGCATCGGCGCGATTGGCTTTGCCGGCATGTTCTGCGTCTTCAGCTACCTCGCGCCGACGCTGGTGCACGTGACCGGCGTGCGCGAGTCGTTCATTCCATTGGGCCTGGTCGCGTTCGGTGTCGGCGGAATCCTTGGCACCCTGGGCGGTGGCTGGCTGTTCGACCGCTTCCAGTTCCGCGCCGCGGCACTGGTGCTGGTGTGGTCGATCGTCGTGCTGCTGCTGTTCCCGCTGGCGGCGAAGTCGGTGTGGACGGTGCTGCCGGTGGTGGTCGCGGTCGGCACGATGGGCGCGCTGGCGACCATCCTGCAGGCGCACCTGATGGATGTCGCCGTCGAAGCGCAGACGCTCGCCGCCGCTTCCAACCACTCGGCCTTCAACATGGCCAACGCGCTGGGCCCCTGGCTCGGCGGCATGGCGATCACGGCCGGTTACGGCTGGACATCGACCGGCGTTGTGGGCGCCATCACCGCGGTGGCCGGACTGCTGATCTACGCCTGGGCCCGTCGCGATGCGGCGCAGGGTGCGGTGGCGATGGCGGCGGGTGAGGCGGAATAGCAACACAGCCGGCGCTCATGCTTCGCGGCAACGGCGGCACCTCGTATCCTTCCGCGATGACCACCTACATCGCCCTCCTGCGCGCAGTGAACGTCGGCGGCACCGGCAAGTTGCCCATGGTCGAGCTGCGCGCGATGTGCGAGGCAGCAGGATTCAGGAACGTTCGCACCTACATCGCCAGTGGCAATGTCGTGTTCGACACCCCAGGCACTGCAGCGAAGGCCAAGGCCGCCCTTGAGGTGGCACTCGAGCGCTACGCCGGCAAGCCCGTCGGTGTCGCCATCCGCACCGGCGCCGAAATGGCGCGGGTGCTTGCCGACAATCCCTTCCCCGACGCCGCGCCCAATCGCGCCCTGGCGATCTTCCTCGACGCATCTCCGCCGGCCGACACGCTTGCGACCGTGCGACATCGCACCGACGAGCGCATCGCGCTGGGCAAGCGTGAGATCTATGTGCACTACGGCGACGGCATGGCCGGCTCGAAGCTGGTGATCCCGGCGGCGAAGGCCGGGACCGCGCGCAACCTCAACACCGTGGCGAAGCTGGCGGAGATGGCCGGGCGATAGCGTCCGGAGAATTTCTCAGCCCGCGCCCGGCCGGACGTGGAAGCCCAGCGCACCGGCGACAGCCCGCAACGCCTCGTCATCGCGCTGCAACGTCATGAAGCCGGCGTGGGTGTCGTGCCCGGTCTCCCAGGTCCACAACGTGTAGTGGTGTTCACGCAGGCGGTCGTAGGCGGTGTTGATCAGCGAGGGCACTTCGGCATCGGACAGGAAGTCCTCGTCGGTCGGATCCTCCACACCCCACTCGATGCGCAGGTTGAAGCGCGAAGCCAGTTCGTCCAGCACCTCGATCAGTCCGGCCGGATCGGTGTCCTCGACATGGAAACCCGACTTCCAGTCGATCACGTCGCGGATCAGCTCGACCGGCTCCTCGCCTTCATCGAGCGCGTCGCGGCAGGCCTGGAACTGCTGCATCGCCGCGTCTTCGTCGCCAGGGTTGATCAGCAGCAGAAGCTGCCACGCCACCGCTTCCAGCGCTGCTTCCTCGTCGATGTCAGCGTCCGCGCTGAATGAACGGGCGAAGTTGTCGTCCGGATCGTATTCGGTGTGGGTGCTCATGGCGCTCTCCGCCGATTGGCCGAGGCAACAGGATACGGCGATCGAACGTCCCACGCTCGAATTCCTCCTGGCCTGCCTCACGTCGAGTTGCGCACGCGAGCGCTATCTTCCGCGCAGGCGGGGCGCGAAGCTGGCCGTCTTCACATGCATTCGACAGGAGCAACCCCATGGCTTCGATCCGCAGGGAGATCCAGGCGTCGGTGCCGCCTGCCCAGGCGTGGGATGCGCTGCGCGACGTGGGCCGCATTCATGAGCGGCTGGTGCGCGGCTTCGTCACCGACTGCCACCTCGTTGGCGATGTCCGCACAATCACCTTTGCCAACGGCATGTCGGTGCGCGAGCGCATCATCGATGTCGACGATGGGGAGCGTCGCGTGGTCTGGTTGGCGCAGGGCGAGCCGTTCGAGCACTACAACGCGTCGGTGCAGGCGTTCGAGTCCGGCGACGGCGGCACCCGCCTGATCTGGATCGCCGACCTGCTTCCCGACGCGCTGGAGGAGTCCGTCGCCGGCATGATCGAGCAGGGCCTGCAGGCGATGAAGAAGACGCTTGAGGGCGTCGACTGAAGCCGGTCAGAAGCGGTACGAGACGTTTGCGCCGTACAGCACGGTCGAGTCCACGTCTTCGTTGATCGGCAGGCCGTTGTCGTCCTCGAGCTCATGGCTGCGGTCGAACTCGTAGCCGACCACAGCATCGAGCTGCCAGTGCGGCGTGATTGCCCATTGCGCCAGCAACTGCGCGCGCCAGGCTTTGTTCACGTAGAAGAACCCGGCGCCGTCGCGCTCGTCGCTGACCACATGCCAGCGTCCGCCAGCTGGAGCGACATGCACGCCAAGGTCCACGCGTGGATGCACATGCCAGTCGAGGCGCGTGCGCGGCCAGCCCAGTTCCACCGAGACCGCGTCGCCGCTTCGCATCAGCGCCAGCACGGGGTAGAGACGCTTGTCGCCAAACGAGTCGTCGTACGCAGCCCCCGCCCGCCAGCCCCAGCCCTGACCAGGCGTACGTTCGATACTCGCGTGGCCATACAGCGAGAAGTCGTCGCCGCCGCCACGCGAGAACAGGTCCTTGAACTCGTTGGACGACGCCGCGGCGGTCGGCACCACGCCAATGCGCGCATGCGTCAGCGCATTGCCGGCCCATGTCAGCGGCAGCTCCAGCCGGTGCAGGTCGCGGTCACGCGTTGCCAGACCGGTGTAGTCGTAATGGGTGTAGGTGTAATCGGCGGCGACGTCGAAGGTCCCGGTACCGAGATCGAACTTCGGCGTGCGCAACAGCAGGCTGTCTTCGCGTCCGTCCAGCTGCGCATCGCTGCCGAGATCGGCTTCGGCGAGCGTCACGTGACTGGCCTCGATGACCGCCTGCGCGCCCGCCGGGGCAGCGGTCAGGGCGATCATCGCCGCACTGGCCAGGACAGTGATGAACCCGGATCGCAACGCGCCCATGCAGGCCTCCGAGGCAACAGCGCGGGAGTGGCAAGAATACCGCTCGAACCTCCGTCTTTCGCTGCACATTCAGACGAATCTGATGGGTTGCCGCGATCGCACGCGTTCAACTTCTCGTCCAGCCAGCACCGTTGTTGCAGTCCATGGGCGAGCGCGAGCGGTTCTTCGATGCATTGTGCGGTTTCAAGGGATTCGTTCCGGTGCCGATGGCGGAATCGCACGTCGAGCTGATCCGTGAAATCCGCTTCGACTGGATGCCGACCGACACCGGCGCCCCCTGCGTCAACCCGATCACGCCATTGCACCTGCACGAGGATGGCTTTGCATCCCTGACGCGGTTGACGCCACTGGCCGATGAACGCGACCGCCTGGGCTTGTTCATGGAATCCGCATTCGCACTGCCGGAGTTCCTGGAGAAGGCCACGCTGGCCCCGGGCGTGTACCGGCTTCCGCGTGATGTCGTCGCGTTCCTCGATGCGCCCGAATCGGGGATGGCGGGCGACTCCTTCCAGCTCACCCGTGAGCACCTGAAACTGCTCAAGGCTGCCTCGTGGCGCACCCGACAGGTGTATTCGCCGCTGCCGTACATCGCGCCGCGCCGGCCGTACGGCGACTTCGCCGATGTGCCCATGGATGCCGCGCTGGTGCTGGGTTGGCGCAGCAGCTACAGCCACCTCCATACCGAGCCGCTGGAGCCGCTGACGCACGATGAACGCGCGTCGCTGGCCGGACTGCACTACCAGACACTGGCTGCGATCCACGCTTTCGTGCGCTACGCACAGTTGTGATGGCCGGTCCCGGATGTGTCCGCACGGAGCTGGCCTTGAACTTTATATTATCGGCATCATATAAAGGCGCATGCGCTACGACACCGCCCGCAAACTCCAGACCCGCCAGCGCGTGCTGCAGGTGGCTGCGCGCGCCATCCGCAGCGACGGCCCGACCCGCGTCGGCGTCGCAGGCGTCATGCGCGAGGCGGGCCTGACCCACGGCGGCTTCTACGCCCACTTCGGCTCGAAGGATGAACTGGTCGCGGCGGCGATCGGGCAGATGTTCGACGACGGCCTGGAGCGCCTGCGCCAGTCGCTCGATGGCAGGAACGCGGCCGACGGCCTGGCTGCCTATTTCCGCCGTTATCTGTCTGCGGCGCATCGTGATGCACCGGGGCACGGCTGTCCGATCGCGGCCCTGGCCGGCGAGGTGCCGCGGCTGGACCCGGCCGCGCGCGATGCCTTCGCCGACGGCTCGCGCCAGCTGACGCAGGCCCTTGCCGATTCACTGTCACGACTCGGACACGACGAGGCATCAACGCTGGCCACCTCGGTGCTGGCCGAGCTGGTGGGTACGTTGGCCATGGCCCGGTGCGAAAGTGACGTCGTCCGTTCCGACGCCCTGCTGGCGGCCGCGCGCCGGCAACTGGGCCGCCGCCTCAACCTGGAGATCGATGCATGAGCATGGTCGATGACATCGGCGCCGGCCTCGATGGCCTGTCGCAGCTGCGCGCGCTGATCCGTTCCGGTCGCAAGCCCGGCATCCTGCATTCACTCGACTTCGATTTCATCGAAGTGGAACCGGGCCGCGCGGTGTTCGCCGGCACGCCCGGCGATCACGCTTACAACCCGATCGGGATGGTCCACGGCGGCTATGCCGCAACGCTGCTCGACTCGGCCTGTGGCTGCGCCGTGCATTCGCAGCTCAGCGCCCAGCAGGCCTACACCACGCTTGAACTCAAGGTCGCGTATCACAAGGCAGTGACGCGCGATTCCGGATTGCTGCGCGCCGAAGGGAAGGTTGTCTCCATCGGTCGTCGCGCCGCGTTCGCGGAAGCGCGACTGACGGGCGCCGACGGCCGCCTTTACGCCACTGCCACTTCCACGTTGCTGGTGATCGACCGCACCCCCGCCCCTGTGTAGGCAGATAGGCGCCAGCTCGCTGGCGATCCACGTATCCGCGTTCGCCTCGCAGAGCCGCGAGCAGACGCCCGTTCCTGCATCCGCCGCCGAGAGTTGCATATGCCTTCCCCGAACGACCCCATCGTCATCGTCTCCGCCGTGCGCACGCCGCTCGGACGCTTCCTCGGCGATCTGTCGCCGCTGACCGCGCCGCAACTCGGCGCGTATGCGATCACCGCGGCACTCGAACGTGCCGGCCTGGCTCCCGAACGCATCGACGAAGTCCTCATGGGCTGCGTTCTGCCCGCCGGCCAGGGCCAGGCACCGGCGCGGCAGGCGTCGCGCGCCGCGGGCTTGCCCGATGCGGTGGGCGCGACCACGGTCAACAAGGTCTGCGGCTCGGGAATGAAGGCCACGATGATCGCCCACGACCTGCTCCTCGCCGGCTCGGTCGACCTGGTGGTCGCCGGCGGCATGGAGTCGATGTCGAACGCGCCGTACCTGCTGTCGAAGGCGCGCAGTGGCTATCGCGTCGGCCACGACCGCATCTTCGACCACATGATGCTCGACGGCCTCGAGGATGCTTATGAGCCCGGGCGCGCCATGGGCGAGTTCGGCGAAGCCGCGGTCGCGAAATACGGATTCACCCGCGCCGACCAGGACGCCTATGCGGTCGAAACCCTCAACCGCGCGCGCCATGCGATCGAAAGCGGCGCATTTGCCGACGAGATCGTGGCCGTGCCGGTGCCGGCCAAGGGGGGCGAGCGCATCGTCGACACCGACGAGCATCCCCTGAAGGTATCACCGGAAAAAATCCCGACGCTCAAGCCAGCCTTCGCCAGCGATGGCACGATCACCGCCGCCAGTGCATCGGCCAACGCCGACGGCGCCGCCGCACTGGTGCTGACCCGGCGCTCGCTGGCGCAGCGCGAGGGGCTGCCGATCCTCGCCGAGATCCGCGCCCACGCCACCCACAGCCAGGCGCCGGCCTGGTACACCACCGCCCCGATTCCCGCGATCGGCAAGCTGCTCGACAAGGTTGGCTGGAGCGTGGCCGACGTCGACCTGTTCGAGATCAACGAAGCGTTTGCCGTAGTGGCGATGGCCGCCGCCCAGGACCTCGGCATCGACCGCGACCGCCTCAATGTCAATGGAGGAGCCTGCGCCATCGGGCATCCCATCGGTGCGACCGGTGCACGCCTCATCGTCACGCTGCTGCACGCGTTGCAGCGGCGCGGCCTCAAGCGCGGCGTGGCGGCACTGTGCATTGGTGGCGGCGAAGCCACCGCGATCGCAATCGAACGCACGCAGTAGTTCCCGAACGAACCCGAAGACGCTCCCCCATAGAGGTGCACGATGGACATCAAGAACGCAGTGGTACTGGTCACCGGCAGCAACCGCGGGCTCGGCCGCGCACTGGTCGAAGCGCTCAAGCAGGCCGGCGCGGCCAAGGTCTACGCGGCCGCGCGCGATCCAAAATCGATCACTATCGAAGGCGTCACCCCGGTCGCACTGGACGTGACCTCGCCGGAGAGCATCGCCGCGGCCGCCAAGGCCTGCCCGGACGTCAACGTCGTGATCAACAATGCCGGCATCGCCCGCGGCGGCGTGCTGCTCTCCGACACCGGCGAGCAGACGGCGCGCGATGAAATGGAGACCAACTTCTGGGGTCCGTGGCGCATGACGCAGGCCTTCGCGCCGACGCTGGCGCGCAATGGCGGCGGCGCACTGGTCAACGTGCTGTCCGTGTTGAGCTGGATCAGCCTGCCGGGCACGGCAACCTATTGCGTGTCCAAGGCGGCCGCGTGGTCGCTCACCAACGGTCTGCGCAATGAACTGCGCGCGCAGGGCACGCAGGTGGTCGGCGTTCACCTCGGGCTGATGGACACCGACATGACTGCCGGCTTCGACGCACCCAAGATCGCGCCGAAAGACGTGGCCGAGCAGATCGTGCGCGCGCTGCAGGACGGCAGCGAGGAAGTCCTTGCCGACGAGACCAGCCGTCAGGTCAAGGGCAGCCTGTCTTCGCCACAGGCGGCGTACCTGTCGGCAGGCAGCGAGTAGTCCTGCCATGCCGGGCGCAGCGAGGCATCCCGCTGCGCCCGGAAACAACATGCACGCGCTTTGCGCTTACGGCAGCGGCGTGCCCTGGTCGGCGATTGCCAGCCAGCGGTGGCCGTCGTGGCTGTAGGTCACGCCGGTCAGGGCGTGCTGGCGGAAGCCGATGCGCGGAATCTCGTACACGGTTTCGTACAGGATGAAGGCCGAGTTGCAGCCATCGACCACCCGGTATTTCTCGGTCCAGGTCCACACGGCTTCGCGGCCCGAGAAGTGGCTGGCCAGGGCGGTCATGATCGCGTCGATGCCATAGCGCACCGCGCCGCTGCCGAAGATGGTGACGGCGCGTTCGTCGTGGACGGCGCGGAAGGTCTCTTCGTCGTAGTCACGGAAGGACTCCATGTCCATCCGCTGCGCCAGCTCGAACTGGCGCGCGCAGCCGCGGGCATTGCCGTGGCCGTCACCGTGGCCGCCCGCCAGGGCTGCCGGGGCGATCGAAAGGGCGGCCAGGGCCAGGATGGCGGCTGCGAGCGGGCGCATTGCGTGGTGGGAGCGAGTGTTCATCGTCGACCTCTCCTTGGGTTTGGGGGGAGCGCGGTCGACGATAGGAGCGCAAGCGGACCCACGCGAGGTCCAATATCTGCACTGTTGGAAGGGCCAAATTGGCCCCTCCCACACCGGGTGCCACCGCGTTTTGGAGTCCCGACTCGGCCCCGGACCCCCTACTCTGGGCAGGGCATCACTCCAGGAGCGCACGCATGACGATTCTCGTGACCGGAAGCGCCGGCCACCTTGGCGAGGCCCTGATGCGCAAGCTGCGTGCGGCGGGCCGGTCGGCCGTCGGCATCGACATCAAGCCTTCGCCGTTCACTGACCACGTCGGTTCGATCAACGATCGCGACTTCATCCGCCATCGCATGCCGCACGTGCAGGCGGTGATCCACACCGCCACGCTGCACAAGCCGCACGTGGTCACCCACCCGCCCCAGGATTTCATCGACACCAACATCACAGGCACGCTGGTGCTGCTGGAGGAAGCCGTGGCCGCGGGCGTCGCCTCGTTCGTGTTCACCAGCACCACCAGCACGTTCGGTGCCGCGCTGACGCCGGCGCCGGGATTGCCAGCCGCGTGGATCACCGAAGACGTCGCGCCGATCCCGAAGAACATCTACGGCGTCACCAAGTTGTCGGCCGAGCACCTGTGCCAGCTGTTCTTCCGCAAGCGGCGACTGCCGGCCGTGGTGCTGCGCACGTCGCGGTTCTTCCCGGAGCCGGACGACAGCATCGACATGCGCAGTGGGTATGTCACCGCCAATGCCCAGGCCAACGAACTGCTCTACCGCAGGCTGGACATCGAAGACGCGGTAGACGCGCACCTGCTGGCCGTCGAGCGCGCGCCCGATATTGGCTTTGGTCGTTACATCCTTTCAGCCACCACGCCCTTCAGCGAGACCGACCTGGCCGAGCTGCGGCGCGATGCGCCTGGTGTGGTCCAGCGTCTCTTCCCGGAAGCGGCATCGCTGTACGCGGCGCGCGGCTGGCGGATGTTCCCGCAGTTAGATCGCGTCTATGTCAATTCGCTTGCGCGCGCAGAGCTGGGCTGGCAACCCCGTTACGACTTCGGTGGCGCGCTTGCGGCGATGGCCAGCGGCGGCGAGTTCCGCAGTGCGCTGGCCGAAGCGGTGGGCAGCAAGGGGTATCACGACAGGGTGTTTGAAGACGGCCCATATCCCGTGAGCGGCTGAACGCCCCAACGAACCAACCCCTCTCCCGCAACGGGAGAGGGGTTTTCTCATCAGCGGATGCGCTCGATGTTGAAGGCGCCGACGTCCACGCCCAGGTTGATGCCTTCGCCGCCGCCGGCCAATGCCAGCGAGACCGGGCCCTTGGTCAGCACCTGTGCTTCGCCGGACTTGACGATGCCGGCGTTGGCGCTGGCCTGCACGTAATGGCCGAGCACGTCGTTGATGGTGTGCACATCGGTGAAACGGCCCTTGCCGTTGTCGATCTGCCATTTGCCCGCAGTAAGACCCACTGCCTTGGCACTCACATGCACCGGAATCGACTGGCCGTTGCTGCAGGTCACAGTGCCATTGCCGGAGGTCTGCTTATAGATGAACGACCAGCCGTCAAGGTTGTACGCGAGCTTGCAATCGATGTCGGCGGCACGCGCCGGCGTTGGAGCGACCATGGCGATGGCCATCGCACAGGCGAGTGCTGCTACAGACTTGGAGCCAGGTGACTTGATGCTCATGCAACACCTCCATGGGGAATGCATGGCCAAGTCTCCACTGCGCAACTGAACGCGGCAGAACCTGCGCTGGTTTGCTTCAGCCCGCGGTCGTGGTCGTGCGCGTGGCGTGAAGCATCGCCCACAAAAAAGGGCGGCACGGGGCCGCCCTTTTCCGTGCACGCGCTGATCACTTCCTGGGATTGATCTGCACCGCGGCCGCTTCGGTGAAGGCGATGCGCAGCATGTCGCCGACTTTCAGGTTTTTCAGTCGTGCCTGGTGTTCGGGCTTCTTGACGTCGAGGGTGACCACGTTGCCGCGCGGGCCCTTGACGGTGATGGTGTTGTTGACGGTGTCGATGGCTTCGATCGGGGCCAGGACCGTGACCACCTGCGACTCGCCGTAACGCGGCTTGTCACCGGTCTTGGCAACGTCCTGGTCCTCCTTGATGTAAGCACCCGGCTCGGCGCTGCCGGCGGGCTGGATATCGACGGTGACGGCATTGACGTAGTCGATCTGGACGACGTCGCCGACACGGATCTGGTTGAAGTTGCGCACGGTTTCGTCGGCGTGCACCTGCACCTGCTTGCCGGCTTCGTTCTCGATCGTGACCAGGCGCGACGGGGTGTCGATGTCGATGATCTTGCCCGTGGCCTGCACGTTCATGGCAACCGTCTCACTCGGGCCGGTACTGGCGGGAGTGGCCGTCGAGCAGGCCGTGGCGAGCGCGAGGGTCAGGGCCAGGGTCAGTGCATGGGGAAGGGCGCGTGACAGGGAGGAAGTCTTCACTACGGTCTCCGTTGATTGCCGGACAGCGGGGTGGACGGCCGTGGCGTGGCGGCGACCGGAGTGTTCCGGCCGGCGATATGCCAAACAGCGCCCCGATTCAGTCTGCGCAAGGCCAAGTGAAGGCCGGGTATGCCCCGCCGTCCGGAACGTCCGACCCCGGAAACACGAAGCCCCGCCGGGGCGGGGCTTCGTGCGCGAACGGTCGGCTGCCCTCAGTGGTGCAGCAGCACGTCGGCGATGATGCCGGTGGCGACGGCGATCAGCACGTACTTGCCGTCGTCGCTACGCACCCAGCGGTGGCCCTGCGGCGGCGCGTGCAGGTGGTAGCTCGAATAGTCGTCGACATAGACGCGGCGTTCGACATAGACCACGCCACGGCGGTATTCCTGCTTGTGATGGCCCTTGTGCTTGCCGGGATGGCCATCGTGATCATGGTCGTGGTCGTCGTGGTGGTGATGGTCGTCGCCGCGGTTGCCCTTGCCCTTGGCAATGGCCGCCACCGGCGCGAGGAAGACGAAACCGATCAGTAAGACGGAAAGCAGGCGCTTCATGGGTTCCCCTGTGGATTGCGGATGCGGCTGCGATCCTACGTTGCCGCCGGCGCCCGCAAGGCCCAGTCATCACGAACCATGACGGCCGTCGCTCTTCGTCGACGCCGGCCTTCATTCGGCCTTTAGGAAAGCGCTTCCAGGGTGCCGCGTCCTGCGGGACAGCCTGCTGGAGGCAAAAGCCGGGGCGGCGCGAAGGGCCCAGTCCGCGCGCCGCCCCGGTATCTCCCTGACGAGGAGGCGGGCAGTGTCGATGCTGGCCGTCGCACCGGCCGAGACGCCGCCACTTGGCCCGCGCCGCGTGCGCGTTGCCTGCCCTACACTCGGACCGGGGAATCCGCATCGTCATCTAGGGGAATCAAATGAAACTGCAAGTCGCTGCAGCCCTGACGGGCCTGTCGCTCGCACTGTCTGCCGTCCTGGCCAGCCATGCCCAGGAACCCGCGGGTTCCGCGAAGCCGGCGTCCGCGCCCGTGCAGCCGGTCGTGCTGAAGGCCGCGCACCTGTTCGACGGCCGCAGCGGGCGGATGTCGTCGCCGGGCCTGGTGGTGGTGCAGGGCGACCGCATCGTCGCCATCGGCGCGGGCTCGGCGCTGCCGGCCAATGCGCGCGTGATCGACCTGGGTGACGCAACACTGCTGCCCGGTTTCATCGATGCCCACACCCACATTGCCTCCGACCACGACGACAACTGGGCGCAGGGCTTCTACGACAACATGCTGCGCTTCCCGGTGGAGCAGTCATTCCATGCCGCGCGCAACGCCAGGCTGACGCTGGACGCGGGCTTCACCACGGTGCGCGAGGTTGGCGCGCCCGATTTCGTCGACGTCGCCCTGCGCAATGCCATCAACGGCGGCCTGGTCGAAGGCCCGCGCATGCTGGTGGCCGGCCACGCCATCGGCTCGACCGGCGGCCATTGCGATGCATCGCCGTTCCCGCCCGATCGGGTCAAGCCGGCCGGCACGCTGGAAGGCGTCTGCAACGGCGCCGAGCAATGCCGCCTGGCGGTGCGCGAGCAGATGAAGTTCGGCGCCGACCTGATCAAGATCTGCGCCTCCGGCGGGGTGCTCTCCGAAGCCGATCCGGTCGACGTGCCGCAGCTCACGCCGGCCGAACTCCAGGCCATCATCGGCGAAGCCCACACCTGGGGCCGCAAGGTCGCCGCGCACAGCCACGGTGATGCAGCCGCGCGACTGGCAGTCGAGGCCGGCGTGGATTCGATCGAGCACGGCAGCTTCCTCACCGCTTCCACGCTGCAGCTGATGAAGCAGAAGGGCACCTACCTGGTGCCCACGCGCATGACCCAGGTGTGGGTGCTCGACAAGGCCGACACCTACCCGCCCAAGATCGGCGACAAGGCGCGCGCGGCCGGTGCGGCGCACACGAAGATGTTCAAGGAAGCCTTGCGCATCGGCGTGCCGATCGCCCTGGGCACCGATGCCGCGGTCTACCCGCACGGCATGAACGCCCAGGAATTCGGCGACATGGTCGACCTGGGCATGAGCCCGGCGACCGCGCTGCTGACCAGCAGCCAGGGTTCGGCGAAGCTGCTCGGCATCGAGGGCGAGACCGGCACGCTGGAAGTGGGCAAGCTGGCCGACGTGGTCGCCGTGCCGGGTGACGTGCTTGCGAACATCCGCGCGACCGAGAAGCCGGTGCTGGTGATGAAGCAGGGGAAGGTGGTCCGCCAGGCGGAGTAAAACCTTCCCCTCTCCCTGGCCGCATTGCGGCCTGTCCCTCCCCCGCAAGGGGGAGGGAGCGAGGGGGGTCAGGCGCCCACGCGCTCGCGTACCGCTTCCATGTCGCGGACCGGCCGTACTTCGATCGAGCCGACGCGGATCCACGGGAACGAGTGCGCGATTTCCAGCGCCTCCTCGATGTTCGCCGCTTCGATCAGGTTGAACCCCGCAAACACTTCCTTGGCCTCGGCAAACGGGCCGTCGAAGATCGTCGTACTGCCGTTGCGTGCACGCAGCGACTTGGCCGTCACCGGTGCCTCCAGCTGCTGCGCGTCGAGCAGGACGCCGCTGGCGCGCAGTTCGTCGGCCTTGTGCAGGCAGCCGCGCATCATGCGGTCGAACTCACCCTCGGGCAGTGCATCCATCAGCTTCGGGTCGGTGTAAACCATGAGCAGGTATTTCACGGGGCCTCCTGGCAGGTTGGAACTTCGGAACCCTCATTGTGGCCGATCGAGCCTGCGGCTCATGTGCCAAAGGCGACAGACGTACGATTCGCCCGCTGACGGGATGATTCCTCCCCCGATCAGTGACTTATCGCCGTCGCCTTGCCCACCTACTCTGTCCACACCCCCCGACGGAGCCGTACCCCCATGACGACGCCCGCCAACAACAACGCCGGATCCCAGCTGGTCCGCTTCCTGTCCTCGATGACCTCCCGCCTGGTGCGCGCGCTGGCGCCGCAACCTGCTCGCAGCGCGGGAGCCATGGGCTGAACCGGGACGACCACGCTGGCCGGGGCGGCTCGGCTGCCGACGCGCTCGGTTACGATGCGGCGCTGCCATCCGTGCAAAAGGATTCACGCGTGCCGCCGGTCATCGATGTCCGCAACCTCACCACGACCTACGCCTCGGGTTTCCAGGCGCTCAACGGCATCAACCTGCAGATCGAGCGGGGCGAGATCTTCGCCCTGCTCGGGCCCAACGGCGCCGGCAAGACCACGCTGATCAGCATCATCTGCGGCATCGTCAACGCCAGCTCCGGCACGGTGCTGGCCGACGGCCACGACATCGTCCGCGACTACCGCGCCGCGCGCAGCAAGATCGGCCTGGTGCCGCAGGAGCTGTCGACCGACGCCTTCGAGAGCGTGTGGGCAACGGTGAAGTTCAGCCGCGGCCTGTTCGGCAAAGCGCCCGATCCGGCGTACCTGGAACGCGTGCTGCGCGACCTGTCGCTGTGGGACAAGAAGGACAGCAAGATCATGGCGCTGTCGGGCGGCATGAAGCGGCGTGTGCTCATTGCCAAGGCGCTGGCGCACGAGCCGCAGATCCTGTTCCTGGATGAGCCCACCGCCGGCGTCGACGTCGAGCTGCGGCACGAGATGTGGCAGATGGTGCGGCGCCTGCGCGAAAACGGCACCACGGTGATCCTGACCACGCACTACATCGAAGAGGCCGAGGACATGGCCGACCGCATCGGCGTGATCAACCACGGCGAGCTGATCCTGGTCGAGGACAAGGCCACGCTGATGCGCAAGCTCGGCAAGAAGCAGCTGACGCTGCAGCTGCAGTCGCACCTCGAGCGCCTGCCCGAAGGGCTGTCGTCCTATCCGCTGGAGCTGTCGGAGGACGGCACCACCCTGGTCTACACCTTCGACGTGCAGGCCCAGGAGACCGGCATCGCCGCGTTGCTGCGGCGCCTGCACGAGCATGGCATCGACTTCCGCGACCTGCACTCCAGCGAGAGCTCGCTCGAGGAGATCTTCGTCAGCCTGGTGCGCCAGGGCAGCAAGGAGGGCCGGGCATGAACCTGCACGCCATCCGCGCCATCTACCGTTTCGAAATGGCCCGCACCTTCCGCACGCTGATGGAGAGCATCGTCTCGCCGGTGCTGTCGACGTCCCTGTACTTCGTCGTGTTCGGCGCGGCCATCGGTGGGCGCATGGGCGAGGTCGACGGGGTCAGCTACGGCGCCTTCATCATTCCCGGCCTGATCATGCTGTCGCTGCTCAGCGAAAGCATCTCCAACGCGTCGTTCGGCATCTACATGCCGAAGTGGGCCGGTACCATTTACGAGCTGCTGTCCGCGCCGGTGTCGGCGTTCGAGATCGTGCTCGGTTACGTAGGCGCGGCGGCAACCAAATCGGTGATGCTGGGCACGCTGATCCTGGTCACCGCGCGCTTCTTCGTGCCGTACGAGATCGCCCATCCGTTCTGGATGATCTGCTTCCTGCTGCTGACGGCGGTGACCTTCAGCCTGTTCGGTTTCATCATCGGCCTGTGGGCCGACAGCTTCCAGCGCCTGCAGATCGTGCCGCTGATGATCATCACCCCGCTGACGTTCCTCGGCGGCGCGTTCTATTCGATCAACATGCTGCCGCCGCTGTGGCAGAAGATCGCGCTGGTCAACCCGGTGGTGTACCTGATCAGCGGCTTCCGCTGGAGCTTCTACGGCATCTCCGACGTAAACGTCGTCATCAGCGCGGGGGCGATCCTGGGCTTCCTGACGCTGTGCCTGGCGACCGTGTGGTGGATCTTCCGCACCGGCTGGAAGCTCAAGAATTGACTCACGTCTGCGGCGAGCCGATCTCTTTCTGCAGCCAGCGGTCGATCATGCTTTTCTCGTAGCGCAGGATGTCGTTGTTCGTCACCGGGCTCGAACCCATCATGAAGCCGTTGTCGCTGAGCTTGCGCTCGCCCTCGGCCAGCACCCGGCCATCGGCATCGGTGTGGCGGAACGTCACGGTCATCCGCGGCGGATAGATCTCGCGGATGATGCGCGTGTCGTCGAGGTCGGGGCCATGCCACGGTTCGTACATGCCGGCGCGGCGGATATCGAGGATGTCGACGTCGAGGCGCTGGCCGGGAAGCAGGCGCTTCTCCGCGCTCTTGCGCATGTGTTCGGCGAGCTGTTCGACCCAGCTGCCGCGTTTGGCCTCGTAACGGTTGCCGCTATAGCGGATGTCGCTGAACGTCGACGGGTCTTCCCAGCGCACGTTGACCGGGCCCTGCATGGGCAGGGCGCGTGGCGCATCGGGGTCGGTGACGTTGCGCGTCCGCGCATCGGCGGGGGCGCTGACGCTGACGATCGCCAGCGCAACGGCAATGAGGGCGGGCCGCAGGTTCATGGCGGGCTCCGGGGGCATACCGGTCTGGTACACGGCGATTGTCCGCCTGCCCCCGCGCGGCCGCCATGGGCGGCGCGGCGGTCGTACAGCGGCGGTTTCTGCAACCGCCAGGACGAATGCCCGGATCAGGTCAGGAACCAGGCCTCGATCGTGCCTTTCATCTTCATCGTCATCGGATTGCCGTGGCGGTCGAGCGCCTTGCCGACCGGCAGCCGCACCCAGCCTTCGCTGATGCAGTACTCCTCGACATTGGTGCGCTCCACGCCGTTGACGCGGATACCGACGCCGCGCTCGAGCAGGGCTTCGTTGTAGTGGGGGCTGCGCGGGTCGTTGGAGAGGCGGTCGGGCGGGGCGGTGTCGGTCATGTCGTCGTGTTCCGTTATGGCTGCAGCCGCGACGGCTGGCGCCGCGGGGTCATAAGGATACGTGCGAACCGCAACCGGGGTGGAGCGGCCGGCTACTTGAGGACATACCCGGCCAGGCGCCAGGTGCCGTCCTCGTCCTGGCGGAATGAAATCAGCTCATGCCCGGTCTTGTTGCCCGCGAACTGCGTGTCGAACTCGACATTGGCGTAGGTGCCCGCCGGCAGCTGGGCGGAACCGGCGGTCGAGTGCCGGCTCACCAGGGTCCAGCGCCGCGCCGTGGTCGCCCCCAGCGGCTTGCGCTGGGCCGTGATGGACTCGCTGAACTTCTTGCGGTCGACGCTGCGCTTGGCAACGGCCGAAGCGCCGTCCCAGACCTCGCCGGCCTTTCCGGCATCGATCAGCTGCGCCGCCTGGATCCCGGCCGAGGCCAGGCTGTTGGGATCGATGTCGCGCGCCTGCTGGGCTGCCTGCTGCGCCATCGCCGGGGCGAGTGCGGCGGTGAGCGCCACGCACAGCAAGGCGCTCATCTTCATCGGGGCATTCATCGGCGCAGGCTCCAGGCGGGGCGGGCAGGGTCGGCTGAGTATGCGCAGGCCATGCCGTGGCGCCGTGAAGCAACCGCGACGCGGCTTACGGGTGCTCGCCGCGTCCCTGTTGCCTCGCCACCTGGATCACCGCGCGGACCTGCTCGCGGTCGACATGGCGCGATATCGCGACCGCGCCCAGAGCGATCGCACGCTCGCGCAGCTCGGCGGTGACGTCGTAGTGGGCCCCGGACGTCTTGTCCTGGAAGGCCCGGCGCGAGATGTCCAGCTGCGCCGCCATGGCGTGGAGTTCGTCCAGGGTGTCGGCCATCAGGTGCGCCCAGCGCCGCCCGCGCCAAAGATGAACAGCATCGTCCACATAGACCGTCATGGCGCGCAGATCGCTGTCTTTTCAAGCAGTTGCGGGTTCATCTGCGGCCTCCGGAGGGGCGGAACGGACGGACTCTGAACAGAATTGCATTCCCGGGATTGCTTTGCGACTCAATAGCGACTAACGTCTCCGGCGCTGAGTTAGCCAAGGGTCACCGTGAATGTGGCCCGATGTAGATCATGTTTCACTCCATCGTTGCACCTCGTTTTCTCCTTG
>DATDBI010000214.1:0-43780 GCA_036524915.1 Lysobacter sp. | reverse complement strand
ACGGACGACGATGACCGACTCGATCACCACCCAGCTGAAGAAGCCCATCCCAAAGAACAGCAGCCCCCAGGACGACAGGCCAAGCACGCCGGCGACAATTGAGCTGATCAGGTTGGCAGCAACCGAGGGCAGGAAGATGATTGGAGTGACGGCGTCAAGATTCATGCGTCCTCGCCACAGCCCTCCGGAGCGGTAGGCTGCAAACGCAACCTGCCCAACGGTGCCGGCAAGCCACAGACCAGTTGCTCCACCACGATGGTGCGGCGCAAGCACCAGCGCCATTAGCGTGGCTGTGGCCGGCACAAGCGAGATAAAGCAGCACTGGATCGGATGTCGCAATTCAGCGAGCGCTTCCTCGCGCTGGAACACCCACTTCAGCCCGTAAGCAATCGCCAGCACCGTCCAAACTAGGGCGCCCGCCACCATGATGCTCTCGCCGATTGCGGCGGGGACGCCCCATACCTCCGTGGCCGCGCGCCAGCCGCTACCCAAGCCAACGATGCCAAGGACCATGCCGAAGAACGAGGCGGGGATGGCGGACATGGGGGACATTTCGGGCACTCCATGCGTGAGGAGGAACTGGGCGCATCACAAGAGGAACTTCCATTCCATTGGTCTGAACTGTGCATTTCGAAACAGTCTCGATGACTGTTGGCCGCAGTCTATGCGCAAGCGTACCTGCCGACTTTCGTGGGGTTGCGTGCGTCTTTTCCCAAGTTGCGACCCTGTGCTGAAGCGCCCTGATTTCGTATTGACCGACTTGGTTCCTGCGCGCTTTCTTATCTCTCGCAAGAAGTTCACTACTCAGCTTCAAATCCCGAGAGGAGTCCCGACCATGCCGTTCGTCAACATCAAACTCGTAGATGGCGTTTTCTCCCCCGAGCAAAAGCATGAAATGGCCAAACAGATCACCGACGTGATGGTGAGATGCGAAGGCTCGGAAGCGTTTCGGGAAGTGGTTTGGGTTCTCATAGAAGAGCTGCACACCGATGGTTGGCATATCGGCGGTCGGCCATTCGAGGGGCCCCGTTCCCTCCTGGACACCTTGGGCCGGTCGAAACAGGCTTACGAAATGATTGACGGGCATCCGACCACACGACCGGAGTTCGCCGCGCAGCTTCCACCGAGGGTGGATGGCTGACAGCCCGAGACACTTGTGCGCACCGGCCACGATGAACACAACGTAACAATCTTCACGCCGCATGCGCGGCACATTTATCGGGCTTGTTTCGTGCGATTGCGCTGCGCTTTTGCCCGCTTGCGGATCGCAGAATCGAACTGTGCTTCTGGCATTGACTTGGGTCTCGTCGAGGAGCCTGCTTACCTCGTCGATATCAGCCTGTTGCTAGCGAACGAACACAGCCGGCTTGCCTTTTCTTAGGCAGAACAATCGAGAAGCCCTTGTCCGCAAAAGACCTGGCCTCCGCGGTTCCAATAACTTCCGCTGACCCCTGGAGCTCACCATGACCCCGAACGCCCCCCCCAGCAACGGGAATATCGACCAGCTACGCCGGGCACTGCTCGTCAGCAGTGGGCTGGCGGCTATCGCACTGCAACTGCCAATTGCAGGCTGCAGCCAGGAATCTCCGACCAACGTCCCTACTCCCTCCCCCCCTTCCCCCACGCGGAGCGCAACGATGGGCACTTTTACTACCAAAGACGGAACCGAGCTTTACTACAAGGACTGGGGAACCGGTCCGGTCGTAACTTTCAGTCACGGTTGGCCACTCTCGTCGGACAGCTGGGAAGCCCAGATGTTCTTCATGGCCTCCAACGGCTTTCGTGCCATTGCTCATGACCGCCGCGGCCACGGACGCTCGGCCCAGCCATCCGAAGGTAACGACATGGACACCTACGCCGACGATCTGGCGGAGTTGCTCGACCACCTGGACGTCAAGGACGCGACGATGATCGGCTTCTCCACGGGCGGCGGCGAGGTCGCGCGCTACATTGGCCGCCATGGCACGAAGCGCCTCAAGAAGGCCGTTCTGATTTCGGCGATTCCGCCGCTCATGCTGAAGACCGAGGCCAATCCGCTCGGGACGCCGATCGAGGCGTTCGATGGGCTCCGCAAGGCGTTCCTGGAGAATCGCTCGCAGTTCTTCATCGACATTCCGAGTGGCCCCTTCTACGGCTTCAATCGGCCAGGGGCTAAGCCGGTCCAGGGTCTGATCGATTTCTGGTGGCTGCAGGGAATGATGGGCGGCTACAAGGGCACCTACGAGTGCATCAAGGTCTTCTCGGAAACTGATCTGACCGAGGACTTGAAGAAGTTCGACATTCCCACATTGATCGTTCACGGCGACGCTGACCAGGTCGTTCCGATCGCGGCAGCGGCCCGTCAGTCGACCAAGCTGATCAAGGACAACAAGCTGCTGGTGTACGAAGGCGCACCGCACGGCCTCACCGACACCCATCGAGATCGCCTGAACGCGGATCTGCTGGCGTTCATCCGCGCCTGATCAATGGAGAGGCAACCATGTATACCTCGCACTACAACGATACGGCCGGACGCGTCGGCGCTGTGCTTCGGGCGGCATTGATCGCCTCAACGCTCGCTTGGCCCGTGCTGGCTGCCGCCCAGGACAGCCCGGTGATCAAGATCAATGCCGAGGCGGAACGTTCGGAAATCAAGACCACCCCACTGCGTGGTGGTGTGTCCATGCTGGAAGGATCCGGTGGCAACATCGGCGTGCTGGTCACGCCCACTGAGAAGTTCATGGTCGACGCCGGCATCGCGATTTCCAAGGACAAGTTGTCCAAGGCGCTGTCGTCCCTTGGCCCCGCCAAGGTTGCGAACCTCGTCAATACGCATTGGCACTGGGACCACACCGACGGGAACGCGTGGCTGCATGATGCGGGCGCAGAGATCGTCGCTCACCCACGCACCGCGCAGTATGTTGCCAAGGTCGAGCGAGTTGACGACTGGAGCTTCACCTTCCAACCGCTCGCTCCGGCGGGCATTCCTAAAGTTCTGGTAAGCAATCGAAAGCAGTACGCAGTCGGTGGCGAGAAGATTGACGTCATCGCAATCCCACCCGCGCACACCGACGGCGACCTCTATGTCCACTTCAAGAATGCGGACGTTCTCTTTGTTGGCGACACGTACTGGAATGGCATATACCCGTTTATCGACAACGAGCACGGCGGGAGCATCGACGGCATGATCCGGGCGGCAGAACTTAGCCTCAAGATGGCAGGCCCTCGCACGATTGTCATTCCCGGCCACGGCCCACCCGCCACGCGCGCCGACCTGGAGGAGTACAGGATGATGCTGCAGACGATCCGCGACAACGTCGCCAAGCTGAAGAAGGAAGGCAAGGATCGCAACGCGGTAATCGCGGCCAAACCGTCCTCGCAGTTCGACGCCAAGTGGGGCCAGTTCCTCATCGACCCCGCCTTCTTTACACGCCTGGTCTACGACGGCCTATAAAGCGTTTCCTGTGCCGCTGCGCCACAACGAGGCGCAGCGGCGCACGCCGGCAACTTCGTTTAAGCGGTAACACACCTCCACCTTGAATATTCGGGGCCAGAGCCATGGATGCTCCAGCGTTTGCCCGCCCATCACCGACCGCATTCGTGCTTGCGGGCGGCGGAAGTCTTGGTGCGGTGGAGGTGGGAATGCTCTCCGCGCTGCTTGATTGGAACGAAGCGCCCGCGTTCCTTGTTGGGACGTCGGCTGGCGCGATCAATGCCGCGTACTTCGCTGGCAACCCAACGCCACGCGGCGTGCAGGACCTGCAACGGCTGTGGTGCTCGGTTCGCCGTAAAGAGGTGCTGCCTATCCAGTTACGCAGTGTCGTCACCGGACTCTTTGGAAGCCGAGGCTATCTGGTGGACTCGCAGGGCCTGCGCTCGCTGCTTGAAAGGCACCTCCGATACGAGCGCCTTGAAGCAGCGACCATGCCAGTCCACATCGTCGCTTCGGACATTACGAGTGGCCGCGAGGTAGTCCTGTCGAGCGGATCTGTCGTCGATGCGGTGCTGGCCAGCACGGCGATTCCGGGGATCTTTCCACCGGTGAAGATCGGCCCCTACATGCTGGTGGACGGGGGAGTCGCCAACAACGCGCCGATCTCCGTCGCCGTCGCCTTGGGTGCGAAGCGCGTCATCGTACTTCCCACAGGATTCACGTGCGCACCAAAGCAAGCGCCACAGGGCGCCATCGGGCGTGCCATGCACGCGGTTGCCAAGCTCGTCGCGGGCCAGCTCACACGCGATGCCGAGCACTGGCTTGGCAGTCACATCGAACTGCGCATCGTCCCCAGCCTTTGTCCGCTTGCCACCTCTCCTTACGACTACACCGCAGCCCAAAGCCTAATCGTGCGTGCCCAGGAGTCGACGCGGATCTGGCTCGAGGCCGGTGGTCTCGAAGATCCCACGATTCCTGGTCAACTCTACGAGCACGCACACAAACACTGAGAACTCCATGTCACAAAAGGCAACGTCACAGTTGGCACAGTTTTTGACGCAACTCGCCGCGCTCCCGGCGCGCGGTTCTTGTTGACCCGTGCGTGACCTACTAATAACTTAGGTGTGCCGGCTAACGGATGCGCCGCCCACGTTTGGTTTAGGCAGGCTCTGCTTACGGGGTCGCATCCATGGCTACGCGCGAAGAACTACGCGAGACCAACGAAGAGGTCACCCGAATCGCGGGAGGGATCGGACCGCCCGTACTGGACTCGATACTGCATGGCAGGACCCGAGTCACTGGCGCCTGGACCCACGGCGCTTTCGAGGTAGATGCCCAGCCGATGCAGGACCATGTGATCTGCGCAGTGCACTCGGGCACGAGAAACGCGATATCACTGTTCGATGGAAAGCGCGTGACCGCCCCCAGCCGCTGTGGCGCGGTGCATGTAGTCGCGCGCGGCCATGGTGGTGAGTGGACTAACGAGGCTGCAGCGAATGTGTCCAACGTGTTCTTGGGGCACGAGCGCCTGCAAGGGTCCGCCGACCTGCTGGCGGAGGGCCGACCGTTCGAACTTGTAGATCGGGTCAGTAGCATGGACTCGAGGCTGTACTCCATCATGAAGGTCATCCGCGACGAGGTGGCAGCACCTGGTCCGCATGGGGTCATGTTTCTTGAGTACGCACTAGACCTGTTGTGCATTGTGCTCCTCCGCAGTCATTCCACGCTCGCTCATCCATTCGCCCAGAAGCATCACGGACTTGCGCCTTGGCAAGTCAAGCGCGTTACCGCCTACATGCGGGAGCGCCTAGGAACCGAGATCACGCTGCAGGAGCTCGCCAACATCGTCTGCCAGAGCCGCTTCCACTTCTGCACCGCCTTCCGTGCAGCTACGGGCATGGCACCGTATGAGTATTTGACGCGGCTGCGGATGCGCACCGCATGCACGCTGCTCCGGACCACTCCGATAACTATCGGAGATGTTGGCTTGGCCGTTGGGTATAGCTCCCTATCCGCATTCTCTACGGCGTTCCGCCGCTACGCAGGCACCTCACCACGCGGGTATCGCAATGCAACTCATTAGGGCTACGGTGGAGGACGCCATTGTCCGTCACTGCGGGCGGCCGGCGGACCGCCTAAGGCTGAGCGCTCACGGGTGCAGGACACTGTGGCCAAATGGAGCAGAGGTGGACGGACAGACGGCTTTGCCGCAGCGCATTGACGCGAATAGCGCTCTGGAAGATCCGATCAGGCCCGGGCTGAACTTGGCCCGCCACAACTGACACCTGCCCCCAAACTGAGACAGCCAACATGGGAACAAGCCGCCTTAGCAGCTCTGCAGAAGAAGTGGCCCGCATCGCACAAGTTCGGCCTACGCTTCTCGAAGACGTTCTGCAGGGCGAGACGCGCGTTACGGGACGGTGGAGCCATGGTGCGTTTGAAGCAGTAGTAAAGCCCATGCAGGAGCATGTCTTATCCGCCACGCACGCTGGCACGGGTAAGGCGACATCTATCATTGACGGGCGAACTAAAGAAGCAGCATCCCGCGGCGGCACGATTACCTACCTTCCACGCGGCTACGAGGGCGAGTTCAGATGCTCGCCAAACACTACGTCCAATATCTACCTAGGCCACGAGCGCCTACTTACCTGCGTGGATCACCTCGCCGAAGGCCGTTCGTTTGACCTGCTTGATTGCATCCACGCACCGGATGATCGCCTCTTCACGATCATGCAGATGATTGCTGACGAGGCCGACTCTCCTGGGTCACATTCGCGCCTTCTCCTTGAGCAAGCTGTCGACCTGCTCTGCATTCAATTGCTTCGCGCGCATTCGACGTTGGTGAAGCCACTCATCAGCCGGCCGAATGGGCTGGAGCTGAAGCAGATCAAACGCGTTACGGAGTACATGCGGGACAATCTCGCGCAGGACATCAGTTTGCACGAACTTGCGAACCTTGTCGGAGTCAGTCGGTTCCATTTCTGTACCGCGTTCAGGCGCGCTACGGGTGAAAGCCCGCATGCATATCTCACGCGTATGCGCATGGAGATGGCAAGCAAGCTTCTAAAGAACACGCCTCTCCTAATCGGCGACGTAGCATTGGCTGTCGGGTATAGCGCCATCGCCTCCTTCTCAACCGCATTTCGCAGGTACGCTGGTCGCGCGCCCAGAGAGTTCCGAGCTACAGAATCTGGTGGATCGTCTAATGCGTGAAGCGATCAGGTATTTTGATCCCCAGTGGCCATGAGTTCCGATCACCAACTCCATCGCATGCTGCGTGTTTCTCTGGCTTATCCGATGAGCGCCGACACATCAACTTGGTTGTAGGCGTTCACTTCATGCAGCGACAAGGCCGACAGAACAGCCATGGCACCGTCAATCTTGAGTGGACCAGTGCCAGTGCTGTCTGTCCCGCGTTTGGCGAAATGACGACCGCCGATCGCACTGCCCTCCTCCAACACCAGGTTGGCGACGTTGGCGGCCAGCAACGGAGTCGCCGCATGGGCCACACGCCCATCGGCTGCAAGACCTTCCAAGTAGTGCACCGCCGCCAGCAGCGGCCAACCTTGTTTCACCGGTTCGTAGTCGAATGAAGTCCCTTGCCGGAACTGTGGCACGAATCCCGCTACGCCATGCACATCGCCGCCGAACACCACCGAGTGCCGGCCGGATTGCAGTTCCAGCGCCCTCGCCTCCACGAACAGCGCGCCGAACAACGCCTCCGTCGTGGCATGCACCGTCAGCTCGCCGGCACCGATGGCCTCGTCGTAGAGCATCCTCAACGCTGAGCCGGCACGTTCGTAGCCGACCCGCACAAGGTGCTGGTGGACGGCAAAGCAGTACCGCCCCTGCCCATCCTTCCAGCACCAGGCCACAGCGAACGGATCGTCGACACCGCCCGGGTCGTAACTGCAGGCCACGAAGTCGGCCTCAGGCGGCGGCCAGGACGGACAGCCCGGCATGCTGCCCCACCGTTCCTGGAACAGCAGCGCCCCTACCCCGCGTCGTTCGGCCGGCTCGACGCCCAGGCGCTGGCTCAGGAACAGGCCCATGGCCTGCGGCTCGTCGCCGCGCATCGCCTCGTCGTACTCTCGCAAAAGCTCGGCGGCATGCAGGGTGCCGACCTCATCGACTGACCGTTTGAGCGATGGCATCCCCCAGAACCACGCCTCCGGATCGCCCAAGTCGAGGTCGGGGAATTGCGTCAACGGGGGCTCGAACAGGATCGGCAGGAAGGTGTCATCCTGGATATCCCCATCGCGCACCTTTCGCGCGTAACTCAAGGCTGAGGAATAGACCCCTGACGCTGTTGCGGGCGGTGCGGTAGTGATCGTAATCTCCAACGCCTCATCGCCGGCATTCGCCTGACCTCGGCGTAGCTGATCCATGACTTGACCGGCCTGCCGACATTCCAACGCCATCAGGTGCAGCTCGTCATAGATCACCAGCAGCGGCCGCAGCCCCACCGACTGCTCCAGGCTGGCGACCTTGACCACGATTTCGATACCTGAAGCAACATGGACGATCGTGCGCTGGATCGACTTGCTGCGAAACGCGTGACGCAAGTGCGGGTCGTTCAGGATGGCCTGCTCGATGTGGCCGAAGACGATGTTTGAGGTGGCCACCGACGGCGACATGATCACGATCAAGCCGCGAAAGCCGACGCCGCGATCGACGCAGTCCATCAGGAACGCCAAGGCCAAGGCGGCGGCCAGGGTCGACTTCGAGGTCCCCTTGCCGATCTTCAGGAAAGCGCGTCGGATCCGGCGCCGCCCCGTTGTATCGGTGAACCCGAACAGGAACCGGACCAGTGCGTCCTGCCACGGCAGCATGACCTCGCACAGGCGACGCCCTGCGTATTCGCCCTGAGTCAGCAGGAACTGGCCGACGACGGCGACCATGCGCGCCCCTCTTCCCGCAGGATCGCTCGTGCGAGGGATCAGCCCCATCGCCTCACGCGCCTGCCACCATTTCGGGTGCGCCGTGGTGTCAATCGGCCGGGTCATGGCGCGCCTTGTCTCGCATGGCGTGGGTCCAAGGAGACCCCGACGTCTCGCCCCCAGTCTCGTCGTCGTTGGGTCGAGCTGACGCCCCGGCCAGCCTTGCATGAGCGGTGATGCCCAGCGCTGCTGCCGCAGCGCGCAGGATCGGCATCGTACGGGTGAGCATCAGGGCCGCTGGTGTCGGCACGCCGTCGCCGTCGAATAGCCCACGCCGCTCGGTCTCCGCCGCAGCGGCTCGCACCAGGTGCAGGGTAAGGAAATAGTGTTCAAGTGAGGGCCGTAAGGTGTCCCGGTAGATCCCCTGGGCCTGGAACGCGCGCACGGTAGCGGCGAATTCCTTGCGCAAGGGCACCGGCAGCGACGGCGGCGGCTTCACTGGGCGTGCTCGCTCCGCCCGGCGTTCGACCAGGCGTAGCGGTAGGCGTCCACCCTTAAGCTTGGTCATGAGCCCGTTCCCCTTGGCGATGCCGCACGTGCGCGCAACCGGTGAGCGAGAAATTCGGAGGAATCTAGTGGCAATGCACCCTGGCCGGCCCCAGAAGCCGGCCGAATATAAATCCGGGATGGGGCTGAGGTGGGCGGTGATGCGCCAACCTTTTCACCCTCCCGCCCCCCGGGGGCCTGCCCATGGGCACGAGGTGGTACGAAGCCTGCTCGGTAGCGGCGCTGTTGCGCACCATCGATTACCGCATCAACCGCGATGGTCTTGCGGCCATGACACTTTGCACATAGCGGCTGCCACTGATGCTCGTCCCAGAACCGGCGCCACCAGTCGCCGCTGTGACCGAGCAGATGATCAACCACAGTCGCCTGGCATCCGCAGTGCGCACACCACGGATGCGCCTTGAGGTAGCTCGCACGGGCCAACTTCCAGCGCCGAGAGCCGTACAGGGCGCGGCGTTGCTCAGGCGGGTTCGTGCTGCGACGGCTACGAGGGCACATGGCTACGACCTCAGTGAAGGCGATGCCGTCGTGGCGATCCATCCGCCTCAACGACTTGGCGCAACGCCTCGATCAGCGCGCCCAGCGGCAGGCCGCGCGCGGCACAGTAGTCCTGGGCGAAGGTACCGAACGCGACGATGGTGCTCGTACTCGGAGCCACCCTGGCGCGATCGGCATACAGCCGAAAGTGGTGAACCAGTTCGCAGGCCTGACGGTAGGTCATCGCTCTATCTCCTTCATAGTCGACGGCGGCTTCGAGCCAGACCGCGGCGCAGGGTCCAAGCGGCGGCCATCGAGCCATCAATTGGGTCAATGCGGATGCCCTCGACGATGCGTCCTCGCAGGGCCACGTCTTTCGCCTGCATGAGATGACCGCGCGCAATGCCGGAATCGCGCGCCTCGTCGAGCAGGCGGATCACTTTGTGCAGTTCGCCATCGCCCAACTGCGCGAGCAACCAGTCGGCTGCCGATCCCCGAAACGTCGGCAAAAGCGTCGGCGCGCTTGGCGCCGGATCGGCGGCTTTGGTGACCACTCGCACGCCGCTCCCTTGCGTAACGCGACGCAAAGCGAACGTGCGAACCAGGTCGTCGAAGGTCGTCATGACAGATCCCGTAAACGCATCCCCCACTGCCAATCCCGCGAAACTTGCGAATCCCGAACGCAGCCGGCTCGTGGATTCGCAAGTTTCGCAACATTCGCAGGGGATACAGTCCCTACACTGAGTCCGATCCCATTGTCGGAGCGACGCTCCCCCGCGTAGCCAGTGAACGTCAGTCCAAGGACCGATACCTGTAAAGGTTTCGCGGATGCGAATCCCGCGATACTTGCGAAACTCGACGGCAACCGGCGCGCTGATTCGCATGATTCGCAACGTCCGCAACGGGCGCTGCAATCAACGTCCGGACCTATCCTTCTACCGCTGCCAGCGCGCCTGAAGCCAAGTGTGGCGATATCCTGCGCGCTGCGAATCTGGCGAAATGTGCGAATTTCGCAATCCGACAAGCGCTGGATTCGCAAGGATTCGAAGACGCTTGAGAATCGCAGGCTGGTGGCGCTCATGGCGATGCCTCAATGCGGATCGACCACGCACGCCGACGTTGACGTCCATCGACTTCGACTCCGGGCAGCAGCGGGATTGCCCAACCGGCGCGCTCTAGCACCTTCATGGCCTCGTCGAACGCTTCCTTGTGTCGGATGGCATTCGGCCCCAGGCGAAGCGCAGCACTCGAGTACAGGCGATCACGTCCAGTGTCCCGGCACCAGTCCAGCAACAGCATCGCGTGGCGTGTCTCGACCGGCAGGACGGCCGTGCCGATGATCCGGCACGCCTCGCCCAGGTAGTGCGCCACCAGCAGGGCCGCCCGCTCGATCGCCTCAACCTGGACCTCGCTGGCGTGAGGGTTCTCCAGCAACGTCAGCACCCCGGCCATGCGCAGGATCTGCGCCGGCGCCTTGCTTGCCCACGCCTTGACCTGCGCATAGGGCCCGGCCATGTCGGCCTCGATCACATTGGCACAGACGATCCAGCGGGCCTTCGCGTCAGCGGACAAGGTCAGAGCGGGAGGCTCCAGCTCGTTGGTCGTCTCCGGTCGCAGCGGATACGGCGTGCTCAACAGCACCTTGATGTGGCGCCAGTAGGTCTGGATCACCGAATCGGTCGACAAGTCCGCCTCCACGTACTGGCGCGTGCCCGCCATGGAGATCGGCCAGCATATGAGCGCTCGGGCTAGGAACCCCTGCCGCGCGAGCACGTCGTCGGCGGCGACCGCCATCTCGAACACCACCGGCTGCACCATCAGGTGCGCTGCTAGGCGCCTGCCATAGAGCTTGCTGTGCCCGTCGCCGCCGCGAGTGCGCACCAGTTCACCGTCGTCCCACAGGCGCGACAGCGCGGCCGCGGACTTCGTGCGATGGTCGTCGCTCATGCCATAGCCGCCAAAGAAGTCTCCAGCATCGGAATTGAACAGGCCCTGGCTGGGGCGACCCTCGCGCAGCTGCCGATGAAGACCCTCGATCGTGGGGTCAGCGAGCAACAGCCAGGGCAGCATCGGCGCCGGCGGCGGCTTGCCCAATTCGCGCAAGCTGTCCTGGACCACCGCCCGCGTTTTCTTGCCTCTCGCAGCAGACCGGCTCGCGGCCGTGAAAGCTGCCAGGTCCGTCGCATGCTCGGCCTCGGCCTCGCGGTAGAACCCCAACTGGTCGCGCTCGAACCGCCGATGCTCGGCCACCGCCCAGTTATCCGCCGCGGTCTTGCGCTCACCGGACTCGCTCACGGAAAGGAACCAGAGCGACAACGGCTCGCGGCGACCGTCGACAACGACGTCGGCGTGCGCCTGCGCGGCCAGGCTTGCCCCGGCCAGCAGCGACGAGGCAATCAACGCATCGGGCGCCTGCACAACCTGTGCAATCCGACGCGCCACCGGTTCTAGGACCGGGCCGAGCGCATCCAGCGGGAAGGGCTGCGGCGGTTCCATCGGCCGGGTCAAGGGCTCGGGGTCGGCGACGGCATCGGCCGAAGACCGCGGATGCCAACCAGCCGCCTTCGCCCGGGCGAATACCGTCGCCAACGTCAGCCCGCCATCGGCATGGAAGCCGGCCCAGCGCTGCGCGCAGACGCCTGGCTGGTACTTGCCCGACCGGGCCGACCAAGACTCCCAGATCTCCAGCGGTACACCACCGGCGTGCAGGGCCTGCCCCACCTCAATCCAGACGGCGTACTGATCGGCAGCGATGAACGCCAGCGCGTCCCTGACGCGCTGGATTTCCTCGTCGCTGGCAGGCTGGACGACGGAGGCGCCGAACTGGATCAAGCGCAGCCGCGGGGGCGACGCCGCCAAGGCCGCATCCACGTCGACGAGTTCGCCCTCGGCACGGCAGCGGGCGTGGCACTCGGCGCCGGGCGGCGCACTGGGCAGGAAGTGCAATTGCGCGATCTTGCGGCTGCACGGGTCCAGTCTGCCGGTCAGCCCCAACTGCTCGGCCAGACGGTCGACCACGCGGCCGTACTCCGCCGGGCTCACTCGCCGGCTCAGGAACAGCAACAGGCGCCAACGCGGAAAGTCAGGCGTGCTCGAAAAGGTTGTCCACGTCGTGAACGCCAGAGCGCCCAAGCGCCCACGTACTTCCCGGAAGGGCACGCCAGAATCGACGTCGAAGGCGATCATGTCCGCACCGACGATATCGGCCGCCATGCGCCGACCGCCCTCGCGATAGATCGCCATTGACAGCGCGCGGGCCAGCTTCTTGTCGACCAGAACCACGTGCTTGGAGAGCAAGTCGGCCCACCAGGTTGGCGTGCCAATCAGCATCTTCGGTTCGGCAGCCGTGACGCTCTCGAACAACGACGCGGCAAAGATGCGGGCCGTCATGGCGCCCCCTCGGCATCGAAGACGCGTGCACGCAGGCCCTGCAGCGACATCGCCCGATCGATGACATCGAGTCGACGAAGGTGGTCATCGTTCTCCTCGGCCCAATCCCGCAGCACCGCGCTGCGGTCGGCCAATGCCTCGATCAGGGCCGCCGGTGGATCACCCCGCACAAGTGCGCTGGCATCGACATCGGATCCCATCAGCGCGTCACGCAAACGCATCCGCGCATGCTCGACCTCGATGTACGCGCGGTAAACCGCATCGTCGGCACCGCGCAGCCGGTCATGCCCGCTCACGACCCATTCCCATGGACCTGCAGTGCCGCCAATAGCAGGCGCACCGCGTCGGGAAAGGTCACCCCATCGAGACGCTGCACCAGCCCCAGCAGATCGCCGTGCTCGTGACACTGGTCGCAGCGGAAGCCGCCGTGACCGGTGTGGATCAGGATCGGGTGCTCGTCGACACCCAAGGGGCACGGCAGCCTTGCCCAGCCGTTTCGGTCGACCACCGCCATGCTGTCGAAGCGGTCGTGCAGGTAGGCAGAGACATCGAGGCCCTCAAGCTGCTCGCGCCAGTCGCCCGGCAGGCGTGATGGCAAGGGCGCCCACCGCGAGTGCATGACCTTTCCCGCCTCGCCGTCGATACCAACGCTGTCGGCCACCGGGACCCTCGCAGGACCGCTCAGGGCACCGTCATCGCGGCTCACGGCTCACCGCCCGTGGCGCAACCAAGATCCACGGCGTCCTGCGCCAGTTGCTCCAGTTGCGCACGGCGCTCGACGATGGCGGCGCGCAGTGTGGCGTTGCGCTTCGTCGCAACGGCCGCCCCCAGGTTGATCTCCTGGGTCAGCGCCGCCAGGTCGGCAAGCAAACTGCATGCACGAACCCGTTCGATCAGCTCGACCGCGGGGTCCGACTTGGGAACGGTCGGCTTCAGCGACTGCGACGTGCGCCGCGTCGCGAGTGCCGGCCGCTCCCGGGCGACACCATCGGCGATGCTGTTACCGTCGTCGTCCTCGTCAGCCGCCAGCGAGAGCAACGCCTGCAGGCTATATCGCTTGGCGTAGGTCGAGCCGCTGCCCAGCGCCTGCGAGCTTTTGTCGGCCCCGATGGGCACGGCAGATTGCAACCATTGTCCGCTCTGGTGGTACAGGCGCGTCACGAGAAGCAGCCCGCCCCGGTCGTCTCTCGCGTAGTGGTGCACGACCATAAGGCCCTGCGCGAGCAGCGCCGGTAACGCGGCCGCTTCCAGCTCGTGCAGATCGGCATAGCGGTTGCCAAAGTGCTCGTTCACGCTGCTCTTGCGCACCGGCGGAATGGCCGCACGAGCGGTGATAAATGCCGGCAGCAATTGGTCAATGCATGCGCTACTGAGCATGTCCATCGTCCACTCTGGCTTGTAGGTGTCGGTCATCACCGCCCCCTCAAGCGCGAGTTGTCTCCGCCGCTGGCGCCTGCAAGGCGTTCGACCAGCACACGTATGTCTTCGACCCGCCATGCGGTCACACGCGTGGCCAGCTTTACCGGCCGAGGGAAGCGCCCGGAGCTGACACCGTTCCACCAGGTGGATTTACTCACGGGAATGATCGCTGGAACGGCGGGCCGTGTTGAAGTGGCCGGACAGCCGATGATCTGCGACAGGCGCAGATAACCGGTTTCAGGGAGAGTATGGATCGCGAGCATCGGACCGTCCGAACTGGGCCAACGTGGGCCGGGACGGTGTGGACGCTACGTAGTCCGACACGTCAGACGTCAAGAGCCTGGGGTCGGATTTTTTCGGGGCTGGCCTAACTTGTTGTCGGATATACCGATACTTGATTCACGGCGCCAACTGTCCGACTTGTGCGACAGTCAGCTCGACAAACTTCCGACTACTCGGATGCGCCACCGTCGCCCCGAAAGGTCTCCTTCCCGACGATCCCGATTTGGCCGGATGCACTCAGGTCGGACCATGCCTTGTCGAAGGTCGATGCGGTGAACGTACCGGGGTCCTGCATGCACAGGTCCTTCTTCAACCTGACCTTTACGCCGACTGGGATGTTCATCGGGTCATCCACCACCTGATTTATCGCGGCTTCCAGCTTGTCCTTGCGCATTTCCATGATCCCCGCGCCCCCGCGGCTTCTGGGGTCTGCTGTCGCCGGTGATTCGGCACCACCAGTCTGCGACGGCACACCGCCGTTCTCGGCAATGAACGCATCAATCTCCGCCTTGACCCAGGCAACACGGGCGCGCGGCATCTTCGTCCAGGCCGACATCGAGCCCATCAAGACGACCAAGTTGTCCTTGTAGGCAATCGCCAGCAGCTCGTCATAAACGGCCTGGTAATGCCACACCCCTCTTTCGTCGGTCGACAACACGAGCTTCTCGTGGTCGTACCCCAGTGGGTAAACCATGTACGCAGGGACCTGCCGATGGGCGCCCTTCAAAGCCAGCCAGTGCGCTGCATCTTGCGCAGAGACACTTGCCTGGTCGGCAAGCCGCCTCACAGCCGCGGAAACAGAGATCATCGTGCCAGACCCGGCCTTGGCTTCCTGCAAGTCCTCATGAATCGCCATGCTTGAATCTCCACACCTTCAGGTCGGACTGGGCCAGCCGCGGAAGGACCCGGTGTTCAGGGATCAAACCTGGGAGCGGTCATGGGCCTCAGAAAGCGGTCGTCAACTGGAGCGCTTCCTTCTCCCACGCAAAGTAGTAACGGTAGCGGCCTTTTCGGTCACCAGCCGATGCAGCGTTTCGAGGGCAGCGCGCTTTTCGTCCAGGTAATCATGGCGGTCATAGTGCCGCGCTTGCACGCCACCCAAACCATGCGATTGCAACTGGGCGCGAATGTCTGCACTGATTCCCTCCGCCGCAAGGCGCGTTTCTACCGTGCGGCGCAGATCACCGAGCGTGAAGCGCCCGCCAGGCAGCTCCCCCGCGGCCACCATGTTGACAACCACCGCATTCAACGCATTCCGCACGGTTGAATGCGTCGCAGCTGTCTTGCCGGCGGTAGTCGTGAAAAGGAACGGCCCCTCGCGTTGCGGCGCCATCGCCGTCACCGCTTCGCTCGCCGCAGCCACTAAAGGCACCTCATGCAACCGAGGCGCTTTGCGCCGTCCTTTCCCGTCACGAAGGCGAACCGTCTGGACATCGGAATCCAGATCCGAACCCGTAAGCCTCGCAAGCTGCTCGATTCGCTGGCCACCAGTCAGCAAATGGAACCGCAACAGCGGACCGACCGGCGACGGCAATTCTGCGATGCGTGACCAGTATGCGCGAACTTCGGCAATGGATAGCGCACGCTCGCCCGCGCGCACACTGCCTTCAACGGTAGCGAGATCGCGAGCAGGATTGGCCGTGATCTTGAGGGCACGTAGCTCTGGAAGGGCCCGGGCATCTTGACGTGCCCGAACGGCTGCTCCGAACGCAGCCCGCAGGAAAGAACGCAGCTTGGCGGGTTCACGCTGCCTGCCAGCCGCAACAACCCGTGCCACGACTTCCAGCAGGTCATCCGTCGTAACCTGGACTGCGGGTGTAGCCCACAGCTTCGGCCATGCATTCTCGACATGGCGAGCCACCGTCGTCTCTACATCGCGAGCACTCGCCTTTCCGTCACGACGTAGCTGTGCGACGTATGCGGTCAGGAGCACGCCGAGCGTGGCTCGGGCAATCGTGGCCTCGTCCTCTGCCGCTCGCAGGATAGCGGTACGTTCCCGCTCGGCTTCGCGCCGTTCTGCATCTAGCACGCTGCGAAGATCGCGGTCGCCGGCCATGTAGCGCCGCGCCAGCTTCTCTGCTTCCCTGCGCGCGGTGGCGAGGTCGAGCCCGCTGCCGATTGGCAGCCGGACGCGCTCGCCGTCGGGTCCGGTGTATCGGTAGTACCAAGCGAGGTCCCCACTCACAAGTCGGCGAGCCTGCAGTCGGCCGGCGCCACGCGCTGCCGGATCAGCAGCCCATTCGCCGGGCGCAAGCGCCGCAATTGCGCGAACGGTCAGAGTCTTGCGAGTTCGTTCTACCATTTGGTGCCCACTTGGTGCCCGTTCCGCGTAGGATGCCACGAAACTTGAATGGACACCATTAGACCATATCTACTTGATATATATAACTATACTCAAACTTCGTGGGCGTTGCCGGATGACATTGGACCATCACACAACGGACTCAAAATCCGCCGCCCTTAAAAGCGTGTGGGTTCGAGTCCCACTTCCGGCACCAGCATGAAACAAGGGGTTGCGAGCGATCGCAGCCTCATTTTTGTCAGGCGAACCGCGGCGCGGCACGTTACAACCGCATCCCCAGCCAGATGACCGCTTCGGTCGACGCAGAGACGACAGGGGTCAACGCCTTCTGCCAAAAGGTGCCTGGCCGGACACGCCTCGCCGAACGGTCGTGATGCTCCCGCTCCTCATCGACAACGGCAGCGATGGCCGCAACTGCTTCCGGGTCCTTGCCTTTCAGAACGTTCAACTGCTTTTCGAGATGCGCAAGCACCACGCGCTCGATGGCAACGGTGGTTGCCGCGATCGCGCTGCCACCCAGGAGCCCGGTGATGAGGCCAAGGCCGTAACCGCCCGCACCACACAACCAGTAACTGCGACAACGGGGCCGTCGTCGACGCTGTAGCTCGGCAGCGAAGATGCTTCGATGCCGGCGTTCGTGTTCGCGGAAGTCGGCAAGCTCATCGAGCATATGGGCCGCCGTCAGCCGGGCCATGAACATCTGCGCGGAGTAGATCTGGATGGCGCCATGCTCCCCTGCATGGTTGACCTTGATGATGCGATCGCCCAAGCCCGCTTCCGTCTGCATCCTCACCCCCAATCCAACCGGAGGTGAGCTTACGAGCGTCAACGGACGCCAACAATACCGAACGGCCCGGATGCCGAGGACCTTCCAGGTCGGCTGCGAAGACCCTGCCCCCCCAGCCGTACCCATGTCACCGCCACCACATCCTCCGGCGTATATTCCGGCGACGGTCACAGCGACAGGGGGCCTCCGCCATGTGCTATTCCGCCCAGATCTGGGCCGACTACCGCAAGTTTGCCAAGGTGTTCGGCGCGACGATCAGCATCCAGGACTTCGTCCGCCTGTACTGGGAGCGCAGCCAGAGCGGCAAGCAGCGGATTCCCAAGGCGATGGATGCTGCCTTCGCCGAGCCCCTCACCGACCTGCAGCACGAGATCAAGGCACTCATCGACGCGTTCAACCGCGATCAGACGGGGCGCTTCGAGCAGGAACTGTTCAAGCAGCGCAAACGCCTGTTCGACGCCGAGCGCATCCTGCTCGACAAGACCACGAAGAAGGCGCTGGAAGAAAAGCGCATCGCCACCGACAAGATCGAGTGGGCGCGCGGCAAGCTGGCCGACCTGCACCGCACCGCGCTGGTTGCCGAGGATTCGCGCATCTTCCCCGGCCATTACGCGCCCGTGATGGTGTGGGAGAACGGTGCGCGCGTGATCAAGCCGATGCGCTACCAGTGCCGTCCGCAAGGCAAACCGGCGAACTTCGACCAGCGCTTCCCGGGCACCTACAACGCCCGTCGCGACAATCTCGAGGGGTTCTGGAAGGAACAGTTCGGCTACTCGCACGGCATCGTCGTCGTCAACGCGTTCTACGAGAACGTCAGCCGCCACGCCGTGGAGCACCGCGAACTGCAGGCAGACGAGAAGGAGGAGAACGTCGTGCTCGAGTTCCGTCCGGAGCCCCAGCAGGACATGCTGGTCGCGTGCCTGTGGTCGAGGTGGACCGGGTCGCATGGCGCCGAGCTGCTCTCCTTCGCCGCCATCACCGACGACCCGCCGGCCGAGATCGCCGCCGTCGGCCACGACCGCTGCATCATTCCGGTCAAGCGCGGGAACATCGACGCCTGGCTCAGCCCGGACCCGGCCAACCTTGCAGCCATGTACGCCGTCCTTGATGACCGCGAGCGGCCGTACTACGAGCATCGGCTGGCGGCGTGAGGCGGCTGGCAAGCCCTTTGACGGCCGGCTACGTCGAATCGCCCGGGGCAACGGGCATCGGTATGGGCGTTGCATACCGTTCGTCTGCCCAGGCACGAGTCGCCGACGCGGGAGACTCCCTGACACCCCAGAAGACGCCGCGTTAACAATCGCCTTGGCATCGTGGACGGAATGGACGTCCGGCTCGTCTTTGAGCCATGACCGGGGGGGTAGGTAACGATGACGACTGCGGACTCCCTGATGCCGCTGCAGGCCGAGCCCCCTACCAACCGGCAACGTCTCTTCGTTCTCTACTACAGCGCAATTCTGATCGACCTGGTGGTACTGAACCTCTTCAACGAGTTCTCCGACAAGGTCCACATCGAATCGTTCACCGTCTCGTTGATGGTCGCGGTGGTGCTGCAGGTCCTGCTCAAGCTCACCATTGCGCTTGAGCACTACGTCGCCGCGTATTTCAAGGCGCGTCCCGGTGGCTTCATGACCTTCATGCGCTGGTTCTCGGCGTGGCTGATCCTGTTCGGTTCGAAGTTCGTGATCCTCGAGGCGATCTCGTTCGCATTTGGAACCGACGTCCACTTTGACGGGCGATGGCATGGCCTGCTGGTGCTGATCACGGTCATCGTCGTGATGCTGCTGGCCGAAGAGCTGATCGTCAGGCTGTACCGGCGCCTGGGCTGAGCCGCCCGGCGCAAAGGATCAACCGGGGATGGAGGGATCCGTCTCCCCACAACCATAGGCGCCCGACCCCCACGCGCGGGGGCCGGCCGACGTCAAGGAGGATTTCCAAGTGAACGCAGATCAGCAAACGCTGCGCAAGATCCTGACCACCGACCTGACCGAGACCCTCATCAAGGTCGGGCTCATCGCGTTCCTGGCGTACGTCTGCGTGCGCATCTTCGCGCCGTTCGCCAATCTGGTGCTGCTGGGAGTGATCCTTGCCATCTCGATCTACCCCCTCTACCTGTGGCTGGTGCGCAAGCTCGGCGGCAAGCGTGGGCTGTCCGCCACGGTGCTGGTGCTGGCCTTGCTGCTGCTGCTGGGCGTCCCGCTGGCGATCCTGGGCAGTTCCTTCGCCAGCCAGATCAGCGATGTCCACGAGCAATTCGAGAAAGGCACGTTCACGGTGCCGGCGCCGAGCCCCAAGGTGGCCGAATGGCCGGTGATCGGCGAGCGCCTCCATGCCGCGTGGAGCGATGCGGCCAGCAACCTGCCCGCCTACCTGCAGAAGAACGCCGAGATCATCCGCGGCTACTCGCGCAAGGCCCTGGCGGTTGCTGCCGGCGCGGCCGGCGCGGTCCTGCTGTTCCTGGCCGCGATCGCCGTTGCCGGCGTGATGATGGTCTACGCCGAAGGAGGCAGCCGCGTCACCGAACGCATCCTGGCGCGCCTGACCACTCCAGAGAAGGGAACCAGCCTGTTGCACCTAGGCGTCGCAACGGTCCGCTCGGTGGCCACCGGCGTCGTCGGCGTGGCCTTCATACAGGCACTGCTGCTGGGCATGGGCTTCCTGCTCGCGGGCATCCCGGCGGCGGGCGTGTTCGCGGTGATCACGATGCTGCTCGGCATCCTGCAGTTGCCGGCGTTGATCATTTCGCTGCCTGCGATCGGCTACCTGTGGTGGGCCGAAGATGGCTCGTCGACGACGATGAAGGTCATCTTCACCATCTACTTCCTGATCGCCGGCATGGCCGACAACGTGCTCAAGCCGCTGCTGCTCGGGCGCGGTGTCGATGCGCCGATGCTGGTCATCCTGATCGGCGCCATCGGCGGCATGGTCACCGGCGGCATCATCGGCCTGTTCGTCGGCGCGGTGATCCTGGCGGTGGCGTACACACTGTTCATGGAATGGGTGGATTCGCGCGCGCAGGAGATCGCCGTGCCCCCAGCAGCGACTGTTGACTCCATCAATACGGACACCGCCCATTAGCCGCAGGAGCGCACGGCCAACCATGTGGGCTGTCATGCGGATGACGTCATGCGGATGACCATGCGGGGCACAGCGGGCAAGCGTGCGGCACGGCGCCTGGGCAGCATTGCGGTGCTCGCATCGGCGTTGCTGCTGGCCGCCTGCACCACGCTCGGGCCCGACTACGAGGAGCCCGACATCGCCTGGCTCAACGACTGGCAGACCGACCTGTACGGCCAGGTCGCCAGTCCGGAGCAACAGCGCGAGGTCGACCTGCAGTTCTGGTGGCACGCCTTCAACGACCCGGTGCTCAACTCGCTGGTCGATACCGCGCGCAAGGAGAACCCGTCGCTGCGCATCGCTGGCCTGCGCATCATGGAAAGCCGCGCCGTGCTCGGTATCGCCAGCAGCAACCTCTACCCGCAGCTGCAGCAGCTCAAGGGCTCGGCCGCCTACGTCGACAACCGCAGCACCGGCGGCTCGGCGCCCGATGTCCAACAGAACTACGGCGCCTACAGCGCCGGATTCGACCTGGCCTGGGAACTCGATTTCTGGGGACGGTTCCGCCGCGGCGTCGAATCGGCCGAAGCGGGCTTCTTCGCCTCCGTGACCAACCAGCAGGACGTGCAGGTGTTGCTGGCGGCGCAGGTCGCCGACCTCTACTACGCGTATCGAACCACCCAGCTCAGAATCCTCATCGCGAAAGAGAACACCAAGATCCAGAAACGCAGCCTGGACATCACCCAGCAACTGTTCAGCAGCGGCCAGGAATCCGAGCTGGACCTGCAGCAGGCCACGGCTCAGTACCTCGGAACGCTGGCAACCATCCCCGACCTCGAAGGGCAACTGGTCAGGGTCCGCAACGCGCTCGCGGCCGTATTGGGGCGCAAGCCGGGCGACGTCCCGGAACTGGGTGCGGTGGGCGGTCCGCTGCCGGTCGTCGATGGGGCCGTGCTGCACGAGTTGCCGGCGCGGCTGTTGCTTCGTCGTCGCGACCTGCGCACGGCGGCATGGCAGGTCGCCGCGCAATCGGCGCAGATCGGTATCGCCAAGGCCGATTACTTCCCGGCCATCACCCTGCTCGGCAGCGTCGGCTGGTCGACCACGTCACTCGGCGGCAGTCCGCAGGTGCGCAGCATTGCCGCCGGCCCCGCGATCAGCTGGAACATCCTCGATTACGGACGCATCGCCAGCAACGTGCGCCTGCAGGATGCGCGGTTGCAGCAGACCATCGAGCTGTTCCAGAACACCGCATTGCTGGCCGCGCGCGAGATCGACGACGCCGCCATCACCGTTGTCAAGACCGCCGAGCAGAAGGAACCGCTGGGTGGGGCCGCGCGCGCCGCCGCGCGCTCGCTGGAACTGGCCAACACCCAGTACCAGGAAGGCTATGCCGACTTCGAACGGGTGCTCGACGCGCAGCGCGTGTTCTTCACCCAGACCGAGCGCGCGCTGCTCAACGACAGCGCCCACATCAGCGCCGTGATCACGCTTTACAAGGCCGCGGGCGGCGGCTGGACCGAAATGCCGGCCGAGGAGCTGCTGCCTGATACGACGCGACAGACGATGAAGGACAGGACCAACTGGGGCGGCCTGCTCGAAGCGCCCCTCCCTGCCCGCCCCGAGGGGCAGGCCAGCGAAACCGGGAATCCGAAATGAGCGCAGGCAACGACGACAAGACGGCAACTGCTGCCGCACCGCCACCGGGCGGCCAGGACCAGGCAGGCAAGACCGTGCGCAAGGGCGGACGCTGGGTCGCAGGCGCGATCGTGTTGACACTGCTGCTGTACCTGTTTGCCGACCGCTACACGCCCTACACCTCGCAGGCCCGCATCGAAGGCTTCATCGTCGGCGTCGCGCCCAAGGTTGCCGGCGAAGTGACCAAGGTGGCGGTGGTCAACAACCAGACGGTGAAATTCGGGCAGACGCTGTTCGAGATCGATCAGTCGCAGTACCGGATCGCGCTGGCCAAGGCACGTTCGGACCTGGAGAACGTCCGCAAGCAGGTGGGCGCCGGTGGTGCCGCCGTCGATGCGGCGCGCGCCAACCTGGACGCCGCGCGCGCCAACGAGGTCAAGGCACGGCAGGACGCCTCCCGTCTGCGCCGCTTGCGCGCAACAGACCCCGGCACGATTTCGGTGCGCCGCCAGGAAATGGCCGATGCCAGCCTCGAGCAGGCCAAGGCGATGGTCGTCGCCGCGCAGGCCGACATCCGCCGCGCCATCGAAACGATGGGCGGTGCCGACGTCGAACAGAACACGTTGCTGGCCACGGCCCTCACCGCCGTCGACAAGGCCGAGCTGGACATGAAGAACACCGTGATCGAGGCATCGACCGACGGCGTCATCACCGACCTGCGCACCGAGGTCGGCCAGTTCGCCGGAACGGGCAGTCCGGTGCTGACGTTGATCGGCGTGCGCGACATCTGGGTCAATGCCGAGTACACCGAGAACAACCTCGGCCACCTGAAGGTCGGCACGCCGATCGACATCGTCTTCGATGTGCTGCCCGGACGTGTCTTCAAGGGCAAGGTGCGCAGCGTCGGCCTGGGCGTCAGTGCCGGCCGCACGCCGAGCGCCGGCAACCTGCCCTCGGTCGACAACGACCGCGACTGGCTGCGGCAATCGCAGCGCTTCCCGGTGATCATCGGCATCGATCCCGGGTTGGATCCGGAAGACCGGGCGAAGCTGCGGATGGGCGGACAAGCCTCCGTCATCGCCTACGGCGAAGGCAGCGGCGTGTTGAAGCTGCTCGGCAAGATCTACATCCGTGTCGCCAGCTGGCTGACGTATGCGTACTGACCTGGACTGACGCGATGATGGCGCCTGCCGCCAGGCGAACCTTCCGGCTAGCGTCCGTGGTGGCGCTGTCGGTAGCGCTCGCCTACGGGCTGGCGATGCCGTTGCCGTTCATGGCGCCGCTGTTCGCGGTGCTGCTGACCGCAACACCGGCGCCACCGCCCGGCCCGAAGGGTCTGCTGACCTTGCTGGTGCTGGTCTCGGTCACCCTCGGCATCGGCCTGATGCTGAACCCGCTGCTGCGCAACTATCCGGTGTCGGCGGTGATGATGATCGCCGCCGGCCTGTACGTGAGCACCTACCTCAGCGTCGGCAAGGGCAAGGGACTGGTCGGTACGCTGCTCGCGGTGGGACTGACCATGATTCCCGCTGCGGGGCTGATGGACTATGCGCTGGCGAGCGCGGTGGTCAACTCGCTGCTGGTCGGCATCGCCGTTGCGGTCGGCTGCCAGTGGCTGGTCCAGCCGCTGTTTCCGGAACCACCGCCGGCGGCCGCCGCGGCCAAGCCGCCTCCGGCCGACGCCGGGCGCGCCAACTGGCTCGCCCTGCGTACTGTCCTCATCGTGCTGCCACCGGTCATGCTGGCCTTCACCAATCCCGGGATGTACATGCCGACCATCATGAAGTCGGTGATGCTCGCGCAGCAAGGGTCGACAGTGAGTGCACGTGCCGCCGGGCGCGAACTGATCGGATCGACCTTCCTCGCCGGCGCCTATGCGCTCGCGTTCTGGTTCGCATTGAAGCTGTTGCCAAACCTGTGGATGTTCACGCTGTGGATGCTGCTGTTCGGAATCCACATTGCCAGCAGGCTGTATGGCGTCGTCGCCAACCGGCATCCGCCTTCGTTCTGGGTCAATGTGTTCGTGACCATGCTGATCCTGGTCGGACCGGCCGTGCAGGACAGCACCGGCGACGACGTCTACGGCGAGTTCGTGGCGCGCTTCACGCTGTTCGTGCTGGTCACGCTTTACGCCTGGGGTGCGATCGTCGCGCTCGACCGGCTGCGCGAAAACCGCGCTGGCGGCCGGCCGGCCGTGCCGGCAACCACACCGCCTGGCTGAGTGCCTTCGCCTTCAGCCGCGCACGTCGCTGGCACTGCCTGCGCTTTCAGCGGTGATGAATCCCGTGCGCCGCGCCACCGCCGCCGCTTCGCTGCGCGAGCGGACCTCAAGCTTGCGCAGGATCGCCGAGATGTGATGGTCCACCGTCTTCTCCGATCGCACCAGGCGCCGTGCGATGTCGGCGTTGCTCAGGCCATCGGCCAACAGCCCGAGGATCTGCATCTCACGCGCGGTCAGGCCGGCCGGGTTGGCGCTGGTGGTCGCACGCGGACCGCGCGCGAGGCCGCGCACACCGGCATCGCGAAGGTGCTCGCGACACCGCTTGACCGCGGCATTCGCGCCAAGGCCTTCGAGCAGCGCCAGCGCCTCCCGCATCGCGCATTCGTCGCCTTCCAGTAACGCGAGCGCCTGTTCGTACGGGCATCCCATGCCTGCCCATGCCGCCGCGGCATCCTTCCAGTGGCCGCCGATCTGCAACGCGTAGGCAGGTTCGGCACCTTCGGGGCCGCCAGTGCCAATGCCCAGGCGCAGGCACCAGTACCGCAGCTCGCCGAGTGAGCGCTCATCCCGCCGTTGCTCCGCCATGGCATGGGCCTGCACCACCATGGGGTCGACACGCGTGCTGTCGACGCGTGTGCTGTCGACGCGTGTGCTGTCATTGCGCAGCCACGCGTCCTCTGCATGCGCCGCGGCCACCGGTGCCAGGCGCTGCAGCTCGCCGGACTGTTTCGCAAGCACCGTCGCCTCGGCCAGCAGTTCGCGCGCACCCGGGTCACCACGGCGCAGGCGCAGGCGGGACAGCACGGCCAACGCGCAGATGCGCGTCACCGGTGCCACGCCGTGACACCGGACCAGCTGCGATGCAAGGGTTGCCGCCGCGTCCCAGTTGCCCTGCTCGAAATCGCGGCGAGCCTGCCAGGCGCAGATGTAGTTCGACCACGAGTCCAGGTCGCGCGCGGCGAAATATCGCGTGGCCGCCTCGATCTGCCGACCCGCTTCCTCGTAGTCGCGCAGCTTGACGGCGGTGCTGACCAGGTTGGAGTAGCAACGCGCCACGTGTTCCTCGAAGTCGTTGTCCAGCGATATCCGCAGGCTCTCCTCGATCATCGTCCTGCCGTCGTCATCGCCATCTGCGTAGCGGGCGGTGCCGACGTTGTTCAGGGCATGCGCGAGCACTTCGCTGCTGCCGATCCGCGTCGACAGCTCGATCGCCCGGTTGCCCCACTCCACCGATTCCTCGGTGTGCCCGGACAGCATGTACAGCTGCGAGCGGTTGCTCAGTGCCCACGCGAATGCCTCGTCGTCGGGAAGGCCACGCAGCAGCTGCACGGCCTGGTTGGCGTAGTCCTCGGCCTCCTGCCTGCGACCGCCGAACCAGTTCAGCCGCGACAGCCAGCGCAGCGTCCGACCTTCCTGGCGGATATCGCCCAGGCCGCGCCAGATCGCCAGCGCTTCCAGTCTCCGCGCGATCGCATCGTCGTTCTGCTCGATGAGGTAGCACTGGTACGACAGATCCTCGAGCAGCTTCGCGCGGACCGGCGGCGCCAGCGCGTCGGCGTGCGCCAGGGTGGTGCTGTACAGCGTGGCAGCCTCGCAGTGCGCGCCGTGGGCGGCCGCCTCGTCGCCGGCCTGCAATGCGTACTTGAGGACTGCCTGTGCATCGCCCGCGCCCGACGCATGGTGCACCAGGCGCGACATGGCCACGCCCCGCCCTCGCTGCTCGAGGTATGCGAGCACTTTCGCGTGCAACGCTGCCGCCAGGGGTTGCGGCTGTGCCTGCTCGATCGCGATGCGCGCCAATTCATGACGGAACGCGTAGGCGTGCCCATCCGCGGTGAGCAGGCCCGATGCCAGAGCCGCTGACACATCCTCCGCGGCCGGCGCCAGCACCGCAGCGACGACGTCGGCTTCGATGCGTGCAGGAACAATCGCCGCCAGGTCCAGCAGCGCACGCACCGCAGGCGGTTGCCGGGCAGCGCGCGCCAGCACCGCATCACGCACGGTTACTGGCAGGCCCTCCGAACGCAACGCCTCGGTGACGAAGAACGGGTTGCCACCGGTCGTGGCGAACACGCCCTCGACAGAGTGGCTCGACTGTCGCGCCAGCTCCGCCACCCCGGCCTCCGACAACGGTAGTAGCGGCACGCGCACGACGGCGTCGGCGGGCAGGTCGCCCAGCACGAGCTGGAGGGGATGACGGTCGCCCAGTTCGTCATCGCGGTAACTCAGCACCAGCAACGCGCGCACGCGCTGGATGCGCCGGGCGAGAAACTTGACGAGGTCGAGCGTCGCAGCGTCTGCCCAGTGCAGGTCCTCGAGCACGACGATGGTCGGCCCGCTCGCGTCCTGCAGTTCCGACAGGAAGCAACTGAACAACTCCGACCGGCGGCCTTCGATGCCGAGCAGCGCCTGCAACTTCGCGCCCATCGCACCGGCCATGTCGTAGAGCGGCCCGAGCGGGCGCGGCGAGAACAGCGCTTCGCAGCCGCCCCAGAGCACGCGACCGACACCGGTGCCGGATACCAGTTGGGTCAGCAACGACGTCTTGCCGATGCCTGCTTCACCGCACACCAGTGCCGTGCGACCGGCACCTTGTCCTGCAGTCTCCAGCGCGCCCTGCAACAAACCCAGCGCAGGGCCTCGTTCAATCAGCTCCACCTTGCCGCCTCCGGGGGTATCGCGACCCGATTATCCCCCCATGAAACGCACCCGGGCAGCGCGCCCGGTCGGCATGTCGCGCCAGTCTCGCAGGCGCGCATTCAGAAGTAGAAGAAAGGCGACAGGTCCGAAATCTCGATGATGCTGGCGACCGGAAGCCCGTTGCGCCGCGCCGCTTGCCGGATCGCCTCGGGCGACGGCGCGTCGTAGATGCAGAAGGTGCGTCGCCGGTCCGCACTCACGTAGGAGTGCAGCCAGCTCACGCCACTGTCGCCATTGATGCTGGCGATGCGTGCGCAACCCCTCGCTCCGTCCTCGCTCATCGGGATGGCGAGGTCCGCCTCGAAGGCGCGTTCGATCAGGTATCGGGGCATGACCGGTTTCTCGAGGTGGCGAAGGGGGTTCAGACAAAGCCGAAGCGGTCGGGCATCCACTGGCTGGTGTAGTGGCGGTCGCTGGCGTAACCGGAGCTGTTGCCATAACCGACACCGACGTCGCGCTCGTGGTGGACATGGCGGACGGGCTCTGCGGCGGTCGTCCCTGCAGACGCCGGCTCGGCGTCCTGCCAGTCGAGCAGGCTGAGGGTGACGGAGGGTGCCACGCGCGCGTGCATCGGTGCGAACAGGCCGGTGGCGGAAACAAGTTGAACCAGGAAGCTGGACATTGCGGGGTCCTCTGCGATTCACGCAGTCCGCGATCCGGACTGCGATGCCAGAGTAGGAAATTCACCCCTTCCCTACATCGGGAAGGTTCCCCAGATTGGCGCGCGGGCCTCCCCATATTCGGCGATCACACCGCCACCACGCTTCCCATGGCATGGATATTGCCGTCTGCCGAACGTCGCAGCCTGCGAGACCGCTGCGCGCCAACCTTCCGGCCGGCCCAAGGGGAGCATTGCCATGACGACTGATACGTTCCACGCCTATGACGATGCAGGAAACCGATACACGATCCATGTACGGCGTACTTACATCGATACACGCGGCGCCGATGGGCTCGGTCGCCGCGTCGAGAGCCTGCGCACCTACTACCTGAGCGACGGTGGACCGGTCGACCGGCTCGATGACGATTCGTTCGCGATTGTCGACACCGGCATCGGTCTGCGACTGACGCGCAGCGCTGCCTGAGCCTTGCTTCGCCGCGCGGCCCGGATCGTCCGGGCCGCGCGATGACGCTGGATCAATGTGATTTCGCGTTCGCTTGCGTGCCGCCCTTCGGCTCGGCCAGGACCTTTCCGGTGCCGTACGGCCCATCCCCCAACGCGCCCGTACTTATCCAGTCGTTGACTACATGGAAATAGCCATCGGCATAACGGGTGGACGTGCGCTCGCCGTTGCTGCCGGTTTCGAATTCCAGGATGCCGTGGTCGGTGGCCGGGAACTCGACGACGCTGACCGCGCGCCCGTCATGGGCCAGCTGCAGCAGCCGCTCGCGGGTCTCCTTCGGCGGCGCCTCCAGGTCTTCTCCGGCCAGTACCCATAGCAGCGGCACGCGCAGGCTGCGCAGGGTCGGCATCGGGTCGAACTCCCAGCTGGTTTCCTGCTCCAGTACCGGGGCCAACTCGCTTGCCCTGTCGCGCGTCAGCGTCACCACCAGGCCGGTGAACTCGCCTTTCATCGCGGGCCACCACGGTTGCTTGCCGTACTTCGCGCGCACGGTGTCGAGCCGCTCCCAGCCCTGCTTGCCGCGCGAGGCAACGATCGCACCGGTGACGTCGGTAACCTCGCGTGCTTTGTCCAGCACGTCCTCGCCGAACCCGGCGTTGCGCAGATCGAGCGACACCTGGTCGCGATCCTCCGCCAGCGGGCTGTCGGCCAGGCCGAAGCGCACGACGACGAAATCCGGATTGCTGCGACTGGCTGCCAGCGGTGCCACCCATCCGCCCTGGCTGCCACCGTCGTAGCCGATGCGCTTCACGCGCTTGCCGGCCAGGCGCCGCGCTTCGGCAAGCGCGGCGCGCGCATCGTCGGCCAGCAGGTGGAAGTTCTGCGTGTAGGTACCGGTTGATTCACCGGTCCCGCGCTTGTCGTAGACGAACACGCCGATGCCATACGCGGGATACAGGTACTGCGTGTACAGGCCCTGCACCGCCGAGTTGTTCTCGGAACCGTGCACTTCGATCGCGATCGGCACGGGCTGGTCGCCCTGCGGCAGGACCAGGCGACCACGCAGTTTCACGCCGTTGCCTTCGAACGTCGTCTCGGTGATGTCGAACTGCCGGCGCTGCCCGGGATGGCCATCGAAGACGATCCTGCCCTGGTTGCATTCGCCAAACGTGGCATGCACGCCGTCGGGCCGGCCGGTCCAGCCGGCGCTGCTGTTCCACTTCCCGCTGGTGTCCTGCTTGAGCAGGCCACTGCGGCCATCGAGCGTGCGCCAGCGCAGGTCGGCCGGTTCGCTGACTGTTGCGATGACGATGACGCGACCGTCATCGAGCGCATAGGCGCCGGCATGGCAACGCGCGCCTTCGTCAGCGGCGGCGACTCCGGCGAATCCGAATGGGATGAGCAACAACGCGGCAGCTACCTTCATGTCGTGGTCCTTTTGCTGGGGGAAGGCCACGGCAATGTCAGGAGCTCCGGGGCGCTTGCATCCTTGGATGCGCGATCCCGTCCACTGGTTGATATCGGCCCCACGACCTGGCATCACGCGCAAACCCGGCAAAGTCGCGTGGCGGACGGCCCGGTACAAGGGCGACGTCGCCGCTTGGCCGCGCATCGCGGACGGCGAGGACGCCGGAGAAATACTTCAGAGCAGGAGGGTCCCGAAGACGACCCGGGCACGTTCGTCGTAGATGCGCAGCCACAGTGCCTGGCTCATCGTCTCGGCACAGCGCTTGGCCTGTGGCAACACGGCTGCCAGCGCGGCTTCGGCACTGGAATAGTCGACCGCGGCTTCTGCGATCTGCTGGGCGAGGACGCTGCCGTCCTGTCGCGATAGTTCGACGCGGTACATGGGTCACCTCCCGGCGTTGGGAGCGGGCGGCCGTCCTGCGTGCGGACGGTTCCTGTGTCATCGTCATAGCGTCTACAAATCAGCCGCCGTCCGCAGTCGGCCAGCATCGCTTCACGGTGTAGGACTTTCCCTACAAACTACCCATGACCCAAGTCGTCTCTCCAATGAGTCCGATGAATACGTGCTCCGAGTCCCTCGCATGTGCCTGATCGCCCTGGCCTGGAATTGCCATCCCCGTTATCGCCTGGCGCTGATCGCCAACCGCGACGAGGCCCATGACCGGCCGGCATCGCCCGCCGGCGTCGATCCCGCCGATCCGACGGTCTACGGTGGCCGCGACCTGCGCGCCGGTGGCAGCTGGTTGATGGTGTCCACGCACGGGCGCCTGGCCGCGGTCACCAACGTGCGCGCCGGCCTGGCCGAGGGCACGCTGCCACGCTCGCGCGGCGCCCTCGTGCACGGGTTCGTGGCGGGCAGCGACAGCAACGAGGACTTCCTGGGCGCGGTCGGCGGGAACGCCGCTGAATACGGCAGGTTCAACCTGCTGACCTGGGATGGCGACGGCCTCGGCTTCGCCAGCAACGTCCCGGCGTTCGAGCGGCGCGCCGTCTCGCCCGGCCTGCACGCCATGTCCAACGGTGCCTTCGATGCACCCTGGCCCAAGAGCGGCCATGCCGTGGCGGCGCTCGATGCCTGGCTGCAGTCGCCGGCCGCCGGGGACGCGAGCGCCGACGATGCCGCCCTCGCAACGCTGTTCGAGGCCCTGGCCGATACCCACCCGGCGCCGGACGCGGCCCTGCCCGACACCGGGGTGGGTCTCGAACTGGAGCGCCGGCTGTCGCCGCCCTTCGTGCGCGGTCCGAACTACGGCACGCGTTGCAGCACCGTGGTCCTGGTCGATGACGCCAGCATCGTCTTCGTCGAGCAGAGCTTCGGGCCGGACGGCGTTCGCCTCGGCCGCACGCGGGCCCGCCTGGCGATCGGCTGACGCCCGTGCACTGGTGCGCCAACGGCAACGCAGCGGTGCGCTGGCGCGCTATGCCCGGCGCGGAGGCAGGCCTAACATGGTGACCCTGCCCTCCGCCTGCCATCCCTCATGGAAACGCTGCTGCACCTGATTGCCGTCTACGGCCTCCTGGTCGTATTCGTCAGCGTGTTCCTGGACCAGGGCGGCATTCCGGTTCCGGCCTATCCACCGATCATCCTGACCGCGGCGCTGTGGGTGGACCAGGGCGAGAGCGTATGGCCGATCGTGGTCGTAGCCACGGTCGCGGCGGTGATGGCGGACTGGCTGTGGTTCATTGGCGGCAGGCGCCTGGGCGCGCAACTGCTGCGCCTGATGTGCCGACTGTCGCTGTCGCCCGATTCGTGCGTGCTGATGACGCGAGGCGTTTACGCCCGCTGGGGTGCGCCGTCGCTGATCGTGGCCAAGTTCATCCCCGGGTTTGCTGCCGTCGCGACCACGCTGGCCGGCGAGACCGGCACGCGCACCGGGCGCTTCCTGCTCTACGACGGCATCGGCGCGCTGCTCTGGTCCAGCCTGGCCGTAGCGCTCGGCGCGGTGTTCCATGAAGCCGTGAACAGCGTGCTGGACCAGCTTGAAGACCTGGGTCGCCTTGCGCTGCCGGCGATCGCGATCCTGATCGTGGCGTTTGTCGTTTGGAAACTGTGGCGCCGGCAGATGTTCCTGCGTCAGCTGCGCATGGCGCGGATCACGCCAACGGAACTGAACCGGCTGATCGACGAAGGCACCTCGCCGCTGATCCTCGACGTGCGCCCGGAACCGCAGCGCACCGCCTCCGGCTGGATCCCCGGCGCGGTGTTCGTGCGCACCGTGCGCGACGCCGCATTGACGCCGCATGACGAGGTCGTCGTCTACTGCGACTGCCCCAACGAAGCCTCCGCGGCGGTGCTGGCGCGCGAACTCAACAAGCACGGCTTCAAGCGCGTGCGGCCGCTGGCCGGCGGCTTCGAGGCCTGGCGCAGTGGCGGCCACCGGGTCGCGTTCGAATGAGGTTCCGCCATCAGTGCGCTCAACGCGTCCAGGGCCACCAGCCACGGCCGGTTCGCGCGTAGCGGTCGGCGGCGCGTTCGAAGCGGTTGCGCACGCTGATGCCGCCGAAGACCAGGTACAACGGCAGGAACAGCGGCCCCAGCACGAGGTACTGGTACACGTGCGCACGCTCATGGTCGGCCAGCACGATCGCCGGCTCATCGCCGTGTCCGGCGCGGTGCGCGTAGGTCACACAGGGCGAGTCGAGGCTGTCGCCGGTGTGCAGGATCACGTTGCCAAACGTGATCGCCCCGCCGGGCCCCCAGGGCCAGCGATGGAACACCAGCGCCAGTTCGCGCCGACGCCAGTGCACGTGCGCACCAACGGCCAGCCCGGCGATGCCGAGTACCAGGCCGACAAGGGTGTTGGGCAGCGTCCATAGCGCGCCCAGCGCGACCAGAACGCGAGTCAGGTGCTTCGACATGGGCGCAGCCTAACGCAGCTCAGCGGGGTCCGCCGCCTGCCCGGTGGTCGCCGCGGGCAGAAAACGCCGCCCCGCCTCGAACCGGCGCCGGACTTCGCCCACGGCCAGGTCGAGGCGCAGCTGATAATGCGGGCGGTCGACGAACCGTGCGTTGTCGCCACCCCACTCCAGCGCATCGGAGATGCCTGCGACGGCGGCGGTGTCGTAGGGCTTGGCCGTCTGCAGGTAGCGGCCCTTCGCGTCGAACAGGCCGATGTCCCAGGCCACGCCGAAGTTGTGCATGCTCTGGCCGCCGCGCGCGTTGGTCACCACCGGCGCGGGATTGCCATAGCGCCCCCGTCGAAACAGCGCGTTCTGCTCTGCATAGCTGCGTGTCCCCGAGAGGATTCGCGCAGCCAGCCCGGCGTCGAGCATGCGCGACAGGCTGGCGCGCGCAGCGCGTTGCGCCGGCAGCAGCAAGGTCACCAGCTGCACTTCGCTGCGCGTGTCGAACTCACCGAACTGGGCGCGGATCAAGTCGGTTTGCCGCTCGAACTCGAGCGATGCCGCTTGCGTCAGTGGACCCCAGCGGCCGTCGAGGCGGCCTGCATACAACGATTGCGCGCGAAGCAACCGCTGGGTGAAGAGGACGTCGTCGGGGAACAGGCGCTGGCTCATGCGCGCAGTCGGCGGGCTACGGATCCGGTCGATCCCGGGATCAATCGCCTTCCGGAACCAGCAGCCACAGAATGAGGTAGACGAGCATGCCCGGGAATGCCGCCGAGGCGATAGAAACGAGCACGAAGGCGATGCGCACCAGGGTGGAGTTCCAGCCGAACCGGCGTGCGATGCCGCCCATCACACCGGCAATCATCCGGTCGTGGCGAGAGCGGGACAGTTTGCGGGTGGCATTCATGGCGGCGCGTTCCGTGGCGGCTACGGCGGCAGTCTAGCGCCGCCGCTCAAGGCGGAGCGTGACGGATTGCGGCCAAACGCGTGGTCAACCAGGTCGACGAGGCAACGGCCGGCTGGCCCGGGCACCGTACCTGGTACGCCTTGCCACTCATGCTGCTCTGCGTGCCGGCGCGCTCGATGAACTGCTCGGCGCTGGCCACCAGGTCGCGCTTGCGCAGGTAGTCGTACTTGCGGCGCAGGTGCGACTGCGCCTCGCTTGCCGGGTACCAGCTGCCATTGCGCTGGAACTGGCAGCCGGAGCTGCCCAGCGCGGTGATCAGCTGTTCGATCTCCCGCTCCGACGTCGCCGGCGCAGGTGCCTGCGCGGCAACTGCGAAGGTGAGCAGGAGACCGGCCAGGATGCCGGTCGGGCGGGCGAAGCGATTCATGCCGCCATTACAGCGTATCGAGCCACTTGCCGACCACATCGGTCCAGATGGCATAGCCGCTCTGGTTCATGTGCAGGCGGTCGTCCAGGAACAACTCGCCGCGCGGCTGGCCGTCGGCGCCGAGCATCGGCGTGGCGACGTCGAGGAAATCGACGCCCTGCTGACGACGGGCGTATTCGCGCACCAGCTGGTTCGCTTCGCGCATCCTGCCCATCAATGCCTGGCGCGCCGGACTGGGCTTGATCGAGACGAACGCGATCCGCGCCTGCGGCAACTGGCCACGCAGTTGCGTGACCAGCGCGGCGAAATCGTCGCGGACCTGCTGCGGGGTGCGACCCTCGGCGAGATCGTTGTCGCCTGCATAAACCACCACGGCGCGTGGCTGGTACGGGGTGACGATGCGCTGCGCGTAGTAGGTCGTGTCGCGGATGCGCGAACCGCCAAAACCGCGGTTGATCGGCGCCGCGCCAGGCAGGTCATCGCCCAGGCTGGACCACAGACGGATCGATGAGCTGCCTACGAATACCACGCCACCCGGCCGGCGCCGCACGACACTGTCGGCCTTCTCGAAGGCGGCGATGTCCGGCTCCCACTTCTTGGAGTCGTCGGCGTGCACCGCGGGCGCGTTGGAGGAAGGGGTCGGAGTCGATGCGCAGGCGGTGAGCAGCGCGAGGCAGAAGAGCAGGACGAACTTGGGCATTTGCACAGTGTCAGGTGGGATGACTGACTGTGCCATGAGGCGGACGTCGAGGTCTGTCGATTCGTCCGCCTTTCTACAAAGCAGGCGTCAGCGGGCGCGGGCGCCCAGCCACTCGTGGATCGCCGACGGCACCTCGCGCTGTGCGCGGCTCGACACGTAGATGCCGATGTGGCCACCCTTGAACGACAGCTCGCTGTAGTCGTCGGTGCCAACCAGGTCGGCGAGCACCTTCGATGACGACGGCGGCACCAGGTGATCCTGTTCGGCGTAGATGTTGAGGATCGGCACCTCGATGTTGCGCAGGTCGACCGGCCGCCCGCCGATGTCGATGCCGCCCTTGACGAAGCCGTTGCCCTGGTAGAACTGCTTGGCGAACTGGCGGAACGCTTCGCCGGCCTGGTCGGGCGAGTCGAAGATCCACTTCTCCATGCGCAGGAAGTCTTCCAGCGCCTTCTGGTTGTCGAGCACGTCGACCAGGCCCACGTACTTCTGCACGAACAGGCGCCACGGCTTGAGCGTGAGGTAGCACCAGTTCATCACGTCGGCCGGAACGTTGCCGAGCGTGTCGACAAACAGGTCGACATCGAGACCGCGCGTCCAGTTGCCCAGCATGTTGTCGCTGGTGTGGAAGTCGACCGGCGTGACCATCGTGATCAGGTTGCGCACCTTGTGCGGATTGAGCGCGGCATGGCACAGCGAGAACGCGCCACCCTGGCAGATGCCCAGCAGGTTGACCGAATCGAGGCGGTATTCACGGCGAAGGTGATCGATGGCTCCGCCGATGTAGCGCTGGATGTAATCCTCCAGCTCGAGGTAGCGGTCGGAGCGGTCGGGATAGCCCCAGTCGAGGATGTAGACGTCTTCGCCGCGCTCGAGCAGGCCACGCACCAGCGATTTGTCTTCTTGCAGGTCGACCATGTAGGGCCGGTTGACCAGCGCGTAGACGATCAACAGCGGCACCTTGGCGGTGGGCGCGCGATCACCCTTGAAGCGATACAGCACGACCTTGCCATCGCGCCAGACTTCCTCGCGCGCGGTCACGCCGTAATCGACGTCATGAACCTGGTGCAGGGTTTCCAGGCCGGCGCGCAGCTTGGCCTGGAAGCGAAGCGACTCTTCCGCCAGCGACTGCGGGGTGAAACCTAGCGGGCCGTTGCCGAATCCCTCCATGTCAGCGCTTCCTCGTGGTCGGCTTCGACGCGGTCTTTGCCGGTGCCGCCTTGCGCGCCTTCGCCGCAGGCCTGGCAGCAGGTCTCTCAACAGGCTCCGCGGCTTGTCGCGGTGTGGGCGCTTCGGAGCGTCCGGTGCGCGCCACGGACGCCTCGACGGCCTCGCGCAACCGACGCAGTTCGCGCTCGAGCTGGACGATCTTGCGGTGCGCCGAATCCAGCTCGGTGCGGGTCGGCATGCCCAGCTGCGCACAGACCTGCTCGATCTCCTTCTGCTGGCGGCCGCGCAAGGTCATCTGCGCGTTGACGAATGCGGCATAGGCATCGCGGAACCGCGGCGACAGGGCGATTTCCGCGTAGGCCTCCTCGGCGGCATCGATCCACAGGTCGAACAACGCGCGCACCGAATCAAGCTGGCGTCCCGGCGCACTTCGCTCGCCGAGCTTGCGCTCGAAGCGGGTGAACGCATCCTGGCCGGCTTCGGCCAGCAACGTCTGGTAGGCCTGGCTCTGCTGCTGCAGATCGACCTGGGCCTGCAGCAGGTGCTGCCAGCGCTCCTGGTGCTCGCGCGCGAACCCGAATGCGGGCAGGTCCAGCCACGAGCGGCCATCGCGCTGCCACTGCTGCAGCCACGGTGCGATCTGCTCGAACCATTGCGACGGGTCGGTGCTGCCGCTGCCCGGCATCGTGCCGAGCATGTGCGCGAACGGATTGGCGCCATCGCCGCCCAGTGCCTGTTTCCAGGCTGCGGTGATGTCGGCGGCGTTGGCCTGGCGTCCGCCGAACTGCGCCGCCAGCTTCTGCATCTGGCCGTACCAGCCCTGTGCCTGCGAGCTGAAGCGCGAGACGGCGTCATCGCCCAGAGGCATGCCGCCCTTGGCAAGCTTCGACCACCAGTCCATGGCGTCGCTCCATCCCGGCGCGCCCGGGGCCTGGGGTGTCGTCGCCGAACGCAGGTTGTCGCCCCACGCGTTCCAGTACTGCCGCGTCCACGCTTCGAATTCGTCCTGCTTCATCACCGCCTCCGCGAAATCCCGGCCATGGTAGCAATGGTCATGTTGCGGAGCCGCGACGGATGCACCGTGGCCAGCGGCTCAAGGCGTGCGGGTCAGGCTCAGGGCTTGGGAATCTTCAGCGTCTTGCTGATCATCAGCGATCCCGACAGGGCGAAGATCAGCACCAGCGGATGAAACTGCCAGGGCCCGAGCTTGATCATGCCCAGCCACAGGTCTTCCCCGATGGCGCCCTGCCAGGCGGCCACCGCCAGCACCACCACCAGCGCCAGGCTGGTCGGGATCGGCGTGCCTTCGAAGAACTTGACCTTGTCGCCGCCACCGGAGAGCTGCTCGGCGGTCACGTTGTAGCGCGCCAGGCGGCTGACGCCGCAACCGACGAAGTAGCTCAGCACGACCCAGTCCCAACCGCCCTGCAAGCCGCAGGCGTAAGCCAGGGCCGCCGGAGCGACACCGAAGGAGATCACGTCGGCGAGCGAATCGAGTTCGCGACCCAGGGTCGAGGCGGAATTGCGCCAGCGCGCCACGCGGCCGTCGAGGGCGTCGAAGATGAAGGCCAGCGGGATCAGCGCCATGCCGATCAGCAGGTCGCGTACCCCGCCCTCCTGCAGGAAGCGCATCGCGGCGAAGATCGCGCCGGTGCCGCAGAAGGCATTGGCGAGCGTGAACCAGTCGGCGAGGTGGAACTCGCGCAGCATCGAAAAGTGGCGCGGCATGCGGCGCTCCGGATCCATCAAGGCCTGCCAGCGTGCCAAATTGGGTGTTAAGGGAGCAAGAGCCATCGCACCGGCGCCCTTCCGGCTTGCGGGAGGGGCCGGGCAACGGGCTCAGGTCAGCGCGGCCAGGTCAGCGCGGAATCGCCAGGTTGGACGCCTGCAGCGGCTTGCCGGCGCGCGGCGTGGTCGCGATCACCGCATCGCCCGGCAGCGCGCCACTGCCGTCCAGAGCCGCGTTGACCCGATCCAGCGCCGAGTACACGTACGGCAACAGCGGCACGTAGCGCGCGCCGTAATCGGGCAGGCCGAGGAAGCCATCGAAGTGCTGGGCGTTGCGCACCTGCCAGTAGCGCACGTCGCGACCGGCCGCCTGCGCCTGTTTCACGTACGGGGCGCTGGTGAAGGCCGGCGGGATCAATCCATCGTCGCTGCCGTGGATGACCACTACCGGCAGGCCCTTGCGCGGCAGGCCGGCGCGGGTCTCGGCAATGCCCTTGCGCACGCGCTGCGCGTCGGCATCATCGCCGGTCCACAAGGCACGCAGGCACTGCAGCGTCGTCAGCGGCGCGGTCGGGTTGTGCTCGAGGATGTTGACGCCGGCGCCAGGCGGAATGCCGCTGGCGTCGGACCACCAGGCCGCACGTTCGGCGCCGGTGGCTGCGCGCGGACTGAAGTCGGCATTGAGAGCGGAGTACCGGTTGCCGCAGGGCATCTCGCCGTAGCCGTAGCGACCGTATGCCGAGGCGTAGGTCACCGCAACGGCGCGCCACAGGTCGAAGCCGACCGACAGCGCACCGGCGCGCAGGGCCTCGTCGCTCCAGCCGTGGGTCTTGAGCCGGTCATGCGCGGATTTCGCCTGCGCGGCAGTGTCGTTGCCGTCGATCAGACCTGCGGCCTTGAGCGCGGCGCAACGTTGCGCCCAAAGCGGCGCGACCTGCGCGGTCAGCGGTGGCTGCGGCAGGTTCTGCAGGTGCAGCAACGCACAGGGCATCAGCAGCGCGGCTTCGGTGGTGTAGTCGTAGAGGGCGCGACTGCCCTCTGCGTCGACGTAGATGTTGGGTTCTCCCGCCACCACGGCATCGAGCCAGTCGCCGTCGAGCTCGGCCGCGCGCAGCACAGCGCCACCGCCGTTGGAGATGCCGACCGCGATCACCCGCGTGTTGTCGAAGGTGAACGGCGCAGCCTGCGGGAATGCCGTGTCGAGCGACTGCAGCGCGAACTGTGCCGCCTGCTTCACGTGCCGGCCCCAGTCGGCCTCGGGGTTGTCGCGCGAGTGGGCATGCTTGAAGGCCACGCCGGACGATGCGGCGTTGGACGACGCGGCTTGTGACGACGTGCTGGCAACTGGCTCGAACGCCAGCCCGTCGCCGCGAACACCGGCGGTGCCGTCGGCGCGAATGCCCTGTCCTGCGTCGAGATCGAAATAGTCGGTGCCCGCCCCCTTGTCGGTGTAGGCAACGGCGCAGCCTTTGGGCAGGCCCCAGGCACCGGCGACAGCGATCGCGCCATAGATCCCGCGCGAACCCGAAGACGCGGTGACGACCACGCAGCGTTTGCCGGCATCGAATGCGTCGGGCACCTGTACCAGTACGCGATGCGGCTGGCTGGCGCCGGCAACGGTGGCGAGCGCGCGGTATTCGCGGCCAGGCACGGCTGCGGTGCTGCCGTAGAGCTCTCCGTAGCCGCCGCCGGGGGCCAGGTCGGCGATGCCGCGCCAGTTGCTCCACAACGCACGCCGGCGCAGTTCGGCGGCAGTCGGATGCTCGACGTCGGCGAATGCCGGCGGCGCCATCGCGCGCAGACCGGCCAGCCCCAGGCCGGCGCTGAGCAGGTCATCTCCACCGCGATGTTCGGTCGTGCGCACTGCGGAGAACATCGGCGCGGCCTCCGTCGTGCTGCGCGGCGTGGAGGTGGTGCAAGCGGCCAGGACGAGCGTGGCGCCGGCAAGGGCAATGCGGACAGGTCGGCTGTTCATCGTCGCAGCCTAGCAAGGCCAGCCGCGGCGCCCATCGTACTTTCGTACCACGCCCGTGCCGACACGCGGGTGCGGCCACTTGCTAGGCTAGGGCCAATGCCGACCCTGCTGATCGCCGACGACCATCCGCTGTTCCGTGCCGCACTGCGGCAGGCGGCGATGGAGGCCGTTGCCGGCGCCGATATCCTCGAGGCCGGCCATCTCGATGCCGTGCTGGCAGCGCTCGACGCCGATACCGGCGTCGACCTGGTGCTGCTGGACCTGCACATGCCCGGCAACCATGGCCTGGCCGGCCTGGCCGCGATCCGCGCGCAGCACCCTGGCGTGGCCGTGGTGGTGGTGTCGGCCAACGACGACCCGCGCGTGGTCCGCCGCGCGCTGGACCATGGCGCCGCCGGCTACCTGCCCAAGAGCGCCGGCCTGGACGAACTGCGCGATGCGATCCGCGCCGTGCTCGCCTGCGAGCAGTGGCTGCCGGCCACGTTGCGCGCGGCGGTCGCGCGCACCCAGAGTGACAGCGGCGACGCCGACCTGGCGGCGCGGCTGGCGAGCCTGTCGCCGCAGCAGTTCCGGGTGCTGACGCTGGTGGCACAGGGCCTGCTCAACAAGCAGATCGCCGACCGCCTGCAGGTGCAGGAGCGGACGGTGAAAGCGCACCTGTCGGCAATCTTCGAACGACTGGGCGTGCGCAACCGCACGCAGGCCAGCGTCGTGCTGCGCGAACTCGAACTGTCGGATCCGGCACGGCTGATCGCCTGACGCGTTAGGGGCCCGGGTGCGCTGCGCTTACCGGCGGGCGTTCATGACATCGCCACTTCGCGCGCCGCCAATGCGCGATCAAGCACCGACTTCAGGGCCAGGGGCTTCACCGGCTTGGCCAGCAACGACAGCCCGGCTTCCTCGACCGCACGACGAACCGCCTCGCCCCGGTCGGCGCTGAGGATCAGCGTCGGGCGCGCACCGAACCGCAATTCAAGACGCTCGGCCAGGGCAACGCCGGTATCGCCATCATCGAGGTGGTAGTCGAACAGCCACAACGAGGCTGGCGCGCGCTCCAGCGCGGCCTCGGCTTCGGCGGAGTCGCGCGCGGTGACGACTTCGAAACCCCAGCCACCCAGTACAGCGACCAGCGCCGCCATGGCCTGCGGATCGTTGTCCACCGCCAGCACGCGCAGCGCTGCACCTTCGCTGTGTGCGACCGACGATGCGGGCAGCGGACGGGGCGTAGCACCCACGCGCACGGCGAACACCGTGCCGCGACCGAGCTGGCTGCGCAGGCTGAGCGGTGCATCGAGCAACTGCGCGATGCGCTCGGCGATCGACAGCCCCAGGCCCAGTCCCTGCCCCGGCGCATCCTCACCGCGACGGAACTCCTCGAAGATCGCCGACTGCTGGCTGACGGCAATGCCCGGGCCGCTGTCGTGCACTTCGATGCGCAGGCCGTCGCCATCGCGACGCACACCAAACACGACGCCGCCGCGCTCGGTGTAGCGGACGGCGTTGGCCAGGAAATTCTGCAGCACGCGGCGCAGCAGCTGCGGATCGGTATGCGCCCACGCACGGCTGGCAACGAAGTGGAACTGCAGGCCGCGCGCGGCCGAGATCGCGCGGAATTCCGATGCCAGCGGTTCGAGCACCTCGGCCAGCGGGAACGCACGCGGCTGCGGCACCAGCCCACCGGCCTCCAGCCGCGACATGTCGAGCAGGCCGTTCAGCAGGTCGCTGGTGGAATCGAGCGCACCGCCGATCTGCGCCACGGTCTCGCGCTGGCGTGGCTCGTGCAGCTGCTGCGACAACGCGTCGGTGAACAGCTGCGCGGCATGCAATGGCTGCATCAGATCGTGGCCGATCGCAGCGAGGAAACGGCTCTTGGCCTCATTGGCGCGCTCGGCATCGCGCTTGGCGACTTCCAGGTCGGTGGTGCGTTCGACCACGCGCTGTTCGAGCGTTTCATTGGCCATGATCAGCCCCGCTTCGGCACGACGGAACGCGGTCACGTCGGTGAACGTCGCCACGAAGCCGCCGCCCGGCATCGGGTTGCCGCGGATCTCGATGATGCTGCCATCGGGCAGCACGCGCTCTGACAGGTGCGCGGTGCCGGCGCGCATGAAGCTCAGGCGCCGTTCCAGGCCGCGCTCGAGGTCGCCTTGCGGCGGCATTCGCTGCAATGCCCAGCGCGAGAGTTCGGCAATCGGCCGCCCCACCTGCAGCAGTTCCGGGGGAAACCCGAACAACTCCACATACCGCCGGTTCCAGGCGACCAGCCGCAACTGCGCGTCGACCACGCTGATGCCCTGACTCATGTTCTGCAGCGCAGCTTCAAGCACGCGCTGGTTGAAGCGCAGGTCGGCCGAGGCCTCGCCGACGATTGCCGCGACCGTGTCGAGGTCGCGCCCACTGTCCGCCCGTCGCGCGGCATCGAGCAGCACACGCGCCGATGCCGAGCCCAGCACGGCTGCCAGCTCGCGCTCCACCCGCTCTTCGATCGGCGCTGCCACCGGCTCGCCGGCGGGCACGCCCTGCAGCAGCTGCATGACGCGTTCGCGCGGCAGGAAGCGCAGGCCTGCGTTGCGCAACGTCTTGACGTCGAGGCCACGGTGAGCGCGATGCGGCGTCTCGCGACGCCACAGCGCCGCCAGCACGGTCGCCAGCGTGCCGACGAACAGGCTCGCGCCGACCGCACGCCCGAGGCGGCTCCAGCCGGTCAGGCCGAACAGCGCATCCGGCGCCAGCCAGTGCAGGTCGAACGGGCCGCCGTCCAGCCACGGCGCGGTCACCCCGCGCACTTCCATCGTCATCGGCAACAACAGCACCCAGGCCCAGGCGGCAAAGCCCGCGGCGATGCCGATCACCGCCGCGCGCGCCGGCGTCTGCGGGCGCCACACCGCGAAGCACAAGGCCGGCGCCAGCGTCGCCAGCGCCGAAAACGACACCGCGCCGACATCGGCCAGCGCGTCGTTGCCGGCGATCAGCCGGCTGTAGGCCCACGCCAGCAGCATGATCACGACGATGCCGGCACGGCGCAGCGCAAGCACACGGCCACGAAGATCGCTGCCGTCGTTGCGCGACCACGCACCGCGCAACAGGCCCGGCGCGAACCAGTGGTTGCCGATCATCAGGCTGAGCGTCAGCGTGCTCACCACGACCATGCCGGTGGCCGCACTGAGTCCGCCGAGGAAAGCGAACAGCGCCAGCCCCTGCTGCCCCTGCGCCAAAGGCAGCGCCAACACATACAAGTCGGAGGGCACGCCGCTGCCCAGCAGCGCCTGCCCGGCCTTGGCCAGCGGCAACACCGGCAGCGCGATCAGCACCAGATACAGCGGGAACTGCCAGCGCGCCGTGCGCACGTCGTGCTCATCGCGGCACTCGACCACGCCGACGTGGAACTGGTGCGGCAGGATGAACATCGCCAGCGCGCCCAGCAGCACCAGCGGCGCGAAACCGTCGGCCGAGCGCGGCGGCGGCGCAACCACGGGGGTCTGGGGCAGGTCACCCAGCCCCCACCAGACGAACACTCCCAGCGCCAGCATCGCCGCCAGTTTGAACACCGACTCGAACGCCATCGCCAGCACCAGGCCGCGGTTGTGCTCGGCCGCACTGGCACGGCGCGTGCCGAAAAGCATCGCAAACAGCGCCATCGCCAACGCGACGTACAGCGCGCTGTCCTGCCACGCCGGCGCCGGCGCAACCTCGGCGCTGTGCGTGGTCAGCATGGCGAAACTCATCGCCACCGCCTTCAACTGCAGCGCGATGTACGGAATCAGCCCGAGCGCGGCGACCAGGGTGACCGTCGCAGCCAGCCACGCATCCTTGCCCAGGCGCGTGGCGATGAGGTCGGCCAGCGAGGTCGCGTTGGTCTCCCGCGCCAGCTGCACCAGGCGGATCATGAAAGCGATGGCGATCGCGTAGAGGACGATCGCGCCGAGGAACGTCGGCGGCAGCGGCCAACCGTAACGGGCGGCCTGGGTGACCGTGCCGTAGAAGGTCCACGAGGTGCAGTGCACCGCCAGCGACAGTGCGTAGACATGGCCCCAGTGCCGCGCCAGCACCGTGGGGCGGCGCTCGGCGTAGAGCGCGGTGCCGAACATCAGCGCCAGCCAGGCGACGCTGGCCAGGGCGACTGCGGCGAAGCTCAGCATGGGGCGGCGGGAAGGTGCATTACTGGAGGATAGCCGAGCGTGGAGTCCCGAAAGGGGCAGATCAGACCCGTGCTTCGTCCTTTCGCGCCGGTCGAAGACCGGGACTCACAGCGCTGGAGCGTCGTCCGCCGGGTGGGGGATTGCGCAGCAGCGGGCCATGGATGGCCCGCGCCCCGAATCGGACAAGGATGTCCGACTGAGGGGCGGAGCAATCCCCGGCGTGG
>DATDBI010000213.1:0-1460 GCA_036524915.1 Lysobacter sp. | reverse complement strand
GTTTTGCCAACGCCGCCCTTGCCCGAGGTGACTACGATGATTTCGGCCAAGTTCAAATCCTCCAGTGATGCGGCATCAGTCAAGTGCCGCGATTTTTAGTTGTTGGTCTTCAAGCCAGACCTGCACGGCCTTGCCGCGCAGCTCCTTGGGAATCTCTTCCAATACCTTGTAGTTCCCCGCGATGGCAACCAGCTCGGCATGGAATTCGCGACAGAATATCCGTGCCTGCTCGTTGCCCTGCGCGCCCGCGAGCGCGCGGCCACGCAATGGCCCGTAAATATGCACCGAGCCGTCGGCAATGACTTCCGCGCCGGCACCGACCGTTGTGAGAACGGTCAGGTCGCGATTCTCGGCGTAGATCTGTTGTCCCGATCGCACCGGTTTGGACTGGATCATGCCCGGCGAGGGTGCCTGCGAGGGCGCGCCCGGCGAGGGCACGGCGGTGCCTGCGCTGGATTTGGCCTTGGCGGCCGGTTCCGGCTCGCGCCGCGGCGGCGGCGCTGCCTGCGCCGCGGGTGCCGCTGCGGCCGCGGTTTCGTCGCGTTCGTACGAGGCGCGGAACTTCGCCAGCAGCGGCAATCCCAGTGCTTCGGACAGTTGTTCGATCTCGCTGGTGCCGTAGGCGATCGCCACCGGCAGCACGCCGGCCTCACGCAGGCCCTTGATCAGCGCCGTGGCGGTCGCCGGGTCGGGGGTCCGGCTCAGGCCGCCAAAGTCGAGGACGACCGCGGCGCGCGAGAACAGCTTGGGCGCGCGCTGGACGCGGTCGCGCATCTCGCTTACCAGGCGGTCGACGTCGAGGGTGCGGATGCGGAGGTTGGCGATTCCGACCTGGCCGATCTTGAGTTCGCCGGCCGGCTCAAAGTCCATCGCCGCACTCACAGGCCGGTTCCCGTAGGCCGCTGCATCAGCGCATCGGCGGCCTGGGGGCCGCCATGGTTGCGCGGCCCCCGCGCCTGGATGATCCACGGCTCCTGCGGCAGGTTGTCGCCGTAGGTTTCGCGCACCCAGGCGTGGCTGCACAGCGGTTTCATCAGCATGGCAGCGCGCACATCCGCCTCGGTCATCATGTGTTGTCCGACCTCGTGGAATCCAAAGCTGCCATGGAACAGCAGGGCAGGGTCATTGCTGCCTTCCAGGAACACTTCGCAGGCCATCTGCGGGTAGCGCATCTCGGCGTAGCTCTGTGCATCGGCGTAGAAGGCGCGGCCGACACCGCCACCGCGACGGCGGCTGGCGACGACGATGCGGTCGATATAGAAGAAGTTCGGGTAACGCTCGCAGAACCAGCGGAAGTTGCTGCTGTCGTGCTCGCTGTGGCTGCCCATCCCGATCAGGAAGCCGGCCAGGGCTCCGTCGCGCTCGGCGACACGGAAGTACTCGGCGGTCTCGAAGAAATGACGCAGTCGGGCCGCATCCAGCGGCAGGATGGCGGGGCCGGCGGCGTTGTTCAGTGCAAG
>DATDBI010000212.1:0-1213 GCA_036524915.1 Lysobacter sp. | reverse complement strand
CAAGGAGCGCACCGAGGTCCGCTTCAATTCCGAGTGGTTCAGCAAGATGGACGCGGCCGACATGATCAAGCTGGCCGCCCAGCACACCGTGGCGCGCATGCTCGAACGCGACGACTTCGCCAAGCGCTATGCCGCCCAGCAGTCGATCGCGATCCATGAATTCCTCTATCCGCTGGTCCAGGGTTACGACTCGGTGGCATTGAAGGCCGACGTCGAGCTCGGCGGCACCGACCAGAAGTTCAACCTGCTGATGGGCCGAGGCCTGCAGGAGCACCACGGCCAGCCGCCGCAGATCGTGCTGACCATGCCGCTGCTGGAAGGCCTGGACGGCGTCAACAAGATGTCCAAGTCGCTGGGCAACTACATCGGCATCAATGAACCGGCCATCGACATCGTCACCAAGACGATGAAGGTCGACGATGTGCTGATGTGGCGCTGGATCGACCTGCTCAGCTTCGAGATCTCGATGGCGGAAGCGGCGAAGCTGCGGGCCGACATAGAAGGCGGGCAATTGAACCCCCGCGACCTGAAGATGCGCCTGGCGCGCGAGCTGGCAGCACGTTTCCAGGGCGAATCCGCGGCGGAACAGGCGGTTGCGGGCTGGAACGCCGCGGTGCGCGGCGAAGGCGATACCGCCTCGCTGCCGTTGACCGACGTGGCCGTGCCCGCGGAAGGCGTGCGCATTGCCACGCTCCTGACGGCCGCAGGCCTGACCCCAAGCAATTCAGAAGCGAACCGCAAGCTCAAGGAGCGCGCGGTGCGCATCGACGGTGAAGTGATCGAAGACGCGCAGCGCGTGTTCGCGCCGGGCTTCGAAGGCGTGCTCGCCGTGGGCAAGCGCACGTTCGCACGCATACGCCTGATCTCAGCGTAGCGCCGTGCACTTCCTTCTCCCCGCGTGGGAGAAGGTGCCCCAAAGGGGCGGAAGAGGGCGGCTCTTGCTGTTGCTGTTTGCCGTGAATTGCCCGCGCAACACACGCAATCACCGCCACACAACGCGATGAACCCACTCACCACAAACGTCAACAAAAAATTCGCAAATAAATTTTCGATTTACCCCTTCCAATGCGCGTTGTGCATGTGCACAATGCGCGCCCCGCCACGGTGAACTTCACGCGGCGGGACGCGGAAAAGACGGTGTGTGACGAGGCGGTTGACGGTTCTCGGACATGCTGTAAGATGCGCGGCCCGGTGGTCCTGGGGCGGTCCGAAA
>DATDBI010000211.1:0-15051 GCA_036524915.1 Lysobacter sp. | reverse complement strand
GTCTCATCTCTTCTGCCGGCACCGGTCATTTCTATACGACCGACAAGAACAAGAAGAACACCCCGAACAAGATGGAGGTCAAGAAGTACGACCCCGTCGTTCGCAAGCACGTGAACTACAAGGAAGGCAAGATCAAGTGATGCAATGACGCGTTCGCGCGTTCACTGCCTCATCCCGCCAACGCGGGGATCGAGTCTCCAAAGAAAACCCGCCGAACGGCGGGTTTTTCTTTTTGCGCGCCTGCAAGGCGAAGCCGCGGCAAAAAGAAGCGGCCCCTTTCGGGGCCGCAATGGTGCAACAAACGCGACGAGGGGAAGCGTAGGTGAGGAATCAGAACTTCTGCGCGTAGCGCATGTAGTAGAAGCGCCCCGGCACTTCGTACTGCGGATCGAACGAGTTTGCGAACGCTTGCAGGGAGATCGGCGGGTTCTTGTCGAACACGTTGTTCATGCCAAGCGTGATCGTCGCGTTCCACGGAGAATTCCAGAAGACGCTGGCGTCGTGGTAGGTGGTCGCACCGATGTGATGCGTCGACTGCTTTCTGGAGTCGATGGTGTCTCCTCCGGCCACGCCATCCCACACGCCGTTGCTGTTGCTGTCGGTCGGGACACCGATGTAGCGATCCGATTGGGTGCACAGATAGGCAAAGCCGTTTGCTTCATACCTCGGGTCGCATACCTCGTCCTGCGAAGAGAAGTAGCGGACATTCCAGGTTGCCCCGACATCTCCCTTCTGCCAACGCGTCGCAAGATTGGAACGGATTCGCCATTGGTTGTCGCGGTCGGTGTATTCGCCGATCTGATTGCCGCTTTCGTCATGATTCAGCGGTTGGCCGATAGCGGGCGCCCGCTGGTAGTCCTCGCCGTAAAGGCCATCACCGTCCAGATCCGCCACCCGCTCAGCCAGGTAGGTGGTATCCCACGTCAGGCTGAACTTCCCGAGCGCTGTTTCCGGCAGCCGGTAGCCTACGGTCAAGTCATACCCTTCGACCCGGGTGCCGCCAATATTGGTCGTTGTATTGATCAGCGTGCCGATGTTTCCGTCTCGTTGACGCGTGTACAGGTCGCAGGTCGGTCCAATACCACCGGAGTTGATGCACTGCTGGATGATGGCTTCGGCGCCAATGGTGGTGATGGCATCCTCGATCTTGATCTGCCACCAGTCCAGCGCGATATCCAGGCCTTCTACGTAGCCGGGGCTGTAGACGAAACCAAAGGTCGTCGACTCCGACGTTTCCGGCCTCAGCTTGGTGTTGCCACCGACGGTCGTGCGGATCTGGTCGCCGTCCTGGACATAACCGCCTGCGGGCACGCCCTGCGCTACGCAGGTCTGCTGGGCCACCGAGCTCTGCACAGCGTAGCTGGTCGTGTTGCACGGGTCGCTCAGGCTCGGGAACGAATCACCGCGCCCGGCAAACAGCTCATCGATCGACGGTGCGCGGAAGCCCTGCGACCAATTGCCGCGGACCAGCAGGTCGTCGATGGGCTTCCAGCGGAAACCGAACTTGCTGTTGAGCGTGTCGCCAAAGTTGCTGTAGTCCGAATAGCGGGTGGCAACGGAGAAGTCGAGCAGCTTTGCAAAGGGCACGTCGGCCAGTACCGGCACAGCCAGCTCGAGATAGGCTTCGTCGAGGTTATAGCTGCCCAAGGTTGCCCGGCGCGCGTTGCCCGTGGTGTTGCCGGAGTTGATCAGCGCGTCCGGTGAGTCATAACCGGACTCCTCGCGGTGCTCCACGCCGAACGAGAAGCCCAGCTGTCCCGCCAGAAGCGCGAACAGCTCACCGCCGATGTTTGCGTAGTAGCTCTTCTGCTCGTACTTGTACTCGTCGTGCGCGGTGAAGCTGGAGAACTCCAGCATGTCCGGCTTGATGCTGCCGGCACCGCCCAGGAAGTTGAGCGGCACGCAACCGGGAATCGGCTGGGCCGCCGTGCCGCAGCGTGCCACGCCACTGCCATCGCGGAACGACGGCCCGAGCGCCTGCCTCAGTGCAATCAGGTTGAACAGGCCTTCGGTGGTGTTGTTGGCCTTGTTCTCGCCATAAAGGTAGCCCGCCTCCCAGTCGAAGGTCTTCTCGCCGGCATGCAGAACGCCTTCAAACGCGGCATCCATGGCGAACGTGCGGACGTCCTGGTTGAAGCGGCGACCGCCGGTCTCGTTGACGCGGCGATTGATGCGGGACACGTCCGCGCCGAACGGGTTGTAGATGCTGTCCTTGCTGATGTAGACCTGGCGCGCGAGTTCCGGAATGTTCGGCGTCGTCCCCAGCGTCACCGGGCTGGCGGCGAGCAGCTGTGCCGATTCGCGCTGGTTGTAGGTGATGGTGGTCTTGAAGGTGACGTCGTCGGTGATGGCAAGCGAGGCGTTGCCGAAGACCGAACGGCGCTCCTGCGGCGTCAGCAGGTAGTTTTCGGGCGCGAAGTTGTAGGCGTCCTGACCCACCACATACGGGCGCGGGGCCGAGCCGGCCCCGTCGTAAGTGAAGGTGCCTGCGCCACCATTGAAGTTGGTCTGCCCGCCACTGCACACACCGGTTGCCGGGTTGTAGCCGCCACGACATAGCGCGAAGCGGCCGTCGGGGCTGGTGCCGCTGCCGTAGAAGTTGCCGGTGGTGTAAGTCGGCTCCTTGGAGATGTACCGATCGCCGGCCAGGACCGGGTCTTCCTTGACGTAACCGAATCCGAGCATCGCCGTGAACCGGTCGCTACTGGTGCCGATGGTGAAATCGTAGGACTGCTTGTTGCCGTCGCCCTTGTCGAACTGGCCGAAGTAGGCGTTGGCTTCGGCACCCTCGAAGTTCTGGCGCAGGATCACGTTGACAACACCTGCAATCGCGTCGGAGCCGTAGATCGTCGAGGCACCGTCCTTGAGGACCTCGATCCGCTCTACCGCCGCCGTCGGAATGGTGTTGAGATCGACCGAGCCACCCAGGCCGGTGCCGCCGACCCAACGCTTGCCATTCACCAGCACCAGCGTGCGTCGCGAACCCAAGCCGCGCAGATCGACCTGGGTCTCTCCGTTGCCACCATTGTTGAACGTGCTGTTCAGCGCGGACCCGCCGGCGGTGAGGTTCTGGATGACATCACCGATCGAGGTCAGGCCCTGCGCGCTGATGTCAGCGCGGCTCAGCGAGAAGATCGGCTGTGACGTCTCGATGTCGGCGCGCTTGATGCGCGAGCCGGTGACCGCGATGCGATCGAGTGTCGTTGCGCCCTTGTCGTCTGTTTCCTGTGCAGCGGCGAATGCAGGCGCCAGTGCGATCGCGATGCCGGCAGGCAGCATGCCGATGCGCACCGCGGTGCGCAGGTTGCGGTGGTCCATGTAGTGAATCTCCGGGGTATTGTTATGGGCGCGTTAAGCGCCTACCAACCTTATTCCGGAGTTCTTGATTGCGTTTTCCCGCAAGAATCGGCCAGCTTCACCACCGCCGCCGGTGTCTTTATCACCAGCAACTCGGCGCCTTTGCAGAATCCGGTCAGCGTCTCGTCGCGCAGCGCGGTATTCCGAAGCGGTCATGCCGAAGCGCGCACGGAAGCTGCGGGCGAAGCTGCAGCTGTTGTCGAAGCCGCTGGCGGCACCGACCTCGCCTATGGTCATCAGCGTGGATGCGAGCAGATTCGCCGCATGGTCCAGGCGCATCCGTGCCGATGCCGCCAGCGGGCTTTCGCCATAGAGCTTGTGGAACAGCTTCGAGAAGTACCAGGTGGAGAAGCGCGTGCGCTCGGCAAGTTCACTGATACGGACGATGCGATGGCAATGCCCTTCCAGATAGAGGCTGGCCCGCTGCATGCGCTCGAACACCTGCCGCTTGCGACCCAGCGACGCGCCCGGGCACAGCCCGAGACGGGCCGAGTACTCGGCCTGCGTGCTCTCAAGGAACAGCAGCATCGAGCGCAGCGGTGCCTGGATGCGACCGGTGCGTCGATCCGCATCCAGGTTGCGCGAGGCGCGGTACCACATCCGCGCGAAGGCGCGTGCCGCGTCGGGCTCGAGCCGTCCGCGGCCGACATACAGACCGAAGTCTTCGAAGCGGGCCATCGCCCGCAGCGCATCCTCGGAGATCGTCAGGCCGATGCAGATGCCATCCTGGTGCGACTGGATCTGCGGCATCGAATCCTTGGCGAAGGCGATCCAGTCGCCGCTGCGCAGGTAGAACTTTCCCTCCTTGGCTTCGACCCAGGAACCGGCACGCATCTGGATCCAGATCGACAGGTCCTGGCTGGTCAGTTCAACGCTTCCCAGGCGCGATGCGCCGACGCACCTCGCCCATTGATCTTCTGCTGGACCAACGCGCAACTGTTGACCGCGATCCGCCCACTTTGCTCTTTCCATAGGATCTGACTGTCGTGTGAGGGCATTCAGGCTCACTTGGCGTGGCCAATCAGTACATAAGAACCTTCTCAAAGAGGGGCGTGGACTGCATTCGTTGCCAGCGCGGTGGCTGCAGAACCGTCAAACGAGGCTTGGATCGGCCTTCGCAATGGCCTGCGGCCGCGCATGCCGCCATCACGCCGGCATGCTCCAATGCCGCCCATGCCCTTCGACTTCCACGCCGGCTACTGGCTGTTCTTCCTGGACTGGCTGATCCGCCTGGCCGCGCTCGCCTGGATTCCGGTGCGCAGTCCGCCGGCGGCGGCGCGCAGCTGGTTGCTGCTGGTCGGCTTCGTGCCCTTGCTCGGGCTGCCGCTGTACCTGGTGCTGGGCCATCCGTGGCTGGCGCGCCAGCGGCGCGAACGGCAGGCGTTGGCGTCACAGGTGATCCGCGAACGACAGGACAGCCTGCGCGCGCTGCGCTGGATGCCGCCAGGCAGCGAAGGCGAAGCCAGTGCCGACATCCCGCGCCTGGTCGAGCGCCTGGGCGACTTCATGCCCACTGGCGGCAATGCGATCGAGCTGCTCGACCAGTACGAACAGTCACTGGCGTCACTGGTGGCGGATATCGACGCTGCCCGGGAAGAGATCCACCTCCTGTACTACCTGATGTTCGACGATCAGGTCGGCGCGCAGGTTTGCGCATCACTGCAGCGGGCGGCGGCGCGGGGCGTGCGCTGCCGCGTCCTGCTCGATGCGGTCGGCGCCAAGCCGGGGCTGCGCGCCTTTGCCCGGCCGCTGCGCGAGTCGGGTGTCGAGGTCCACGCGATGCTCGCCGGCGGCCTCGCCTGGCGCAGCCTGTCGCGGATGGACCTGCGCAACCACCGCAAGCTGGCGGTGATCGACCGCCGCGTGGGTTACATCGGATCGCAGAACCTGGCCGAGGCGGAGTTCGTCCCGGGCCGCCCCAACCGCGAACTGGTCGCACGCGTGCAGGGTTCGGCGGTGCGCCAGCTCGCGGCGCTGTTCGCCAGCGACTGGCTGATCGAGACCGGCGAGCGGCTGGTGGTGAACGCCGACTACACCAGTACCGGCGCCGCTCCGGCGCAGCTGCTCCCCGGTGGGCCGGCGTATCCGTTCCAGAACGCACGCAACGTGGTGGTCGCGCTGATCCAGCACGCGCGCCATCGCGTGACGCTGACAACCCCCTACTTCGTTCCTGACGACGTCACGCTCGGCGCACTGCACCTGGCGGCGCTGTCGGGCGTAGATGTGCAGCTGGTGCTGTCACAGAGTAACAACCAGAACCTGACGCGCTGGGCGCAGCGTTCCTACTACGAGGAGCTGCTCGAAGCCGGCGTGCGCATCGCGCTGTACCGGCCCCACTTCCTCCACGCCAAACACCTCAGCGTCGATGACGACATCGCCCTGATCGGGTCGATCAACCTCGACATCCGGTCCTTCGCCCTCAATGCCGAAGCCGGACTGCTGTGCTACGACCGCGGCGTGGTCGAGCGGCTGCGTGCAATCGAGAGCGAATACCTGGCGGACGCCGAGATCCTCGACCTGGACTCCTGGCGTACCCGCCCGCGCTGGCGCCGCAGCGTCGAGGGGATTGCACGGCTGGCCGATTCGCTTATCTGAGAGCCGGGATGCACTAAGCCCCGGTCCTCCACCCCGCCCCGATACCCGCTTTGGTCGTAGAGCCGCCGCACCGGCCCGGGTCTACACTGCGCCCATGGCTGGAGAGGGCGCATACCGGTGATCCCAGGCTGGATTCTGCTGCTGGTGTCGGCGGGTTACGTCGGCGTGCTGTTCGTGGTCGCCTACTACGGCGACCAGCGCGACTTCGCGCCCAAGGCGCGCTGGCTGCGGCCGGCCGTGTATTCGCTGGCGCTGGCGGTGTACTGCTCGTCATGGACGTTCTATGGCGCGGTCGGCACCGCCGCACGCACCGGACTGGGCTTCCTGCCGATCTACCTCGGGCCGTTGCTGATGCTGGCCTTCGGCTGGCGCATCCTCGAGCGGCTGGTGCTGATCTCCGGCCAGAACCGCATCGTCTCCATCGCCGACTTCCTGTCCTCGCGCTACGGCCGCGCGCCGGGCCTGGCGGCACTGGTCGCGGCGGTGGCGCTGACCGCTGCGGTGCCCTACGTCGCCCTGCAGTTCAAGGCCGTGGCGATGAGCGTGGAAGTGCTGGCCAATGTTTCCAGCGACGCCGGAATGCTCCACGATCCGGCGTTCTACGTGGCGCTGCTGCTGGCGGTGTTCGCGATCCTGTTCGGCACGCGCCAGATCGATGCCACCGAGCACCATCGCGGCATGGTCCTGGCGGTGGCGCTGGAATCGCTGGTGAAGCTGCTGGCATTCCTCGCCATCGGCCTGTTCGCGCTGTTCCACCTCCCCGGTGTGGGTGCACTGCCGGCGCGCATGGTGCAGGCGGCCAGCATTGTCACCGCGCCCGGCGTGCCGGCCGGCTTCGTCGCCCAGACCCTGCTCGCGTTCGCCGCCATTGTCTGCCTGCCGCGCCAGTTCCATGTGGCCGTGGTCGAGTGCCAGGACCCGTCCGACCTGCGCTCGGCACGCTGGATGTTCGGCGGCTACCTGGTGCTGATCTCGCTGCTGGTGGTGCCGATCACGCTCACCGGACAGGCCGTGCTGGCCGGCACCGGCGCATCACCCGACACCTACGTGCTGGCGCTGCCGCTGGCGCTGAAGCAGGAATCGCTGGCCCTGATCGTCTACATCGGCGGATTCTCCGCCGCCACCGGCATGGTGATCGTGGCGAGCGTCGCCCTGGCGACGATGGTCAGCAACGACCTGGTCGTACCGCTCCTGCTGCGCAGCGGTGCGCTGCACGAAGGCCAGGGCATCGACCGCCAGGTGCTGTGGGTGCGACGCATCACGATCATCGCGCTGGCGATGATGGCGTACGCCTATCACCGTGGTTCGGCCTACTACAGCCGCAGTGACGAGGACACGCTCGCCCAGCACGGCCTGCTGGCGTTCGCCGCGGTCGCGCAGTTCGCCCCGGCATTGATTGGTGGCCTGTACTGGCGGGGTGCCAGCCGCTCCGGCGCGTTTGCTGGCCTGTTTGCCGGCACTGTGCTGTGGCTGTACACGCTGCTGTTGCCAGCGCTGGCGCGCGGGGGCTGGTTTGGTTCGCAATGGCTCGAGCACGGCCCGCTGGGTGTGGACTGGCTGCAACCGGAGCAGCTGTTCGGCCTGCACGGCTGGGATCGGCTGACCCACGGCACGTTCTGGTCGTTGTTGTTCAACGTCGGCGTGTTCCTGTTCGTCTCGGTGCGGCAGCGGCCGCGCCTGCAGGAGCAACTGCTGGCCGCGCCGTACCTTGACCCGTACGTGCAGCGGCCCGCGCTTGGACCGGGCGGCTGGGCCGGCAGCGTCCGCGGCAGCGAGCTGCTGGCGCTGGCCGAGCGCATCGTCGGCGAGCGCCACGCGCGTCGCGCCTTCGAGGAATACGCGCAGCAGCAGGGCCGTCCCTGGCAACCGGAGCAACCGGCCGACCGCGCACTGGCGCAGTTCACCGAGCGCCTGCTTGCCTCGGCCATTGGCGCCGCCTCGGCACGCCTGACCCTGACCACGGCCCTGCGTGGCTCGGGCATGGAACTGGGCGAAGTGGTCGCGCTGCTCGACGAAGCCAACCAGGAACTGCAATTCAACCGCCAGATCCTGTCGACGACGCTGGAGAACATCAGCCAGGGCGTCAGCGTGGTTGATGCGGAGATGCGGCTGGTGGCCTGGAACCGCCGGTACCAGGAACTGTTCGACTATCCCGACGGCATGCTCTACGTCGGGCGTCCCGTCAGCGACCTGATCCGCTGGAACGCCGAGCGGGGTGAGATGGGCCCAGGGCCGACCGAGGCGCAGGTGCAGCGCCGACTGTCGCACCTGCGCGCGGGCGCACCGCACGTGTTCGAGCGCGTTCGCGCCAACGGCCAGGTCATCGAAATGCGCGGCCGCCCGCTCCCCGGCGGTTACGTCACCACCTACAGCGACGTCACCGACTACAAGCGAGCCGAACAGGGTCTGCGCGAGGTCAACGAAACCCTGGAGCAGCGCGTGGAACTGCGCACGCGCGAGGCCGAGTCGGCGCAGCAATCGAAGACGCGCTTCCTTGCGGCGATCAGCCATGACGTGTTGCAGCCGCTCAATGCGGCGCGGCTGTTTGCCAGTGCCCTGCGCGAAACACCCGACCCGGTCGAGCAGGCGCGGCTGGCCGAGCGCGTGGATGCGTCGCTGCGCGCCGCCGAGGACCTGCTCGATGGGCTGCTGGATATCTCGCGACTCGACGCCGGCGCGCTGCGCATCGAGATCGTCGATTTCGACGTCAACGAACTGCTGCGCGAGCTGGTGGCCCAGTACGCACCGGTGGCCTCCGGTCGCGGCCTGCAGCTGCGGGTGCGTGCGCCCGACCGCCCACGCCCGGTGCGCAGCGATCGCCGCCTGCTGCGGCGCGCACTGCAGAACTTCCTCGGCAACGCGCTTCGCTACACCCGCGAGGGCGGCGTGCTGATCGCGGCGCGCGTGCGCGAAGGCGCCGTCGAACTGCAGGTCTGGGACACCGGCCCGGGCATATCCGAGTACCACCAGGCGCAGATCTTCGACGAGTTCCGGCGTTTCGATCACCCCGGCACCAGCGGCGAGCGTGGCCTGGGCCTTGGCTTGTCGATCTGCCAGCGTGTGGCGCGCACGCTTGATCACCCGCTGCGGGTGCGCTCGCGGATTGGCGTTGGCAGCGTGTTCTCGATCACCGTGCCGTTCGGCCGCGCGATGTACGCCGCGCCGCTGCCGGAACCGCACCTGGTCGTGGGCGGCGATTCGCTGGCCGGCCTGCGTGTGCTGTGCGTGGACAACGATCGCGAGATCCTCGAAGGCATGCGCAGCCTGCTGCAGCGCTGGGGCGTGACCGCGCTGACCGCGGCCAACGCCGACGAGGCGCTGGCGCTGCTGAGCGAGTGCCCCGACGTGGCGCTGGTGGACTACCACCTGCACGACCGGCTCGATGGACTGGGCGTGATCGATGCGTTGCGCGTGCAGTGCGGGCGCAACCTGCCTGCGGCGCTGCTGACCGGCGACGGCAGCGATGCGCTCAAACTGGCGGCGCGCGAGCAGGGCTGCCGCGTGCTGACCAAGCCGATCAAGCCGGCCTCACTGCGCGCCTTCCTGGCCGCACAGCGGCAGGTGGTGCAGGCGTGAGCGACTGGCCGGGTGCGTTGCGGGTAACGCGCCAGACGACGTTGCCGACATCGTCGGCTACCAGCAATGCGCCGCTGCGATCGGTGGCCACGCCGACCGGCCGCCCGCGTGCATTGCCGGCATCGTCGAGGAACCCGGTCAGCACGTCGCGCATCGCGCCATCGGGCATGCCGTCGCGGAACGGCACGAACACCACCTTGTAGCCGTTGAGTGGTTTGCGGTTCCACGAGCCGTGCAGCCCGATGAAGGCGCCTTCGGCGTAGTTGCTGCCCAGCCCGTCGCCACTGGCGAACGCCAGCCCGAGCGGGGCGACGTGCGATCCCAGCGCATAGTCCGGCCGGCGCGCACTCGCCACCAGATCGGGACGCTGCGGCACAACCCGCGTGTCCACGTGCTGGCCGAAATAGCTGTAGGGCCATCCGTAGAAGGCCCCGCTCTCGACGCGGGTCAGGTAGTCGGGAACCAAGTCGTTGCCGAGCTCGTCGCGTTCGTTGACCACCGCCCACAGCTTGCCGCTGCGTGGCTCAAAGGCCAGCCCGACCGGATTGCGCAGGCCACTGGCGTACACACGCTGGTTGCCGCTGGTTGAGTCCAGTTCCAGCACGGACGCGCGATTGGCTTCCACGTCGATGCCGTTCTCGGCAATGTTGCTGTTGGAGCCGACACCGATGAAGAAGCGGCTTCCGTCCGGTGTCGGCAGCAGGCTCTTGGTCCAGTGGTGATTGAATCTGTCGCCTTCCTTGCCGGGAAGGTCGGCGACCTTCCGCGGCGCTGCGGACAGGCGCAGGTCGCCGCTGCCGTAATGCGCGCGCACCAGCGAATCGGTATTGGCTATGTAGAGCGTGTCTCCGACCAGGGCCATGCCGAACGGCGAACTGAGGTTGCTCGCGAACACGCTGCGGGTCTCGGCGACACCATCGCCGTCGCGATCGCGCAGCAGGGTGATCCGGTTCGGGCTCGGCACCGCACCGCCGGCGCGCTTCTTCACCGAACCCATCACCTTGCCCTTGATGCCGCCGATGCCGGATTTGCCCGGCGGTGCATTCGACTCGGCGACCAGCACATCGCCATTGGGCAGCACGTACAGCCAGCGGGGATGATCCAGGCCGCTGGCGAATGCCTTCACTTCCAGCCCGGTCGCCGCCGTGGGCGTGGTGTTGGCTGGCCAACCCTCTGCCGGCGCGATACTGACGGTCGGGATGGCAGAAGAAGCGGGCTCGGCGATGACCGGATTGGGCCCGGTGTCTTCGCCTGCTGCAAATTCAGCCTGGCCGGCACAGCCCGACAGCGTCGCGGCCAGGCCCAGACAGGTCGCACGTCGTAGCGACGAATGCATGCAGCCACCTTTGCGCGATTGGATGGCGAAAGGACTACGCCCGGCGTCGTCGAACGGGCGTGATTACGCCCAGGCCTCGCTGGCTGCCGTTCAGATCCGTCAACGCCCTGTCGCGAACGCTCAGTCGCAGGGGCCGGCGGTCAGCGCGACGAAGCGGCGCTGCATTTCCTGTGGGGTCACGTCTTCGATGCTGTGGCCGATGTTCCAGCGATGGCCGAACGGGTCGCGGACGACACCGGAGCGCTCGCCGTAGAACTGATCGCGCGGTGGCATCACCAGGGTTGCACCGGCCGACAGCGCCTGCTCGATCACCGCGTCGGCGTTGTCGACATGCACGTGCAGGGTCACGCTGCTGGAAGCCGCCGGATCGGGGGCGACGATGTTGTACTCCGGATACTCCTCGCACAGCATCAGCGTGGTGCCTGCCACCGCGACTTCGGCGTGTCCGATGCGGCCACCGGCGTCGACCAGACGCAATGTCTCGGTCGCGCCGAAGACCTCGCGATAGAAATCGATGGCCGATTGCGCATCACGGACACACAGATAGGCAAACAGTTCGCGGGTGGACATGGTGGCTCGCCGGTAGGGGTGTGCGTTGACCTTAGGGCCGCGGAAGTCCTGCGTATTGAAGGAAATTGACCATGCCGACATGCGCCCCGCCCCGCACCGGCGCACGCCGGTATGCCTGCGGCGTGATGCCGGACAGTTCACGGAACTCGCGATTGAAGTGAGCCTGATCGCTGTATCCGGCGTCGTGGGCGACGTCCGCCAATCGCTGCCCGCGTTCAAGCAGTTTCAACGCGTGGCGGAATCGAAGTACGCGCGCATACGCCTTGGGGGCCAGGCCGGTGGCGGCACGGAAGCGCGCCAACAGCAATCGGTGGCTGCAGCCACTGGCCCGCGCGAGCGCCGCGACCTGATGGCCCTGCTCCAGGCCCTGCATGGTCTGCGCGATCGCCGGATGCATCGCGCGCACCGGACGCAGGCGCGCGAGCAAGGCCCGCTGCAGCAGTTCGAGCTGGCGCGATTCGTCATCCTCGTCGAGCAACCGCGCGTGCAGGTCGTGTGCCGCCCCGCCCCACAGTGCGTCGAGCGGAACGTGGCAGCCGGTGAGCTCATCGGCGTTGCAGCCAAAAAGCGCCTGGCTGGCACCCGGCCGCAGGATCACGCCAACCGAGCGCGAGGGGCGCGTGGTGTCCTTGACGTAGAACCCTGCGCGCGTGCCGGCCACGACGGCGCTGGCAATGGCCTCGCCGCGCGCGTCGTCGGCGTCGCGGTAAAGGCGCAATGGCCCGTCGAGGCGGATCGCCAGGTGCATGCGGTTGCAAGGCAGCACGTGCTCACGCGGCGCGACCGAATGCGTGGACGCAGCGCTGGCCCAGACCGATTCGACGAACGGTCGAAGTGCAGGCAGCGGGCGCCGGAGGCTCATGGGGCGGAGATTACACCCGCCACCGTTCCCGCGCAGGCAAGGCAGGCGGGGCTACTCGACCTCTTCGGGCGGTGGAACGATCGCACTCGGGTCGAGGGCGAGGCGGCCGGCGATCAGCACGGCCTGGGTCCGGTTGTTCGCGCCGAGCTTGCGCAGGATCGCGGTGACGTGCGCCTTCACCGTCGCCTCCGACACGCCCAGCTCGTAGCCGATCTGCTTGTTGAGCAGGCCCGAGCCGAGCATCTGCAGCACGCGGAACTGCTGCGGTGTGAGGTCGCGCAGACGCTGCGCTGCGTCGTGCTCGTCGGCGTGCGCGGCCGGAGCCGACAGCGCGACCGCCGGCGCCCAGCGGTCGCCGTCGAGCACGCGCGTGAGCGCTTCGCCCAGCGTCGCCGCGTCGGCCGATTTGGGGATGAAGCCGACCGCGCCGTGATCGAGCGCGCGTCGCATCACGCTGGGCTCCTCGCGGGCCGACACCACCACGATCGGAAGCTGCGGATGCAGCGCGCGCAGGTGCACCAGCGCACTGAAGCCTTGGGCGCCTGGCATGTTGAGGTCGAGCAGGAGCAGGTCGGCGTCGGGTTCGGCTTCAACCAGGACATACAGCGCATCCACACTGTCGGCCTCGCGCAGCTGCGCCTCGGGCAGCACCCGCGCCACCGCGCCGCGCAGGGCTTCGCGGAACAGCGGATGGTCGTCGGCGATCAGCAGGGTCGGCATGCGCTTGGGTCAGGGCACGCGGCGTTCGTTGACCAGGCTTTCGACCACGCTCGGGTCGGCCAGCGTGCTGGTGTCGCCGAGCTGATCAGGCGCGTTCTCGGCGATCTTGCGCAGGATGCGGCGCATGATCTTGCCCGAGCGCGTCTTCGGCAGGCCCGGCGCCCATTGCAGGTGGTCGGGCGTCGCGATCGGCCCGATCTCCTTGCGCACGTGCGCGATGAGTTCCTTGTGCAGCGCCTCGGTGGCGGCCTCGCCGGCGATCAGGGTGACGTAGGCATAGATGCCCTGGCCCTTGATGTCGTGCGGGAAGCCGACCACCGCCGCCTCGGCCACCTTCGGGTGCGAGACCAGGGCGCTCTCGACTTCGGCCGTGCCGATGCGATGCCCGCTGACGTTGATCACGTCGTCGACGCGGCCGGTGATCCAGTAGTAACCGTCGGCGTCGCGACGGCAACCGTCGCCGGTGAAGTACATGCCCGGGTAGGTGCGGAAGTAGGTGTCGATGAAACGCGGGTGGTCGCCGTAGACGGTGCGCATCTGGCCCGGCCAGGAATCGAGCAGCACCAGGTTGCCCTCGGCCTCGCCTTCGAGCAGCTGGCCGTTGGCATCGACCAGCGCCGGCTGCACGCCAAAAAACGGTTTCGTGGCCGAGCCAGGCTTGAGGTCGATCGCGCCGGCCAGCGGCGTGATCAGGATGCCGCCGGTTTCGGTCTGCCACCACGTGTCGACGATGGGGCAGCGCGAGTCGCCCACGACTTCGTAGTACCAGCGCCAGGCCTCGGGGTTGATCGGCTCGCCGACCGTGCCGAGCAGGCGCAGCGACGCGCGCGAGGTCTTCTGCACCGGCTCGTCGCCGTCGCGCATCAGTGCGCGGATGGCCGTGGGGGCGGTGTAGAAGATGGTGACCTTGTGCTTGTCGATCACATCCCAGAAGCGCGACACGCTCGGGTAGTTGGGGACGCCTTCGAACACCACGGCGGTCGCGCCATTGGCCAGCGGGCCATAGACGATGTAGCTGTGTCCGGTAACCCAGCCGACGTCGGCGGTGCACCAGTAGATGTCGTCGTCGCGCAGGTCGAACACCATCTCGTGCGTGTAACTGGCGTAGACGAGGTAACCGGCGGTGGTGTGCAGCACGCCCTTGGGCTTGCCGGTCGAACCGGAGGTGTAGAGGATGAAGAGCGGGTCCTCGGCGTTCATGCGCTCGGGCGCGCATTCTTCCGGCTGTCCCTCGACCACGGCGTCGTACCAGCGATCACGCGGCATCTGCATGTCGACGGCCGATCCGGTGTGGCGCACCACCAGCACCGTCTCGACGGTGTTGGTGCCGGGCATCTTCAGCGCCGCGTCGACGTTGGCCTTGAGCGGCACCTTCTTGCCGCCGCGCAGACCCTCGTCTGCGGTGATGATCAGCTTGCTGGCGCAATCGGCGACGCGGTCGGAGATGGAGTTCGGGGCAAAGCCGCCGAATACCACCGAGTGGATCGCGCCAACGCGGGCACAGGCCAGCATCGAGACAATCGCCTCGGGGATCATCGGCAGGTAGATGGTGATGCGGTCACCCTTACGCACGCCGAGCGAGCGCAATGCGTTGGCCAGCTTGCACACGCGCGCATGCAGGTCGCGGTAGGTGATGTGCTCGGCGGGCTTTGACGGATCGTCCTGCTCGAAGATCAGCGCGGTCTTGTCGCCGCGTTCAGCCAGGTGGCGGTCGAGGCAGTTGACGCTGGCGTTGAGCTCGCCGTCCTCGTACCAGCGGATGTGGAAGTCGTCGAGCTGGAAGCTGACGTCCCTGACCTTTGTCGGCGCCCTGAACCAGTCCAGGCGCTGGCCGACCTTGCCCCAGAACGCCTCCGGCTGGTTCACCGATTCGGCGTACATGCGCTCGTACGCCTCCCGGGTGACCCGGGACCTGGCGGCGAACTCGGGATCGACAGGATGGACGACGGCGGGCTGGTTCATGGCGTGCTCCGGGACAAGGTTCTGTCGGGGTGTCTGGCGAGCGTTCCAGTGTGCCGCATTCACTGTTAAAGCC